>CBDTUS010000060.1:0-18550 GCA_965363725.1 uncultured bacterium | reverse complement strand
CAAAACAGTCGGGAACCCAACCGCCCCCGGCACGTACCACCTCGGTAACTACTTGAGGAGGGTCATCTTACCCAGTTTTACCTCGCCCGCTGCGCGGGCTTCGTAGAAATAGACGCCGCTGCCGGCGGCTGAGCCCCGGTTGTCGGTGCCGTCCCAGATGACGATCTGGTCGGCGCCGGCGGGCCGGACCCCGTCGATCAGGGTCTTTACCAGGTGGCCGCGCACGTTGTAGACACTCAGCTTGAAGTGTCCCGCGCTGGGGAGCGAGTAGGTGATGATCGTACTCGGGTTGAACGGATTCGGGTGGTTTTCCGCCCGGAAAACGAGGCTCGGCAAGGCCCCGTCTCCGGGGACATCGCCGATATTCGGGGGGCAGATGCCGAAGTAACACTGGATGTACTCGAGAAAATCTATGTGTCCCAGGTTGGGGGACCCCGGGGCTGCGTAGACGAAAGCCAGGTCCAGGGGCATCGAGATAGCGCGGCTATTCACAGTTCCGGGATCCTCATCATCAATGATGTTGAGAGTCGCGGCCGTATAATTATACTGGCCACCAGTCCCCGAAGGATCAGTGAACTCGGCGATCATCTGACCGCTGCCGAACGTGTTCACCGCGTCGAAGGTGTTGATGCCGGGGCAGCCACCGAAGGCGATCCAGCTCTGCAGGTTATTCTCGAAGACGGGGTTGCCCGCAATAGCCCTCACCAGCGGTGTGGCCTGGGAGCCTATCAACGGACGAATGTCGTTGGTCACAACCGTGGCGCCCATGAGATCCTGGAGGAAGCTCTCGGTCGCGGCACCGGCTTGCGTCAGATCGCTGGCCAGGTCATCACCGGTCAGGAAGATGTCCTTGCCTTGCAGACCGTTATTCTGGCCGAGCCAGTTGCTCAGCGTACCAACGTCGTCACCGGCGTCGTGGTTGAAGTCGCCGTTGGAGATGGTGTTTACACTCAGATCACCGGCGGTGTAGAGGATGTCCCAATACAAGGACAGGAGTTCCGCATTGGCGCGACCCCCGATCCCGTTGCCCACCCCCGATGTAGGTCCGTTGACGTGATAGATATCGTAGATTTCATTGAAATCATAATAGGGGAAATACTCACCAAAGTGCACCAGAGCCTCGAACCACTTTGCCTGATTATCCCCCATGGCCCCGTCGTTGATGAACAGGATATTCCGCACCTCATAGCCGCCTTCATAGTCAGAATGGATGCTCGGCAGGGCCCGCATGGTAAACAGGGGATCGTAATCCCGGGGATCATCGAAGCCGGTCGAAAAACCGGTCGTATCGGCCGGCAGCAGGACCGTTTGGGGATCGGATCCCCCCGGGCCGCCGATGGCGTCAACGCTCTTGATGTAGTAGTGCAGGATGTCACCCGGGTACAGGAACCCCGTATCCGGCAGATCGAAGGCCCATTGGCCGGGATGGGGAAACCCGCCATTGGTCGCGACCCCGCCGCTCACCCACCCGATATCCGGCATCCCCGCGGTTCGGTAGGCATCGAATACCGGATTCCGTTTCAGGACGTAGTGCAGCTCCGGGTTGGCGGCCAGATCCGCCCCCGCCCGCACCGACACCACCCTGACCACGAGGGAATCGCCGGGATCGTTCCTCAAATCAGACGAGGGTGAAATGTTATTGGCCATGTCGAAGCGGACATGGAGTGAACCGAAGTCTTCCAGGTCGATGACCCCCGCCTCGGGAAAGTTGTCCTGGGCCAGATCGATATCACGGGCCGACATGGCTGGACCCACGCGAGGGTACACCTTGACGGTCACGTTGTCGAAGTAGGGTGCGGGGTAGCCGTCGTGGCCGTCATAGCCCCAGACCCATCCGAATTCGTAGACCGCCAGCTGGACCTGGACTTCGTCGCGCCCCGGTTCCATCAGTTCGGTCACATCCAACAGGGCACGATGATATTCAGCGCCGCCGTAGTAGACGAAATTGCGATCCTCCCAGCTGTGGTCGGTGATGACCTGCGCTTCCCCGGCCGAGCCATCGGAATCAGCGGATCGGACACCCCAGGTATAGAAGATCCCGGGGGAATCACCGTCCAGATCCTCGTGGCGGTAGACGGAAAAAGCCAGGGTGATGCCGTCGGGATCCAGGCCGCCGGGAGTCGCCGCCTCCGGCCAGGTCATGACGGGCGATTCGACCGCGTTGTGAATGTGACCAGAATAGCCCGCCAGACCGCCGGTAGTGGTAACCATGTATCCGCCCGGTCCGTAACACCAGTTGATGCAGTCGCTTCCACCGGTGCCCGGAACAACGATATCGTCGTCGATGAAGGCCACCTGCGGAGAATAGTTGGTAATGCAGGGGTCGTTGTCTTCCAAACCCGTCCAGATCTGGGCGAAATCTCCCACCCCGATCGCCGGCACCACGGTCCACAGACCGAGGTCGTCAGGACCACCGTCACCTTCGAAATCCTCGAAGAAATCTTCCGTAACCGCGCCGTTGACCAACCGGACGTTGATATCGTCTACCTGGCAGGCGCCGGCCGAGGGGAACAGGCAATCTTCATCGGAAGATTCCCTCTCGGAAACGAAGCGGAAATAGACCGCGACATCGGTGCCGTCCAGGTAGTCCTGCGGCTGATAGATGACGGACTTCAGAACCGAAACGATGCCCATCCCGTCCCAGGATTGCAGGTTCGTGTAGGACTCGTTCTCGATCCGATAGCTCAGGTGGGTGAAATCGTAGCCGGGTTCTGAATCGTGGCGCAGGTCGGCCGTGATCGTCACCGTAGTGCTGACGGCTGGATCCGGTACCGTCCGGCGAAACTCGATGACATCCTTCCAGTCGTTACCGTAGCCGCCTTCGGTGTCACCGGGTCCGCAAGCAGGCAGATCGATATCCCCGCACCAGGCCGCATGGTTGCCCCCGGTCTGCTGGTAATCGCTGACCTGCCAATGGAAGGTTTCGGGGGCGGTAAGATCCACACTGGTCCAGCCGTGCCAGGCCGGCTCGGGTATTAGGTCCTGGAAGTCGCCCCGGTAGGCAGGCTCTCCGGTACTGTTGGTAGGATCGTCGGCGGCCGCCATCAGGTTGATGGTGTCGCCGCCGGCCTTGGCTGATTCCGGACTCCTGCCGTGGATCACGCTACCGCCGCGGGAAAAGCGCGGCAACTCTTCGCCCTGGACGTAAGACACGAGGATTAAAGCCAACAAAATGGTGAGTAAAATAGGAGCGAGGGTGCGGGATTTCATGGCATGCCCCCTTGAAATCAAAAACGAGCCGCAAAATTTCGGGCAAACGGGCGGAAATGAAGTTACGGAACCCCCGGGATCGAGGCAAAAGGCTGTTTTCCTCTCTTGATCTTATCACATTCAAACGAATGGTGGCGGATATCCCCGTCATCATGTCGTCGTCTCGGTGGAAGAGCCCTATTTGAGCAGGGTCATCTTGCCCAGTTTCACCTCGCCCGCTGCGCGGGCCTCGTAGAAGTAGACGCCGCTGGCGGCGGATGAGCCCCGGTTGTCTTTACCGTCCCAGAACACCGACTGGTCCTCGCCGGCGGGCCGGGCCTCATCGATCAGAGTTTTTACGAGTTGGCCTCGCACGTTGTAGATGTTCAATTTCAAATGCCCGGCCCGCGGTAGGGAATACAGGATCGTCGTGCTGGGATTGAACGGATTCGGATGGTTGCTGACCTGGAAGATGGGGCCGGGGACGCTGGCTTCGGAGGGCCAAAACGGGCTGTAGTATCCGAAAAAGGAAAGGACATCTCTCAACACCCGGGTGCGGCTGGACAACAAGGCTGCCGGTGCCTCCGGATCGGTGTAAACGAACATGAGATCCACGGGCATGGAGATGACCCTGCTGTCCCCCACCCGGTTCAGGGTGGCGGCCGCAAAAGGATAGGCTCCCGGCTGGCGCTGTGGATCGGTGAATTCGGCCAGACGGATCGCCCCTCCACGGGTCACCACTCCATCGAACCGATTCAAACCGGGGCAGCCTCCGTAGGCGTACCAGGAGGACAGACTGTAGAACACCTCGTCTACCGGAAGGACGTCCGTCGTCACCACCAGTGGCGCCACCTGGCTGTGGATGAGGGACCGGATATCATCCGTGACGACATCCAGACCCATGTATTCCTCCAGGAAGACCAGCGTCTCGGTCCCGCTTTCGGACAGGTTGGTGGCCAGACCGTCTCCTGTCAGGAAAATGTTCTTCCCACCGCTGTCCAGCCAATTGGTCAGGGTCTCCACGTCGTTGCCGGGGTCATTGGTGAAATCCCCGTTGGAGAGGGTGTACGACCTCAGATCCCCGCTGGTATAGAGGATGGTTTCATAGCCGGCCAGCATCAGGTGGTTGGCGCGGCCCCCGATGCCGTTGCCCACACCGGAACTGGGGCCGTTGACGTAGTACACATCGTAGTCGAGGCCCGAAAGGCCCCCGGAGTTCCGCAGGGCCGTGTACCACTTGTTTTCTCCCCCGCGATTGCCGAAGTCGTTGATGAACAGGATTTCCGGTTGTTCGAAACCACCGAAGCCGTTATCGACGATGCTTGGCAGGGCGTGAATGACGAACCTCGAGTTGTAGCCGATGGGGTCGCCAAAGCCAGTGCTGAAGCCCGTAGTGTCGGCGGGCATCAGGGATGTCTGGGGATCGGTACCGTCGATGGCGTCCGTAGCCTCAATGTAATAGTGTAGAACGTCTCCCGGGAACAGGAAACCCGTGTCGGGCAGGTCGAAAGCCCACTTGCCGGGAGTCCAGGTTCCGCTGGATCCAACGGAGGGCATACCCATCGCCGACCCCACGGCGGGCATACCTGCCGAACGATACGGATCGAAAACAGGGTTGAACCGGACTGTGTAGCGCAGGAGAGGATTCCCCAAGAATTCCGCCCCGGCCCTGACAGGATTGATGTCCACGACCATGGTGTCACCGGGATCATTGCGCAGATCCGCGGCCAGCGAAATACTGTTGGCCATGTCGAAACGGACGCTGTGCGAACCGAGGTCGCCGGTGTCGATGGTGCCCCGTTCGGGAAAGTTGTCCTGGGCCATGTCCAGTTCACGAGCCGACATCCCCGGGCCGGCGTAAGGAAAAACCTTAACCCGCACGTTGTCATAGTAGGGCGCCGGGTACCCATCGTTACCGAGATAATTCCAGATCCAGCCCACTTCGTAGACGGCCAGTTGAACCTGAACCTCGTCGCGACCGGAATTCATCAGATCGGTCACGTCCTCGCGGAAGATGACGTAGCCGGGGTCACCGTAGTAGACGAACGCCCTGTCCTGCCATCCTTGATCGTAGATATCCTGAGTGGGGCCCCCTGACCCGTCGGTATCCGCGGAGCGGATGCCCCAGGTGTAGAAAATGCCTGGGGAATCCCCGTCCAGGTCCTCGTGGCGAAAAACCCCGAAGGCAATGATGATCCCGTCATCATCCTGCCCCCCGTTCTGCGAGGCAGGCCATGCCATCACCGGAGACTCGATAGCGCAGTGGATATGCTCTGCCGGTCCGGCCAGCCCCCCGGTGGTGGTCACGATGTAACCGCCGGGACCGTAGCACCAGTTGATACAGTCGCTTCCCCCCGTACCCGGCACGATCAATCCGTCATCGATGAACGCCACCTGCGGGCTGAAGTTCGAAACGCAGGGATCGACATCCTGAAGCCCCTTCCAGATCCGGGCAAAATCTCCGACGCCGTCCGGAAAGGCAATGGACCAGAGGCCGAAGTCGACGGGATCGCCGTCATGTTCGAAGTCCTCGAAGAAGTCCCAGGTGAATGGGCCGTTGACCAGATGGACATTGATGTCGTCCACCTGGCAGGCACCCGCCGTGGTGTAGGAGCAGTCCTCGTCGGACCAGCCGCCGTCGGATTTGAAGCGGAAATAGACCGCAATGTCGGTGCCGTCCAGATATTCGAGCGGCAGGAAGGTGACCGATCCCTCCACCGCTTCGGTCCCTGCGCCGTCCCAGGACTGAAGATCACCGAAGAGTTGGGCTTGGAACCGGTAGCTGAGGTAGGTGTAGTCGTAGCCGGGTTCCGAATCGTGGATCAGGGTGGCCGTGATCGTTACTGTGGTGCTGGATTCCGGATGGGGAACGACCTGGCGGAACTCGATGATGTCGTGCCAGCTGTTGCCGTAACCCCCTGCGGGATCACTTTCATTGCAGGCGGCAATGGTGATGTCTCCGCACCAGGCCGCATGGTTGCCGGTATCGGGCTGATTGTAGTTGCTGACGTTCCAGTGCGTTTCCCTGGGCTGGGTGATGTCCCGGTGGGTCCAGCCGTTCCAGGCGGGGTTGCCGTCGGCGTCCTCGAAATCGCCGAAGTAGTAGGGCTCACCCGCCCCGTTGGTGGGATCGTCGTGGGTGGACATCAGGTTGATGGTGTCGCCACCAGCCTTGGCAAAACCCGGACTCCCCCCGTGGATCATCTGGTCCCCGAGGGAAAGACGAGTCCGTTCATCGGCCCAGGCCGACATGGCGACCAGGCAGATCATGAGCAGTATGTGAAATCCAACGAAATAGTTTTTCATGGCCGCTTCCCCCCTGTTGGGCCATTAGTATTCTACTTCAATAAAGTCATTTTTCCGATTTTCACCTCCCCGCCGGCACGGGCTTCGTAGAAATAGACGCCGCTGGCGGCGGCGGAGCCCAAGCTGTTGCTGCCGTCCCAGACAACGGTCTGGTCTGCGCCGGCTGGGCGAATCCCGTCCACCAGGGTCTTGACCAGGTGGCCGCGGACATCGTAGACGTTCAGCTTGAAATGGCCGGCCCTGGGCAGCGAGTAGGTGATGATCGTATTCGGGTTGAACGGATTCGGGTGGTTGTCCGCCCGGAAAACGAGGTTGGGCAAGGCCCCGTCCTCAGACGAATGGCCAACGCCGTAGATGTCGAAGAAATGCAGGAGAAATTCGAGAAAATCGATGTACCCCAGGTAGGAGCCCCCCTGGACTGCGTAGACAGAGCCCAGGTCCAGGGGCATGGAGACGACCCTGCTGGTGGCCACCTCGTTCAGGGTGACCGCAGCGAAGGGATACATGCCGCCATAACCCGAGGGATCAAGGAATTCCGCTTGGCGAACCGCCAATCCGGTCACCTCAACACCGTCGAATCTGTTGATCTCCGGGCAGCCGCCGTAAGCGATCCAGGAGAAATCGCTGGGGAAAATTGAACCCCAGGGAAGGCCCGCCACCGGCTGAACTCTTGGCGCAACCTGGTTGCTGATGAGGGGCCGGACATTCGATGTTGTGAAGGTGAGGCCCATGTACTGGCCCAGGAAATTCCCGGTGTCGGCGCCTGACTGGTCCAGGTCGCCCGCCAGACCGTCGCCGGCCAGGAAGAGGTCCTTGTCCCCCTGATCCAGCCATCCGGCCAGGGCCCCGACATCGTCGCCGGGATCCACGTTGTAGTCTCCGTTGGCGATGGTCCGGGTTTCCAGGCTGCCCGAGGTGTAGAGGATGTCCGTATAGAAGGACAGGAGTTCCGCATTGGCACGACCGCCGATCCCGTTGCCCACCCCCGAGGTGGGCCCGTTGACGTGATAGACATCGTAACCGTGCGAATACACCCCGTTATGGTGTGCCAGAGCATCGAACCACCTGTTTTGATCTTCCCCCATAGCGCCGTCGTTGATGAACAGGAGTTCGTACGGAGAAAACACGTCCTTGTCCACGTGAAGCGAGGGCAGGGCCCGCATGGTGAACAGGGGATCGTAATCCCGGGGATCGTCGAAGCCGGTCGCATAACCGGTCGTATCGGCCGGCAGCAGGACCGTTTGGGGATCGGCTCCGCCCAGGCCGCCGATGGCGTCCACGCCCTTGATGTAATAGTGCAGGATGTCACCCGGGTACAGGAACCCCGTATCCGGCAGATCGAAGGCCCATTGGCCGGGATGGGGAAACCCGCCATTGGTCGCGACCCCGCCGCTCACCCACCCGATATCCGGCATCCCCGCGGTTCGGTAGGCATCGAATCCCGGGTTCCGCTTCAGGACGTAGTGCAACTCCGGGTTGGCGACCAGATCCGCCCCCGCCCGCACCGACACCGCCCTGACCAGGATGGAATCGCCGGGATCATTCCTCAATTCCGATGCCGCCGAATTATTGTTGGCCATGTCGAACCGGACATGAAGGTCTCCCAGCTCCTCGGTGTCGAGTGTCCCCAGCTCGGGGAAGGCGTCCTGGGCCAGGTCGATATCACGGGCCGTCATGGCCGGACCCTCGTGGGGGTAGACCTTGACGGTCACGTTGTCGAAGTAGGGTGCGGGGTAGCCGTCGTCGCCGTCGTAGTACCAGACCCACCCGATTTCGTAGACCGCCAGCTGGACCTGGACTTCGTCGCGCCCTTGTTCCATCAGTTCGGTCACATCCATCAGGGCACGATGATAATCGGGGCCGCCGTAGTAGACGTAGTTGCGATCCTCCCAGCTCTGGGCGGTGATGGCCTGGGCCGGCCCGGCCGAGCCGTCGGAATCAGCGGATCGAACTCCCCAAGTAAAGAAGATCCCGGGGGAATCATGGCTCAGATCCTCGTGGCGGTAGACGGTAAAAGCCAGGATGATGCCGTCCGGATCCGGGTCGCCAGGAGTGACCGCACCAGGCCAGGTCATGACGGGCGATTCGATCGCGTTGTGAATGTGCTCCGGGTAGCCCGCCAGGCCGCCGGTGGTGTTCACGATGTATCCGTACGGCCCATAACACCAGTTGATACATTCGCTTCCACCGGTGCCCGGGACGACGATTCCGTCGTCGATGAAGGCCACCTGCGGAGAATAGTTGGAAAAGCAGGGATCGAGGTCTTCCAAGCCCGTCCAGATCTGGGCGAAATCTCCCACCCCGATCGTCGGCGCCACGGTCCACAACCCGAAGTCGTCTGGACCGCCGTCTCCTTCGAAATCCTCGAAGAAATCTTCCGTCACCGCGCCGTTGACCAACCGGACGTTGATATCATCGACCTGGCAGGCGCCGGCCGAGGGAAACCGGCAGTCTTCATCGGAAAAGGCCCCCTCTGAAATGAAGCGGAAATAGACCGCGACATCGGTGCCGTCCAGGTAATTTTGCGGCTGATAGGTGACCGACTCCAGGACCGATACGATGCCCGTTCCGTCCCAGGATTGCAGGTTCGTGAAGGACTCGTTCTCGTATTGGTAGCTCAGGTAGGTGTAATCATAGCCGGGCTCCGAGTCGTGGTGTAAAGAAGCAGTGACCGTCACCGTGGTGTTCAGGCCGGGATCGGGCACGGTCCGGCGAAACTCTATGACGTCATTCCAGTAGTTGCCATAGCCTCCTTCGGGGTCGCCGGGTCCGCAGGCCGGCAGATCAATATCCCCGCACCAGGCCGCATGGTTGCCTCCGGTCTGCTGGTATTCGCTGACCTGCCAATGGAGGGCGTAGGGCGCGGTAAGGTCCACGCTGGTCCATCCTTGCCAGTCCGGCTGAAAGATATTGTTTTCAAAATCCCCCCGGTAGGCGGGCTCGTCGGGACTGTTGGTCGGATCGTCGCCGGCCGCCATCAGGTTGATGGTGTCGCCGCCGGCCTTGCCTGGTACCGGATTCCGGCCGTGGACCACGTTTTCGCCGAGGGAATAGCGCGGCAACTCTGCCGCCTGGACGAAAGACACGAGAAGGAAAACCAGCAAAACAGTGAGTAATAGATGAGCGAGGGTGCGGGATACCATGACATGCCCCCTTGAAAACAATAGCGAGCCGCATTACCAGGCGAACAGGCGATGAATGAAGCTACGGATCCGTATTGTCCGAAGCAACAGGTCGTTCCCCATCATGACTTTAACACACCTGGAAAAATGGTGGCGGGTATTCCCGCCACCATGGCGCCGGTCGGCTGCACCGACCCTATTTCAACAGGGTCATCTTGCCGATCCGGACTTCCCCCCCGGCGCGGACTTCGTAGAAATACACCCCGCTGGCCGCCGCCGAACCACGGTCGTCGGTGCCGTCCCAGACAGCCACCTGACCCGCCCCCGCAGGACGGACGCCATCGACCAGGGTCTTGACCAACTGGCCGCGCACGTTGAAGACCTTCAGGTCCACGTGGCCGGCGCGGGGCATCGCGAAGGTGATCGTCGTTTTCGGGTTGAACGGGTTCGGGTGGTTCTTCGCCTGGAAGGGAATGCCGGGCAAACCGACGTCCGATGGATCGGAACTCCCAACAGCACCGAAGTATTGCAGGACATCCCCCAGGAGCCGAGTGCGGTCCGCAATTCCCGAAGGGATACCGTCGGGATCGGTGTAGACGAACATGAGATCCACCGGCATCGACACGATCCGACTCTGATCCGGGCCTGGGTTGCGGACATTGAGCGTGGCAGCCGAATAGGGATAAGACCCCGAACTCCCCGACGGATCCGAGAATTCCGCCAGCCGAGTCCCGGCGCCCAGAGGCAGGACCCCGTCGAAGGTATTGAGTCCGAAACAACCGCCATAGGCGATCCAGCTTTGCAGGTCGAAAAATATGGGGTTTCCCGGTACGACCTTGACCAGCGGCGACGTCTGGTTGTCGAGAAACGGTCGCACATGGGATGTCACCAGGCTCAACCCCAGGTAGTTTTCCAGGAAATCATGGGTGGCGATTCCCGATTGGGCCAGGTCCCAGGCCAGGTTGTCCCCTGTCAGGAACATGTCCTTTCGGCCCAGATCGAGCCAGTTCTTCAGGGTCCCCACATCGTCGCCGGCATCGTTGGTGTAGTCCCCATTGGTGATGGTGTACCTACTCAGATCCCCGCAGGTGTAGAGGACTTCGTCGTAACCCGACAGCAGGAGGTGATTGGCGCGCCCGCCGATCCCGTTGCCGATGCCGGAACTGGGGCTGTTGACGTAATAGGTGTCATATTCCTGGCCCAACAAGAAGCCCAGATCCATCAGGGCCCCATGCCATTTGTTTTCCCCGCCACGGTCACCGAAATCGTTGATGAAGAGGACCTTTGGTTGTTCATGACCGCCGAACACATCCTCGTGGATGCTGGGCAGGGCTTGGACGGTAAAACTCGAATTATATCGTTCCCGCCAGTCGTAGGCTCGGCTGAATCCGGTGGTGTCCGGTGGAATCAGGGATGTCTGGGGATCCGAACCGCCTGTCCCGCCGATCGCGTCGGTGGCCGAGATGTAGTAGTGCAGGATGTCGCCCGGAAAGAGGAACCCGGTGTCGGGCAGGTCGAAGGCCCACCTCCCGGGAGTCACGATTCCGCTGAGGCCCACGGCAGGCATTCCCGCCACCCAGCCCAGGGCCGGAAGCCCCGCGGTGCGATAGGGATCAAAAACCGGGTTTCGCTTTACGATGTAGTGAAGTTCGGGAGGGCCGTCCAATTCCGCCCCGGCGCGAAGCGGACTAGCATGGATGACGATGGAGTCCCCCGGATCGTTGCGCAGATGGTTGGACGTCGAAATATTGTGGGCCATGTCGAACCGGACGCTGTGTGATCCGAGATCCTCGGTATCGATGGTGCCGCGCTCGGGGAAGTTGTCCTGGGCCAGGTCAATTTCGCGGGCCGACATCCCCGGCCCCAGGTGCGGATAGACCTTGACGGTCACGTTGTCGAAGTAGGGTGCCGGGTATCCGTCGTTGCCGATGAAGTTCCAGATCCACCCGATTTCGAAGACCGCCAGCTGGACCTGAACCTCGTCCCGGCCCGGATTCATCATGTTCGGCACATCATTGCTGCGGCGAAAATACTCCGGGTTGCCCATGTACACGAAGTTGCGGTCCTGCCAACCCTGCAGGCCGATGGTCTGAACACCGTTGCCCGCCGACCCGTCGGTGTCGGCCGACCTGATCCCCCAGGTATAGAAGATCCCGGGGGCGTCGTGGGAAAGGTCCTCATGCTGGTAGACCCCGAAGGTGTACCTGATTCCATCATATTGGGCTTCGCCTGCGGGAGGCGCCGGCCAGTCCATGACGGGGGATTCGATGGCGGTGTGGATGTGCCCGTTCGGCCCGCCCAGGCCACCGGTCGTGGTCACGATGTACCCCCCCGGCCCGTAGCACCAGTTGAGACATTCGCTGCCGCCGGTGCCGGGAACGACCTGGCCGTCGTCAATGAACGCCACCTGCGGGGAGGAGTTGCTCCGGCAGGGATCTATATCCTGGAGTCCTTCCCAGATATTGGCAAAGTCCCCCACCCCCGTGAGGAAGGCGACGTCCCAGAGCCCGAAATCGTCGGGAGCGCCGTCGTGTTCGAAATCCTCGAAGAAATCCGCTTCGAAGAGACCGTTGAGGATGTTCACGTTGATGTCGTCGACCTGGCAGCCGCCGGACGAGGGGAAAAAGCAGTCATGGTCGGAATAGCCCCCATCGGACCGGAACCGAAAAGTCACCACGATATCCGTCCCGTCGACATACTCCACCGGCAGATATGTGACCGATCCATTGGCAGCCTCGGTCCCGGTGCCATCCCAGCTCTGGATATCAGCATGGGGCTGGTCGTCGTATCGATAACTCAGGTAGGTGAAGTCGTACCCCGGCTCCGAGTCGTGGATCAACGTGGCGGTCACCGTCACAGTGGTGCTCAAGTCGGGGTAGGCCACGGTCTGACGGAATTCCAGAAGGTCGTGCCAGTTGTTGCCGTAGCCGCCTACGGTGTCGTTCATGGTGCAGGCAGGAATGGCGATGTCCCCGCACCAAGCCGCATGGTTCAGGGGGTCGGCCTGGTTGTAGTTGCTCACGTTCCAGTGGGTCATAAACGGTTGGGTAATGTCGTAGTGGGTCCATTCGTTCCAGTTGGGACTGCCGGATTCGTTTTCGAAATCACCATAGTAGTAGGGTTCCCCGGGTCCGTTGGTAGGATCGTCGTGGGTCGACATCAGGTTGATGGTGTCGCCGCCGGCCTTGGCGAATCCGACGCCCCTGCCCTGGATCACTTCACCACCGATGGAAAACCGGGGCAGTTCCCCGGCGTGAGCAGAAATGCTGAATGTGATGAGCAATAGAAAAATAACACCAGAGCGAGGTGTGAAAATGGTTCTCATGATCAGCCCCTTGACCAAAAAAAAAGGGCGAACGATAACCTGAGGTTAAGGAGTAGGATTTTCGGAAACAAGGCTTGTCGACATTTATTAGTATAACATGGACCGGCTGACGGCGGGGACACGCCCCCGCCGTCACTTCACTTCGAGTGGCCGTTCCATATCATTTCACCAGCGTCATCTTACCGACTTTGACCTCGCTGCCGGTCCGCGCCTCGTAGAAATACAGGCCGCTGGCCGCGGCATTTCCCAGGTGGTCGGTGCCGTCCCAGACGATCACCTGGTCGGCCCCCGCGGGCCGGACACCGTCGATCAGGGTTTTCACCAGTTGGCCGCGCACGTTGTAGACCTTCAGGCTCAGATGCCCCTGCGTGGGCAGGGAGAACCTGATGGTCGTGACCGGATTGAAGGGGTTGGGGAAATTGTCGGCTGCAAACATGATCCGGGCTGGAGCATCCGAGACATTTTCGGGGAGGCCAACCTGGCCGAAGTACATCAGGACGTCCCCCAACAACTGGGCCCGACCCGGCAGCGGGTTGCCCTCTGCCGAACGATCGGTTTCCACGTACATGAGATCATAAGGCAGGGAAATGATCCTGCTTTCGTCCAGGTCGGGGTTCCGGATGTTCAACGTGGCCGCCGAATAGCTGTACTGTCCGGTCATGCCGTAGGGGTCGATGAATTCCGCCAGCCTCTGGCCGCTGCCGATGACGTTCACCCCGTCGAACGTGTTGATTGCGAAACATCCGCCGTAGGCGATCCAGGTCTGGAATTCGTCCCTTTGCCAGACGGGATTGGAAGACAGCACCCGAACCAGGGGGGTGGTCTGGTTGCCGATGAAAGCCCGGACATTGACGGTGATCACGGACACACCCATGTAGTTCTCCGCAAATCCCAGGGTCGCGGCGCCCGACTGAACCAGGTCGCCCGCCAGGCCGTCACCCGTCAGGAAAATGTCCTTGCCACCCTGATCGATCCAGTTCATCAGAGTGCCGACGTCGTTACCCGCGTCGTTGGTGAAATCCCCGTTGGCGATGGTGAGGCCGAACATGTGCCCCGAGGTGTAGAGGATGTCCTCGTAGTCCGTCAGCAGCAGACTGTTGGCCCGACCGCCGATCCCGTTGCCCACCCCGGAACCGGGCGCGTTCACGTAGTAGATGTCATAGTCTTCCTCCACCAGCAACCCGATGTTGTTCAAGGCCATGAACCACTCGTTGGTACCCCCCATGCGCCAATTGACATCGTAGAGGACCAGGATGCCGGGCTGCTCGTAACCGCCTTCCCCGTCGGACCGGATGCTCGGTAGCCCCCGGACAGTGAAGCCCATGTCGTAACCCAGGGGGTCGCCGAAGCCGGTGCTGTAGCCGGTGGTGTCGGCCGGCATCAGCGAGGTTTGGGGGTCGGTCCCTCCCGTTCCGCCGATGGCGTCGGTGGCCACGATGTAGTAGTGGAGCACGTCACCGGGGAACAGGAAGCCGGTGTCGGGCAGGTCGAAGGCCCACTTGCCGTGGGTCCAGGTGCCACTGATCCCGATGGCGGGCATGGCTTCGGTTGTGCCCTCCGCCGGCAGGCCGGCACTCCGGAAAAGGTCGAAGACTGGGTTGAAGTCCACCTTGTAGTGGAGGGTCGGCGTCCCGTCGAAGTCGGAGCCCGCACGCACCGGCGAGATGTCCACCACTATGGTATCGCCGGGGTCGTTGCGCAGATCCCCCGGCAGCGAAATGTTGTTGGCCATGTCGAACCGGATGCCGTGGGAGGCCAGGTCTCCGGTATCTATGGAGCCCCGCCAGGGAAAGTTGTCCTGGGCCAGGTCGAGCTGGCGCGCCGACATGCCCGGACCAATGTAGGGGAAGATCTTGACCCTCACGTTGTCGAAATAGGGTGCCGGGTAGCCGTCGTTCCCGACATAGTTCCAGACCCAGCCCAACTCGTAGACGGCTAGCTGCACCTGGACCTCGTCACGTCCGGGGTTCATCAGATCGGTGGCGTCGACACGCTTATTGACATACAAGGGTGGGCCGTAGTAGACGAAATTCCGGTCCTGCCAGCCCTGGTCGGCGATGTCCTGGACATCGCCGGCCGACCCGTCGGTGTCGGCCGAACGCAGGCCCCAAGTCCAGTAAATTCCCGGGTCATCGGCCGAAAACTCAGTATGAGTGTAGACGTCGAAGCCCAGGATGATTCCGTCGTAGTCCGGATCGCCGGAATCGTTGGCCGGGGGCCAGGCCATGACCGGAGATTCGATCGCGTTGTGGATGTGCTCCGAGGGGCCAGCCAGGCCGCCTTGGGTGGTCACGATGTAACCGCCCGGCCCGTAGCACCAGTTGATACACTCGCTGCCGCCGGTGCCGGGCACGACCACGCCGTCGTCGATGAAGATGACCTGCGGGGTGAGATTACTCCGGCAGGGATCGTTGTCGGTCAGCCCTGACATGATTTGGGCGAAATCCCCCACCCCGTCGGGAAACGCGATGTTCCAGAGCCCGAAGTTGGCCGGATCGCCGCCGTGCTCGAAGTCCTCGAAGTAGTCCCAGGCGAAGTCGCCGTTGGAAATGTGCACGTTGATGTCGTCGATCTGACATGCGCCCGCGCTCGGGAACGAGCAGTCCTCGTCGGACCAGCCGCCGTCGGACCTGAACCGGAAATAAACCGCGATGTCCGTGCCGTCCAGGAGTTCCGGCGGCAGATAGGTGACCGAACCGGACACCGCTACGGTGCCCTGTCCGTCCCAGCTCTCGATGTCGCCGAAGATTTGGCTCTGGAAACGGTAGCTCAGGTAGGTGTAGTCGTAACCGGGTTCCGAGTCGTGGATCAGGGTGGCCGTCACGGTCACCTGGGCGCTCTGGTCGGTGTTGGGCACGGTCTGGCGGAACTCGATGAGGTCGTGCCAGCTGTTGCCGTAACCCCCTTCGGGATCGTTCTCGTTGCAGG
Source organism: uncultured bacterium (assembly GCA_965363725.1). GTDB lineage: Bacteria > Krumholzibacteriota > Krumholzibacteriia > LZORAL124-64-63 > LZORAL124-64-63 > JAGLCY01. Next base: position 2,680 of record CBDTUS010000060.1, on the reverse strand, counting down.
AGGCAATGTTGATGTCCCCGCACCAGGCCGCATGGTTGGTCGGCACCGGCTGATTGTAGGTGCTGACGTTCCAGTGGGTCTCGGTTGGCTGGGTGATGTCGTAGTGCGTCCAGCCGTTCCAGTCGGCGTTGCCCTCGGCGTCTTCAAAGTCGCCGAAGTAGGTCGGCTCGCCCGGCTCGTTGGTGGGATCATAGCGGGCGGCCATCAGATTGATGGTGTCGCCCCCGGCCTTCGCGAATCCGACCCCTCTGCCGTGAACGACCTCGCCCCCGATGGAAAACCGGGGCAGTTCGTCTGCCCCGGAAGTGGAAAAATGGAATTGTGCTAAAAAAATGATGACCAGCAGGCAAAGCGCAGATGGATACTTCATGGTTACTCCCCCCTATGAAAAACCATGATCAAATACTTGCCCATATGTTAAGGACGCACCATCCCGCCGGCAAGTGGGGCCGTTTCCCCATAACCTGAGTCCATGCAAATGAATGGATCAGTTCCATTTAAATTTTGACCAGAATAGAATTTACTATTTTGAAAACCCTATGGCACCAAAGTGGGTTATCCACTCAGGCAGGTGCTGCGGGAATCGATGAAGCGAAGCGGGCGATCGACCGCCTGCCGGATCCCGATCCTGGGGGTGGCGGCAGGTCCCCCGGGGGGCCCTTCACCCGGGAATACCCGGATTTCCCCTCCTGAGGTGGAAGGGAGCCCCGCCACCAGCGAAATGCCATTCCAATTCAGGTCAATGCCCAGGGCGCGGCAAAGACGTCCCGGCCCCGCGCAGATATCCCGGTCCCGGGTTTTGGGACCGGCCAACCCCCGCCGCCGGACCATCAATTCACGCCCCGCAAGCGGCTCCATGGCCCGGATCAGCACGGCTCCCGCCGTCCCCTCGTCCTCGGTCACGAAATTCAAACAGTGATGCATCCCGTAAATAAGATAGACGTAGGCAATCCCCGGCGGCCCGAACATGATCTCGCTGCGCGGCGTGCGCCCCCTCCCTGCGTGGGAGGCCGGATCGTCTTCCCCCAGGTAGGCTTCAACTTCGACAATTCGCCCCGAAACCACCTCCCCGTCCGCTTCCACCCGCAGCACACACCCCACCAGTTCCCTGGCAACAGCAATGGTGCTTCTGGCAAAGAAGGATTGCGACAGTGAGGCGTGCATGGCTCCTCCGACATAAAGAGATCGAGAAGTAGAATCATATGGGGTGACGGCTATTTCGAATAATCCGCAGGGCAAAGCCTGAGGACAATGAGAAATAGCCGTCACCCCATATGATTCTACTTCTCGATCTCTTTATGCCGGAGCAGCCAGACCCCCACCAGGGTGGCAATCAGCATGACTGCCAGCAGCACCACCACCGACTGGATCCGGGGAACAGGTTCGCGGTTGAAAGCGGTGCTGAGCAAGGCCCCCAGGATGCCGGGCAGGTCGTCGGGAGCCGCCGGCGGCCGCTCGATCAGGTTCTGCAGATGGAACCGCAGGCTGAGCTCCTGCACCCGGGCCGGAATGTTGGTCACCAGGTTCTCCCAGCCGAAGGCCAGCAGGATCGCCGGCAGGACTGGTTTCTTGAAGAAGGTACCCATGGCCGCGAACAGGGCGGAGTAGGTGAACGCGCCCAGGCCTATGATCAGGAAGGTCATCACGTAGAGCTTGAGGAAATCGAAGGTGACGACCCCGGCGCCTTCGCTGACCATGATCAGGAAACAGAGGGCCAGGGAAACCGACATCAGCACGGTGGACACGACCTGGGCAGCCAGCAGCCGGCCCAGGTAGATGGCCCGGCGCTTGATGGGCCGGGTCCACATAAAGACGATGGTCCCGTCCTCGATCTGCTCCCCGATGGCCGGAATACCCACGAACATGGCCACCATGGGGATCAAAAAAGGGGTGAAGATATCGTGGCTGAGGCCGGCCAGCTGCATGTGGGCGGTGATCCCCTGGCCGGGGAACCAGATCCGGATCGCCCCGACCACCAGCACCGGCAGAAGGTTTATGGCCGCCAGCGCAATGAGCCGTTTTCGCCGGGCCATCTCCCTTACGCTGAACCAGGCGATCCACAGGATGGCGCCCAGGCTGGGCTGGGGCACCGGTTCGCCCACCTGTAGGGGACCGGGAGTGTAGGTTTTGCTGTCGTTCATCGCGCTCACCGTTCCGTCAGATACTGGAAGACCGCCTCTAGGCTGTCGTCCAGGGTGAGTATTTCATCCACGGTCAATTCGTTTTCCAGGATCCAGGCGGGCAGGGCGCGGTAGAAGGCCAGCGCGTGATCGGTGCGCACGATGACCCGGTCGCCGTCGGGCATGCTTTCGACCTCGACCCCCATCACGTGCTCGCGGCCGATCAGGAATCCGGCCAGCCGGCGGCAGTCGCCCGAGACCAGGGCCACCGTGGTCGGATGTTCGGGAATCTTGTCGCGGATCTCCGTGACGCTGCCTTCGGCCAGCACCTTGCCCCGATCGATCAGGATGATCTGGTGGGTCATGCTCTCCACCTCGGGCAGGATGTGGCTCGACACCAGCACCGTCCGACCGGCGGCGCCCAACTCCCGTACGAGATCGATGGACTGCTTGCGGGAGACCGGATCCATGCCGTTGAGCGGTTCGTCCAGGAAGATGACGTCGGGATCGTGGGCCAGGGCCTGGGCCAGCTTGATCTTCTGGCGCATGCCCTTGGAGTA
>CBDTUS010000059.1:0-18624 GCA_965363725.1 uncultured bacterium | reverse complement strand
TTCGACCAGTCCCAGTTCATCCAGCAGGCGGTGGACGAGGTGCGGAACGCCGCCCTGGTCGGCGGCGTGCTGGCCATCATCGTCCTGTTCCTGTTCCTGAAGGACGGGCGCAGCACCCTGATCATCGCCACCTCGATTCCCATCTCGGTCGTCGCCACGTTCATCGCGATGTACAAGATGGACATCTCCCTGAACATCATGTCCCTGGGCGGGCTGACCCTGGGCATCGGCATGCTGGTGGACAATTCCATCGTGGTGCTGGAGTCCATCTTCCGCAAAAGGAAACAGGGGCAGACGCTGTTCGCCGCGGCGGTCAACGGAACGACCGAAGTAGGTGGGGCGGTGGTGGCTTCGACCCTGACGACGGTAGCGGTTTTCCTGCCCATAGTTTTCGTCGAGGGGGTGGCTGGGCAGCTGTTCCGCGACCAGGCCCTGACCGTGACCTTCAGCATCCTGGCCTCACTGGTGGTGGCGGTGACGATGATCCCCATGTTGAGCGCCGCGGGCGGCAAACTGCCTCGACCCGACCGCGTCGACGCTGCCCTGGACGAAACGTCCGGCGGCCGGATGGAAGAGAAGGGGACCTCCGACCTGACCCTGGGCTGGTTCTCGAAGCTCTATGACCGGCTGCTCCAGGGAGCGCTGCGGCTCCGCTACCTTACCCTGATCATCAGCTTTGCCCTGTTCTTTACGGCGCTGTGGGCCACCGGCCGGTTGGGGACCGAGCTCATCCCGCAGCTCAGCGAGGGCGAGTTCTTTTTCGAGGTCAAGCTGCCCGAGGGGGCGTCCCTGGCGGCGACCGACCGTTCGGTCAAGGCGATGGAGGTCGCCGCCGCCGGTGAAACGGCGGTGGACCGCTACTACGCGACCGTGGGCAGCCGCCTGGTGTCGGGCGGCATGTCGCTCAACACCAAGGCCGAAAACCTGGGCCAGCTGAACCTGGTGATGAAGGACCGCGCCGACAGCGAGGGCGAACTGGCGGTTGCCGAGCGGTTGCGGCAGACGTTTGCCGCCCTGCCGGATCTGGAAATCAAGTTCGGACGGCCTTCCTATTTCAGTCTCAAGACCCCCGTCGAAGTTCTCATCTTCGGCGACGATCTCGACCTGCTGCGTGCGTCCTCCCTGGAACTGGCCGGGCGATTGAGCGCGGTGCCCGGGCTGGTGGATGTTCGGTCCTCGCTGGAGGCAGGCAACCCCGAGCTCCAGGTCGTCTTCGATCGCGAACGCCTGGCCACCTTGGGCCTGGACATGGGGGTGCTGTCGGAGACCCTCAAGAACCGCGTGCTGGGCGTGGTGCCGACCCGCTTCAAGGAGCAGGACCGGCAGATCGATATCCGCATCCGCAACCTGGAGAAGCACCGGCAATCGGTGAACGATGTGCGCAATCTCGTGCTGCCCGGTCCCGACGGGAAACCGATCCGTCTGCTCTCGGTGGCCCGCGTGACCGAGGACAGGGGTCCCGCTGAGATCCATCGCCTCCAGCAGCAACGAGCGGCCGTGGTGTCGGCCAACCTGGAGGGGCGCGGTCTGGGCGCCGCGATCGCCGATGTCCAGCGCGTGGTGGACACCATGCCCCGTACGGCGGGCCTGTCCACCGATCTGGGCGGCCAGAACAAGGAGATGCAGGTCAGTTTTCGCAGCCTGCGTTTCGCCATCATCCTGGCCATCTTTCTGGTTTACCTGGTCATGGCGGCGACCTTCGAATCGTTCCTGCATCCATTCCTGGTCCTGTTCACCATACCGCTGGCCCTGGTCGGCGTGGTGGCCGGTCTGCTGGCGACTTCGACGCCGATCACCGTCATTGTCCTGATCGGCACGGTGATGCTGGTGGGGATCGTGGTCAACAACGCCATCGTGCTCATCGACACCATCAACCGGCTGCGGCGCGAGGGGACCGCCAAGCGGGAAGCCGTGATCCGGGCCGGGCACGTCAGGCTGCGGCCGATCCTGATGACCACCTTGACCACCATTCTGGGCCTGCTGCCCATGGCTCTGGCCTGGGGCGAAGGGGCCGAATTGAGGTCGCCCCTGGCCATCACCGTGGCCAGCGGCCTGGCGCTGAGCACGCTGCTGACCCTGGTGGTCATTCCCGCGGCCTACCTGGTGGTGCCGTCGCGGGTGGGCGAAGAGGAATGAGAGGTATCCGGGCATGACGCTTCCCGAACTGGCCATCAAGAGGCCCGTCACCACGTTGATGGTGCTGGTGAGCATCGTGGTGCTCGGTATCGTGGCCCTGACCCGGCTGCCGCTGGCCTTCATGCCCGACATCACCGAACCCGAACTCTTCATCCAACTGCCCTACGACAACGCCTCGCCCGAGCAGGTCGAGCGCATGATCGTGCGCCCGGTCGAGGACGCCGTCGGCAGCGTCCGCGGCCTGCAGAGCATGTGGTCGCGGTGCGGCAGCGACGGTGGGCGCATCCGGCTCGAGTTCAGCTGGGACACGGACATGCACCTGGCCCGCGTGGAGGTGTGGGAACGCATCGACCGCATCCGGGGCGAACTGCCCGACGACGTGGGCGACATCCAGGTCTCGACTAACTGGGATTCGCGCGACGCCGATTCCCCCGTCCTCGAGGGGCGTCTCAGTTCGCCCCGGGACCTGAGCGAGAGCTACGACCTTCTCGAAAGGAAGATCATCCGGCCCCTGGAAAGGGTGCCGGGCGTGGCCCAGGTCCGTTTGGACGGGGTCAATCCCCGCGAGGTGCGGATCAATCTGCGGGTGGCGGACCTCGAACTGCACGGGGTGGACGTGCGGGACGTGGCGCGAATCCTACGCACGGGGAATTTCGACCAGTCCCTGGGCAAGATCGCCAATGACGAATCACGCTGGACCCTGCGGACCATCGGGACCTTCGGCACCGTCGAGGACATCAGCAACCTGCCGCTGCGGGCAGACGGCCTGCGCCTGGCCGACGTGGCGGACGTCGTCTACCAGGAACCGCCCCTGGAATACGGCCGGCACCTGGATGGACATTTCGCCATCGGGGTCACCGTGACCCAGGAGTCGAAGGCCAACACGGTGGTGGTCTGCGACCAACTCGACGCGGCCATCGCCCGGATGAACGACGATCCGGAACTGGAGGGGGTCAACTTCCTGGTCTGGTTCAACCAGGGCCAGGAGATCCGCAAGACGCTCAAGGATCTCATGTTCACGGGGATCTTCGGTTCCCTGCTCGCGTCGGTCATCCTGTTCGGGTTTTTGCGCCGGTTCTCGACCACGGTGGTGGCCGTCAGCTGCATTCCGTTTTCGTTGATCGTGACCTGCGGCATCGTCTGGGCCCAGGGTCGCTCGCTCAACACGCTGACCCTGCTGGGGTTGATCGTGGGCATCGGGATGCTGGTGGACAATGCGGTGGTCGTGATGGAGAACATCTTCCGCCACCGGGAGATGGGCAAGGACCGCAAGACCGCGGCGCTTCTCGGCGCGCGTGAGGTCACGACCGCGGTGGTGGCCGCGACCCTGACCTCGGTCATCGTTTTCATCCCGCTCATCTTCAACAAGCCCAGCGAGATGAACCTCATCCTCAAGGAACTTGGGGTCACCGTCTGCCTGACGCTGCTGGCCTCGCTGTTCATCAGCCAGACCCTCATTCCCCTGGCCACCTCCTGGTTCATCAAGTCCGAACCCCGGCCCAAGGGCAAGGTCATGACGTGGATGGAAGAGCGCTACCAGCGTCTGCTTGCGTTCAGCCTGAAGCGCCGCTGGCTCAGTCCGGCCGTCGGCCTGCTGGTCATCGGCTCGGCGGTGTTTCCCTTCCAGCACGTGGACATGAATTTCGACACCAGCGAGGCCGAACTTTTCGTGCAGGTGCGCTACGAGTTCAGCGAGGAGATGAGCCTGGCTCGCAAGGAGGAGTTCGTCTCCCTGGTCGAGCGGACCCTCGAACCCCACCGTGAGGAATTGATGGCCCGCTCCATCTACAGCTTCTGGAGCGACCGCTGGACCTTGACCCGCATCTATCTCCAGGAAGGCCAAGCCAACGAGGAGAACATCAACCGGGTCCGCAATACCCTGAGGGGGCTGCTGCCGGAAGTGGCCGGCCTGCAGCTCAGCGTCCAGGAGAACGCCATGGGCTGGCGCCGCCATCGCGGGCGTGATCGGGTGGCCTTCCAATTGGTGGGGGAAGACACCGAGGTCTTGATGCAGCTGGCGGAAACGGCGATCCTGAAACTGAAGAACATACCCGGCCTCCTCGACGTGGAAACGCGTCATGCGGAAGCCCAGCAGGAACTGCACATCGAACCGGACAGGGACCTGGCCAACCGGTACGATATCACTCCCGACCAGGTGTCGCAGGTGGTGGGGCTGACCTACCGCGGCCGCCGCCTGCAGCGTTTCCGGACCCCCGAGGGGGAACGCGAAATGCGGCTGACCCTGGACGAGCAGGAGGTCGAGAGCCTGGACCAGCTCCAGAACCTGGTCCTGCATACCCCCGATGGCCAGAAGGTTCCGCTGGCCGCCGTGGCGGGCATGAACCAGCGTCCGGGGCGCGAAAATATCCAGCGGGACAACCGCTTGACCAGTGTCTGGGTCACCGCCCGCTACAACGACGGGACGCGGGAACAGTACATGCCGCAGGTCGAGCAGGCGCTCGGAGAAATGGAATTCCCCTACGGCTACAGCTGGACGTTCGGCCAGTGGGAGGCCCGTCAGAAGGAGCAATCCCAGGAGTTCTTGACCAACCTGCTGCTCGCGCTCCTGCTGGTGTTTGCGGTGATGGCGGGCCTGTTCGAATCGGTGCGGCAGGCCTTGGCCCTGATGGTGTCGCTGCCCTTCGCCCTGGCCGGAGCCATCTGGACCCTCTATTTCACCGGTACCTCGTTCGACCAGCCGGCCGCCATCGGACTGCTGCTGCTGATTGGCATCGTGGTCAACAACGGCATTGTCATGCTGGAGCACATCAATCAGTATCGGCGCGCGGGCATGGACCGGACCGAGGCCATGCTGCGCGGCGGCCGCGAACGTCTGCGGCCCATCCTGATGACGGCGGTGACCACCCTGATCGGCCTGGTGCCCATCGTGGTCCAGAAGCCCTCGTTGGGTGGCGTCTACTACTACTCCATGGCCCTGGTGATCATGGGGGGACTGTTCGTGAGCGCCTTTCTGACGACGGTTCTGCTGCCGACGACCGCCACCCTGGCGGAAGACGGTTTTGCCGCCGTGGGCCGCCTCCCCGGAAAGCTGGCGGGCCTGCTCAAACGCCAGCGGCGCCTGACCGCCGACGGCTGACACCCTGCGGAGATTGACATGGCGGACACCTTCGACCTCATCGTGATCGGCGCGGGGCCAGGCGGCTACGTCGCCGCGGGCCGTCCGCTGCACGGAGGGTAATTGATGACCGACCGTGGACCAGGGGGCATCTCCACATTTCTTTCCCGGATGAAGGATCTCCTCGGTTCCGGAGGGCTGCTCACCGACGTGGCGGCCCGGGAGGTCTACGCCCGGGATGCGTCCCATATGACCTTGGGCCGTCCGTTGGCCGTGGCGCTGCCGCGCAACGACGATCAGTTGAAAGAGGTGGTCCGGCTGTGCCGCGAGGAGTGCATCCCGGTGGTGTGCCGGGGCACGGGAACCGGGTTGAGCGGCGGTGCGGTCCCCGCTGAAGGAGCCCTCGTGCTGGGAACCTCCCGCATGATGGAGTTGGGGCCGGTCGATGCGGACGATCGCCGGGTCCGGGTCCAGCCCGGTGTCCTGAACGACAGGGTGTCCCGCCATGCCTTAAGTTGCGGTTTGCATTTCGCCCCTGATCCTTCCAGCCAGGCGGCCGCCAGTATCGGCGGCAATATCGCCGAGAATGCCGGTGGGCCCCACTGCCTGCGCCACGGAGTCACCTTGCAGCACCTGTTCGGCCTCAGGTGGTGTGACTCCGGCGGCCGCCTGTGGGCTACTGGCCGGGGCATTTCCGCCGAACGGGGACTGGATCTTGTCTCCCTGTTGTGCGGCAGTGAAGGCACGCTGGGCGTGGTGACGGCGGCCGATTTGAAACTCGAGCCCAACCCTGAGGCCGAGGCCACCCTGCTGGCCTTTTTTCCCGATCTGCAGGACGCCGCCCGCGCGGTGGTGAGCCTGTTGGGGGAAGGACTTGCCCCGGTGGCCGTGGAAATGGTAGACCAGGCCATGCTCCAAGCTGTGGAGGCCGCCTTCGCCTTCGGGTTTCCGACGGACGTGGAGGCCGCCATGATCGTGGAGTTCGCCGGGCAGCCGGAGGAAGTCGACGAGGACGGCCGACGTGCGGCTACCCTGCTTCGCGAGGGCGGGGCCCGCGAAGTGCGCCTCGCCGCCGATGAGGCCGAACGGATCGAGCTCTGGAAATGCCGCCAAAAGGCCTTCGGGGCGGTGGGTCGCCTGGCCCCCTGCTACGTGACCATGGACGTCGTCGTGCCTCTGGGAGAACTGCCGGGCCTGGTCCGTCGGATCCAGGACATCAGGGCCGAACACGGGGTGGATATCGCCACGGCCTTTCACGCCGGAGACGGCAACCTGCATCCCGGGGTCCACTACGACGACCGGGATCCCGAACAGACCCGCCGGGCCCATGCGGCGGCCGATACCATCATCAAGGCGGCTCTTGACCGGGGAGGCAGCGTCACCGGGGAGCACGGGGTGGGCATCGAAAAACTCCACGCCCTGCCCTGGCAGATCGACGCCGAAACCGACCGTCTGCAACGGGGCATCAAAAGGATTTTCGATCCGGCAGGCATTCTCAATCCCGGCAAGCTCCATCCTCCCGAGGGGGCCGAGTTCGCTCCGGTCCGGCCAACACCCTCGGGCGTCACCTTCCGGTGGGAGAACCTGACGGTGAGCGCACCGGCGGCAACACCGTTGGTGGAAATCCAGGCAGAGGCCCTGGCCCGTGGATTCTGGATTCCGATCGGGGTACCGGCGATGGGTCCGGCGGCCGAGGCGGGATTCGGCCTGGGCCGATCCGGGACGGTGGGGGACCTGGTGGGGAATCTCGTGACAGGTCCGGCCCTCTGTCCTGGTGGCACGGCCCGGGACTACCTGCTGGAACTCTGGGCCGAGACGGGAGACGGCCGGACATTCCATACCGGAGCACCGGTATTCAAGAACGTTGCTGGCTATGACCTGGCACACATGCTGTGCGGGTCCGGCGGTGTTTTTGTCCGCCACCTGGCGGCTACTTTTCAACTTCGACCCATCCCCGAACATGTCGCATTCCGGCGTTTTTCCGGGCGCCCCAACGATCGCCGGTTCCTGTTCCGTCTGACGGACTACCTTGCCGCCAGGGGCGGCACACCGGGGAGCGCGTTGATGGTGTTCGATGAGGGAGACGGCCAAAGGGATCCGGTGGTGGTAACCATGGTGCCGGGTCGCCGCCGAACCTGGGACCTGGACCGGGTGGACCGGGACCTGACCGACATCCTGGGGGGCGTTACGGCGACCTGTCGCCGGGAAATTCCCTTCGCGCGCGCCGGTGAACTTTTGGATCCGGACCTGCTGCCCGCCTGGGCCCTCGAGTCGCCTGAATGGATCTCCTGGGCCAAGATGGAAGGTGGGGGTTCGGAGGAGTCCCGCCCGGGACCCGAGGGGATGTCGCGGGGGATCTGGCAGGCCGGTCCGCGCTTGGTGTGGTCCCCGGATATGGCCGTCCCCAGCCCGGGTTGGCATGCCGACCGTTTTGTCGCCGGTGGCCAGGTGGTGCCCCCGGGGCCTCCGGCCGACGGCGTGCCCCTTCGTAACCTCCGGCAGCTCAAGGCCCTATTCGATCCCGGATGCGCCCTCGAAACGCCTTCCTGGCTGGAGGGCGCTGATGACTGACCAGCGCTTTCCGGCAACAGCCCCGGAAAACGATTTGACCGACCTGTTGCGCCAGTGCGTGCAGTGCGGCCTGTGTCTGCCCCATTGCGCTACCTGGCTGGCCACGGGCAACGAAGTCCACTCTCCCCGGGGCAGGCTTGTCCTGCTGGAGAAAGTCGTCAACAGGGACGGCCAGGCCCCTTCTGAAGGGGCCGGCTCCTTCATGGAGGCCTTTGACCAGTGCATCGGTTGCCGTGCCTGCGAAACCGCCTGCCCGAGCGGCGTGCCCTTCACCCTGCTGGAACAGGGGCAGGCCTGGGCGGCAGCGTGGTTCGATTCCCGGCCCGGCTCAGCGACGCCGGCGGTATCGTCATCGGTACTGCGTCGATTGGACTCGCCGGGATTTCTGTCATTGATCTCCCGCGCCGCGGGATGGACCCGAGGCTTGGCCCGTGCTTTGGCGGGCAAGGACTGGCGGCGGCGGTTGGACGGCGGTCGGTCGGGCCGCCTGGTCCGTCTGCTGGGCTCATTGCCGGAATCTCCCCGATCCGACAAAAAACTTCTGGAGCTTCTCGACAGTCTTTGTGGATTCACCGAGGTGACGTCCGGCCTCCTGAATCCCACCGGCGCGCTCGGGCCGCAGGTGGCCTTCTTCCGGGGATGCGCCAACGCCGGTCTGCTAGACGGATCTTCCCGCCGCCTGCGGGACTTGCTGTCCGCTGTGGGGTGCCGGATCGAAGAACCGGCCCACCAGGACTGCTGCGGCGCCCTGGCGGCGCACACGGGTCGTCCCGGCCGGGCCGCTCAACTGAAGAGCCAAAACAGGGCCGCGTTCGTGAATGCCCTGGGCAACCGAGCCACCATCCTAGTGGAGGCAGCCGGCTGCGGCCATGAGCTCAAGAAATACGGTGGGGATTTCACTCCTGCGGTGGCCGACGCTTCCGTTTTCCTGGCCGGCCTGGATCTGCCTTCGCTGGGTCACGTCCCGTTGCGGGTGGTCTATCACGACCCTTGTCACGCCCGACACGGCCAGGGCATCGTGGCCGAGCCGCGCGCCCTGTTGGCGTCCATTCCGGGTCTGGAACCGGTCGAGCCGGCGGAACCCGATGTGTGTTGCGGCAGCGGAGGTGCCTGGGGGCTGAGGTATCCGGATCTGTCCGAGGATCTGGGACGACGCAAGGCCGCGGACCTGGCGGCCACAGGAGCGGATCTCATCGTGACCGCGAATCCCGGCTGCCTGGGGCAGATCGCCGATGCCCTCCGGTGCGAGGGTTCCGAACTGCCAATCCTGCCGCTTACGGATCTGCTGTGGTACGCGGCCTGCCGGGGCCAACAAAAAAGGGCGGGATAGCTTCCCGCCCCGATTCCCGCTGGTAACTCTCCAAGAATCAGAATCCGTCCGACCCAGTCCGGAATACCTTGTCCCACAGCGGGCTGCTGACGCCGAACAGGGCATCGGGATCCCGGTGGTGATGAGCCTTGTGGTAGCGGTGCAGGAAGCGGAACCATGGGTCCACGATGCGGCCGTGATGGCTGACGTAATGGGAAAAGTCGTACAGGAGGTAGCCCGCCAGCAGGCCCGACATCAAGGCCAGGCTCAAGTCCAGGGGCATGAACAAATAGAATCCCAGGAAGATGACCGCCGCGATGCCCAGTCCACCCAAGGGGGGGAACAGAAGCCGGGTTCCGTCGAAGGGATCGTAGTGGTGGATCCCGTGGGCCAGGAAATGGGCCTTGTTGCCGGCAGGCGACCGCGTGGGGGTGTGGAAGGCGAAACGGTGCAGCCCATATTCGACCAGGGTCCAGACCAGGATGCCGAGCAGCCAAACTCCGGCCAAGCTGGTCCAGGCCATGCCCAGCTTGAACCTGGCCACTGCGGCCAGGCCGGCCACGATCGGCACCCAGAGGGCCAGGACGAGTTGCCAGGGAATGTGGGTCATGGTTTCGAGCCACTCCTGCTCGAAGATGCGGACGGACCCCGGCCAGCGACCTTGATCCCATTCCTTCAGCTTGCGGAGGGTGGTTTTTCGGATCGGGTCATGGACCCAGTCGAAATAACGCTCGCCCAATCCGGCGACCTGGGGATAGAGGGGCAGCCTGAGATCGACCCCGTAATCATCAATGAAATCCCGACTTTCGGTCCTAGGAGCCACGAGTCCAGGTCCTCCAAAAAAATGAATGTTCCACAATCTTTGAACAATTTGGTGGAAACTTGGAAGATATGGGGACCGGTGTCAATGCCTTATTTGGGGGACATTTTTGAGAATGATGATCTAAATTCCGAGGTCCCGACGAAGCCGTCAGGAGCGGTTTGAGAGCCCGAAAATAGGTTTGGGGTTCGATCAGTCCAAAAAAGCCTCCCGCAGGCGGGAGGCTTCTACCCAATCCGAAATGGTGAGGGGCTGATTCCTAGAAGAATCCGTAGGTCAGGCCCAGAGACAACGACCAGGCGTGGGTATTAGAGAATGTGTTGTCGGGATCGGGCCATTTGGTGGTGTCGCCGGTAAGGAAGTAGCGCCAGCCCCATTCAAATTCGAGGGCGAAACGCTTGCCCAGATCATACTCGGTGCCCAGACCGAACATGAAGGCGGAATCCTTGCCTTTGAGGGGCTCCTCGTTGACCGAGATGACTTCCGATCCTCGCTCCAGGTGGGTCACTTCCCAGTTGACCCGGCCATAGGTCGCGGTGATGTAGGGGTTGAACCGGGAGTTGCGCATCATGACGTTGCCCAGGAATCCCATGATTCCGAATTCCAGGCCGTCCAGTTTCCAGGTGGACTGGCTGACCAGGCCGATGTCGTTGTAGCGATCCAATTTCGTCTGATCACTGCTGGTTACCTGGGAGCCGCGGTAACCCCTGACGAAGATGTTGAAGCCGTCCATGATATAGTACCGCAGGGTCCCGTCGAAACTCCAGTCGTCGACGGTCAGGTTGTTGATATTGTAGTTGTCGTCCTTGACCACGTGCAGGGCGGCCCAGTAACTGGCGCGGGCGGTGAGCGCGAAATGGTAGTCGTGCCGGATTCGGGCAGGGGCGACGGGTTCCTCGCCGGCGGGCAGGGCCACGGTTTCGGAGCCGGGCACCCGGTTGAACTTCACGAAGCGGCTGTTGCCGCGCAGGGAAAAGGTACCTGAGATCCGGTCGTCACCGGCGATGTAGGATCCGCTGAAGTGGGCGGGGTAGGGGGCGCCTTCGGGCTTGAAGGTGAAACTGATTCGGGTGTCGGTCACCTTCAGGCCGGAGACGGTGGTCTCGCCTATCTCACTGCTTTCAAGAATGCCCGACCAGTTCTCTCCCTGCTGGTCCAGGGTGAGAAAAATCTCCACTTCCTGGCCGTCGGGGGTCTTCATGTTCCCGGTCCATTCACCGGCCGGGGAAGTGCCCGCCTGGACCGAAACCGGGGCCGCCAGCACGGCCAGAAGGCCGCAAAGGATAACAGCGGACCAGACCCTGGGATGGATTCCCTGCGACATTGGCATTCTCCTCATGAATGGCTCCAAAACGAAGTCTGGGGTAGTCTGGAGAATATACAGTTTGGGCCTGGGCTTGTCCAATCTCCATTGATGCAGGTTGTTTGGGGACAAGGGGAAAAAATAAATTAGCCCCTTGCAATGGAGGGCCTGAAATGGGTATACTAACGTATAGGTGGTCAGGAATCGGTCAGACGATCGTTTATCCCTAGCCGCCGCCATTTTTCGATGCGGGTTTCCGAGGCGGTCTTGGCTGGACTACCCCGGAGAATTCGAAGTTGAGTTGAAGGCCTCAGGGGAATGAGTCGCCCTCTGAACGCTGGAGATTCGCTCTTCGCCCGCATCGATAATTTTTACCCACTGGATTTCCGGATTTCCTTCCGGGATTGGCTGGTCTAACCAAGATGAGTACCACCGCCCCGCCAAGTCTCGATTTCCTGCACGCCCTGCCCAAGACCGACCTGCACGTCCACCTGGACGGCTCCCTCCGTCTGGGCACCGTCCGCGAGCTGGCGGCTCGGCACGACCTGGGCTTCGATTTCCAGACCGACGAGGATGTCCGGGCCGTCTGCCAGGTGCCCGACGACTGCGAGAGCCTAGTGGACTACCTGCGGGTTTTTGACATCACCCTGAAATTGATGCAGACCGCGGAAGAGCTGACACGCATCGCGTACGAGCTGGCCGAAGACGCCCACCAGGAAAACGTACGCTACATGGAGGTTCGTTACTCGCCCCTGCTGCATACCCAGAAGGGCCTGGATTACGACAGGATCGTCGCGTCCGTCCAGGAGGGACTGAACCGGGCCCGCCGGCAGTACGGGATCATCTGCGGCCAGATCATCTGCGGCATCCGGCACATCTCCGCGGAGTCGTCCCTGGAACTGGCCGAACTGGCGGTGCGCTGGAAAGGGCGAGGAGTGGTGGGGTTCGACCTGGCCGGGGCCGAAAAGGATTATCCCGCCAAGGATCACATCGCCGCCTTTCAGCTGGCGCTCAACAACAACATCAACATCACCATCCACGCGGGCGAGGCCTTCGGGGCAGCCTCCATCCACCAGGCCCTGCACTACTGCCGGGCCCGGCGAATCGGCCACGGCACCCATCTGAACGAGGACCCCGACCTGATGAGCTGGGTCAACGACCACCGGATCCCCGTGGAGATCTGTCTGGCCAGCAACCTGCAGACCAAGGCCATCCCCGATTTTCAGAGTCATCCCATCCGGAGTTTCATGACCGAAGGTCTGCGCGTCACCCTCAACACCGACAACCGCCTGGTCTCGGGCACGACCGTGACCAACGAGTACCGGCTGGCAGTCCAGAACTACGGGTTGAGCGAGGACGAGGTGCTGGGTCTGGTGATGAACGGTTTCAAATCGGCCTTCCTGCCCCTTAAGGAAAAGACCCTGCTCGTGGACCAGGTGTTGGCGGAATTCGCGTCGCTGGGGGCATCGTTTTCGGGGGAGATATCCCGCCGCCGCAGGATCCAACTTTGACCCATGCCGGATTTTCCCGTGTTGGCCGTTAACCGGCCGAGGCCCGGACCAGGGACGTGCAGTTCCTGCGCAGACGGTCGGCGCGCCAGTTGAGATACCCGTCCGACAGCACGCAACCGTGGCTTTCCAGAACCGTTTTGTAGACCCGGAAGCGGGAGATCTTCGCCCCCGAACCGCTGGCGGTTTGGCGGGGATCCCGGACACAGGTTTCCAGGGTCTTCCAGGCCATCAGATAGTTGGTCACGCAGAAGCGTTTGTACTGCTTGCTGTTCGACTCGAGATTCAGGATGTATTCCTTCCCGCCTGTCAGGTGGGAAATGGTGGCGCTGGCTAGGCAGAACAACTCCCGGCGCGGATCGTCACCGGATTCGGTGGCGGAAGCTTTCGGCCAATGGCGGTTCTGTTGGGTCGGGCAGTAGTGGATGTTGCGGGAGCGGTCCTTCTGGATGTCCTTGACGATGTTGGTCAGCTGGAGCCCGATCCCCAGCTCGATGGCCGCATCGCGGGACCCGGATTTGTCCAGGCCGCAAATGGACGCGTAGAGCTCGTTCAACATCAGGCCCACCGTGCCCGCGACGTAATAGCAATACCGGTCGAGCTGCTCGTCGGTTTCGAAGTGCAGGTACCCGTGTTCGTCCTGCTGCTCCAGGAACAGGGCCATGCCCTCGGCCATCTCCACCGCGTAACGGAAAATGATATCCTGGATGGGGCCGGGGAATCCCCCGATCAGATCCAGGACGCCCGACTCGTAAAGGGTCAGGCGTTCCTCCCAGGTGGCCGGCGCGTCGAACAGCTTAACGGGCGCCACGCCGCGGCCACTTCCTGATCCCTTCAGGCGAGCGCTGAAGTCCCGCAGGTAACGGCACTTCAATTCCGGGGTCAGGGTTTCACAGTCTTCGACGGTGTCGACGATGCGGCACAGCAGATAGGCGGCCGAGGCGTAGGTCTGGAAGGGCTCTTCCAGCATCCGGATCGTCAGCGCAAAGGTTCGCGAGACCCGGTTGAGCCACAGCTGCAGGTCATCGGCCTGCAGGGTGAGGTCCAGGGTGGCAGTGGGATCAGGGTTCATCATCAACCATCGACACGGTTTGCCCGCAGGTAGCGCCTGCGGATTTCGAAGGCCATCACACCGAAACTGACGGCCACGTTGAGCGAATGCTTCATGCCCGCCATCGGAATTTCCACCACATGGTCCGCCAGGTCCAGCAATTGTTCGCTCACGCCGTGCACCTCGTGCCCCACCATGAAGCAGTGGGGGAAGGGAAAATCGAATTTGTCCCAGGCTACGGACCGTCGGGTCTGTTCGAGGGCGATCAGGGGCAGGCCCTGTTCCCGGAGGTGCCGGGCGGCGGTGACTGCATCGGTCCAATAGTCCCAGGGGACGCTCTGGGTTGCTCCGAGAGCGGTTTTTTCGATGTCAGGGCGCGGCGGTGTGGCGGTCATCCCGCAAAGGTACAGCCCTGCGAGAGACACCGCATCGGCGGTGCGGAACATGGAGCCCACGTTCCAGACGCTGCGGATATTGTCCAGGATGGCATAAACCGGCATCCGGCCGGCCGCCGTTTCCTTGGCCGGTTGTCCGATCCCGCCGGGAGGATGGTCCTCGGAGGGAGTGTGATCTCCATCGGTCATCATTTTGATATTTTGGCCCAGGACAATGCGTTTGGCAACCCGTCAGACCGAATTTTTGCCCATGACAGCGGTAAACCCGGAGCCAGGTCGGTCGATAACATGAAGGAGGCGTCGCACACGGCCGTCACCCGGAACCACCACCGTCACCAAGGATCGATTTCCGCTTCATGAAACGCAACACCGTCAGTCTGTGCATCATTGCCCGGGATGAGGAAGCCACCATTGGCATGGCGATCAAGTCCGTTCTGGCCCTGGTCGACGAGTTGATCGTGGCCGACACCGGATCCCAGGACAATACCCGGATCATCGCCGAGGGGTATGGAGCCAGGGTCTGCGAGGTCCCCTGGGAGGACGATTTCGCCGCTGCCCGCAATGCCGCCCTGGACCAGGCCACCGGCGACTGGGTGCTCGTCCTGGACGCCGACGAATTTCTGGAACCGGTTCGCCCCGTGGAATTCCAGCGCCTCCTTCACGACCCCACCGCCGCGGGCTACCGCCTGCGCATGATCGGCCGTGGCTCGGATCCCCCAGGGTCCATGACCAGCCGGGTCCGGTTGTTCCGCAACGTGCCCGAGGTCAGATATCGTTATCCCATCCACGAGCGTCTGGCGCCCACCCTGAGCGAGTGGGCGGACGGTCAGAACATGTTGATACTCGACACCGACCTGGCAGTGGTCCACGAACGAAGCGACTCGGACCGCCGTGCCCGGCGGCGCGAACGCAACCAACGCATCCTGCGCAAAGCCCTGTTCGAATTCCCCGAGGAACCTTACTTTCCCTACCGTCTGGCCTGCGAGGGCATGATCCTGATGGACGGGGAAGTCCTACCGGTGGCGGGACTGGGGGCGGCCCTGGTCCACCTTCGCGCCGCCTGGACCAAGGCCCGGTCGCTGGACTCCGACACCCAGGCCGGATTGACCTGGTTGCCGGATCTCGCCGCGCGGATCACATCGAGCCTACTGGCGGCCGGCCTGTTCGAGGAAGCGGCGGCCCGAATATCCGAGGCCCGGGAAGTATTCCCGGACCACTGCCTGGTTCTGCTCCAGTCCGTGGCGGTGGACTGCGCCCGGTTGCGGGCCAAGGACGGCCTGTCGGATAGGACATCCCGCAAAAAAGTACTGACCAGTGCCCACCGGGATCTGAGGCGCCTCCGTCGGTTGGGCAACAAGACCGCCCGAACGAACGTGGACAGCCGGGTCAGGGAACTGTATCCTCTGCGCTACTTGGGCGAGCTCGCGCTGCTGGAGGGAAGAGTGACCGAAGCGGTGGGCCTCTTCGAACAGGCCCTGAGCCTTGATTCTTCCTACTCCTGCGGCTGGCTGGGTCTGGCGGAATGTTCCCGGTATGCCGGGGACGACAAGCGGGCTCTCAAGCTCTACCTGCGGACCGTGACCGAGAACGACGGCAACCACCGCGCCTGGCTGCGCGGGTGCGACCTCATGATGCAGATGGATTTCCAGGACAACGCCGCCAGCTGGTGGTGCAAGGTCGTGGAAAAGTTCCCCGAGCATCCGGCGGTCCTGGCCGACCCTGCCGGTCTTTCCGGCGCGCAGGTTCCGGATCCATCCTCCGCGACCCCGGTGACCAACTGACCCTCACCATCTTCACTGCCCTGACCAAGTGATCCGGGCGGGAGACTTATATGCAAGCCAACGCCAATGCCGACGACCACGACCCGGACACGGGCCGCTCGGATCCGCCGCCCCGACGCCGGATCTTCACCAACCGCAACCTGCGCATGGAGGCGATCGAAGCCATCGGTTTCGATATGGATCACACCCTGGCGGTCTACAACACGGACAATTTCAACCATCTCAGTTTCAAGATGGCCATCGATGCCCTGATCAGGGACAAGGGTTATCCTGAGGCCATCCGGAAAACGGCCTGGGAACCCGAGGCGGCCATCCGCGGACTGGTGGTGGACAAGCGGCTGGGCAACCTGTTGAAGATCGACGCCTACAACCACGTCACACGGGCGCGTCACGGCCGCCGGTTCCTGGAAAAAGACGAGCGCCGCCGCCGGTATCCCAGCGGGGGCATCCGCCTGGGGTCGGCCCGTTATCGTGTTTTCGACACCCTGTTCGACCTGCCCGAGGGGAGCCTCTACGCGGCCCTGGTCGACCTGATGCAGAATTCCCCGGGCGTGCTGGACGTGGATTTCCACACGCTATTCAGCGACATCCGTCAGGCGATGGACACCCTGCACGCGGACGGGTCGCTCAAGGCGCGGATTACCGCCGACCTCGATTCCTATTTCCTGAAGGATCCCCACCTGGTCCCCACCCTGCGCAAGATTCGCAAGGCCGGAAAGAAACTTTTCCTGCTGACCAACTCGGAGGTTTTCTTCACGGCCGCGGTCATGGACCACCTCGTTGGCGGACCGACCGGCTCCTGGGAGGACCTGTTCGATCTGGTGGTTTGTTTTGCGCGCAAACCGGGGTTTTTCGTGGCGCGGGGGCCGGGCGAACCGGTGGAGCCCGGATCCTGTCCCCGGATGCCCAACCGCAACGGCCACTGCTATGTGGGGGGCGATTCCTTCTTCCTCGAGAAAAAAATCGGATGGGGCGGCGATGAAATCCTCTACTTCGGGGATCACACCTACGGCGACATTCTGCGCAGCAAAAAGAGCGTGGGATGGCGGACCGCCATGATCGTGCCGGAGGTGGAGGATGAGGTCCTGGCCATGCGCCCCCTCCGGGAGGACTGGCAGGCCCTGGCAGGCCTGGAAGACGAGCTGGAGGACCTGGTCATGGAGCGGGATCACCTCGACGCGTTGGCCAAGGGATCCGCTGCCAGGCGGGCTGAACTGGACCGGCGAATCAGTGATACCCTGGGGCAGAGGGCCCGATTGCAGAGAAAATTGCGGTCGGCCTTCAACCCCCACTGGGAGTCCCTCTTCCGGGAGGGCCGGGCGGCCAGCCGCCTGGGCCGCCAAATCATGGAATTTGCTTGTATCTACACCAGCAGAGTGAGTAACTTTCTTAATTATCCATCGGATAAGTTTTTCGCTCGTCCTGTAGAGGTGCTGCCCCATGAGAGATGGGCGCTGCCCGAAACCTGATCGCGGACGGATTCCGTAGAATCCACGGTTGTTCCCACAGGAAAAAGGAGATGGCAATGCTGGGGTCAAAATCGGTTCTCGTCGTCGGAACAGGCACCATCGGTGAACCGCTGATCGGTCTCCTGTGCAATTTCAAGGCCCAGTTGGGGATCGATGAAGTTTTGTTCCACAAGCGGACACCGCTGATGACAGACCGCAGCAAGGTCCAGAACCTGCTGCGACGTGGCGCCCGTCTGGTGACGGACAGGGATCGGGTCTCAGCGTTCGAGGACATGGGTATCAAGGCCGAGGTTACCACCGAAGACGCCATGGAGGCTTCGCGCGTGGTGGTCGACTGCACGCCAAGCGGCAACGCCATGAAGGAACGCTGGTACGAGAAGTACGAGGACAACACCGACCTCTTCATCGCCCAGGGCAGCGAGTTCGGCTTCGGCAAGCAGTATGCCCGCGGTATCAACGACGAAGTTCTGGAGGTAGGCAAGGACAAGTATCTTCAGGTGGTCAGCTGCAACACGCACAACCTGTCGGTTTTGATCAAGATGTTCGGGTTGGCCGACGAAGGACCGGACAACCTGGAGGAGGGACGCTTCATCTGCATGCGGCGGGCCAACGACATCAGCCAGGACGACAAGTTCGTGCCCAGCCCGCAGGTGGGGAACCACAAGGACGCCCGGTTCGGCACGCACCATGCGCGCGACGCCTGGCATCTTTACCAGACCAAGGGCGACCAATACGACCTGAACCTGTTCAGCAGCGCCATGAAAATGAACAGCCAGTTGATGCACATCATCCAGTTCACCATGAAGGTCAAGAAACCGGTGACCCGGGAGGAGCTGATCCAGCGGGTGATCGCCGACGACCGCGTGGCCGTTACCTACAAGACCACCGCCAACAGCGTGTTCTCGTTCGGCCGCGATCACGGATTCTGCGGCCGCATCCTGAACCAGTCGGTCGTGCCCACCGACACCATCCACGTGTCGGAGGACGGCAGGTCCATCAGCGGCTACTGCTTCACGCCGCAGGACGGGAACAGCCTGCTCAGCTCGGTGGCGGCCACCGTGTGGGGGCTGTATCCGGAGACCTACGACAAGATCGTGCAGTGTCTGGCGCCCTATTTCTTCCAGGAGGTCTAGGCGGCACCTCAGGCATAGAAGGAAGCACCTGGTGATTTCGGGTACGCGGGCGCTACATCCATGTAGCGCCCG
>CBDTUS010000058.1:0-19317 GCA_965363725.1 uncultured bacterium | reverse complement strand
TAGGGGACCAACCCACCATATACCGTCGGGCCCAGCCGTTCCATTTTGTCTAGAGCCTCCATCTGGTCCAGGCCTAGACCCACAAAAAGACCCCGGGCAACCGTCCGGGGTCTTCTTTTCGGGGATTAATTGACCTGAACGGGGTTTCCGCTTACCATGTGGCGCGAAACATCACATCCCCGCCATTGAATTTCCTTTCCCCCCCGGGCTTGTCCCTCATGGAGGTCATTGTGCGCTCGAACAAGCTTTCCCGTATTGCCCTGGCCGGTCTGGTCCTCTGCCTGACCACTGGATTTTTTGCCCTACCGGCGACCGCCCAGTCCGACGATGACTGGGACATCACGACCCTCAGCAAGGAAATCCGTGAACTGACCTCCAATGTCAGCCCCGCGGTCGTGCAGATCTACACCTCATCCTTCGGCGCCTTGATGGGTGACAGCCAGACCGGAGCAGCCCTGTTCGGCAAGCAGCAGGCCACCGGCTCGGGCATCATTCTCGACGCCGGCGGGTTCATCCTGACCAACAACCACGTGGTCCAGGGCGCCAAGCGGGTGCAGGTGCGGCTTTCACCCAAGGCCCTGGGTTTTGCGGCTGGAACCTCGATCCTGGAGACCGGCGGCGACATCGTGGGCGCCCAGGTCATCGGCACCGACAAGGAAACCGACCTGGCCGTCCTGAAGATCGACAGGAAGAACCTGCCCTACCTGACCCTCGGAGATTCCGACGAGGTGTTCCAGGGCCAACTGGTGTTCGCCTTCGGCAGCCCCATGGGCCTGACCAACTCGGTCAGTTTCGGCGTGATTTCAACGGTCGCCCGCCAGCTCGAGCGGGATAACCCGATGATCTACATCCAGAGCGACGTGGCGGTCAACCCCGGCAACAGCGGCGGCCCCCTGGTGAACGGCCGGGGCGAGGTCATCGGCATCAACACGCTGATCTTTTCCCAGAGCGGCGGCAGCGAAGGCCTGAGCTTCAGCGTGCCGAGCAACATCGCCAAGAACGTCTTCAACCAGATCCGCGCCACCGGCCGGGTCAAGCGGGGCATGATCGGCGTCAACGCCCAGACCCTGAACCCCTGGGTGGCCAAGCCCCTGGGCATCGAGAAGCAGTGGGGCGTGATCCTGGGCGACGTCTTTCCCCGGAGTACCGCCGACGAGGCCGGGCTGCAGGTGGGCGACATCATCCTTTCGCTGGACGGCAAGCCGATGGAAAACGCGCGGCAGTTCGAGGTGAACCTGTACAACAAGGCGATCGGCGGGGAAGTGGCCCTGGAGGTCATGCGCGGCGGCCGGACCTTCACCAAGCAGGTCGAGGTCGTCGAACGGATGGACCCCGACTACCGCTTCTTCGAGATGATCAGCGACGAGCGCAACCTGGTGAAGAAGATCGGGGTCCTGGCCATCGACCTGGACAAGGACTCGGCCCGGCTGTTGCCCTTCAAGACCCGGCAGACCGAGGGCGTGGTCGTGGCGGCCCTGGCCGTGGACGTCAGCCTGCTGGGCGATCACTTCCAGCCCGGCGACGTGATCTACTCCCTGAACGGCATGCCGGTCAAGGGGCTGCGGAGCCTGAAGACCCTGGTCAAGGATCTGCAGTTCGGCTCCTCGGCGGTGTTTCATCTCGAGCGGGGTGGGATGCAGCAGTTCCTCATGATGCAAGTCGAGTAGATTGGCTTGACGCGATAGGTTGGATGCAAAAAGGGATCGGGTAATCCGCAGCGCCGAAGGCGTGAGGACATCCCGATCCCTTTTTGTATACCACCTGTCCCGTCAAGCAAAGGACGGCAATAGCTAGAGGAGCTGCCAGCCAAACGCTATGATGAAGTTCTGGGCTCCTCCAGAGGAACCCACATAGGAGTATTCGACGCCCAGTTGGAGGCTGCTCTTTTTCTTGTGGTAGAAAGACCAACCGGCGGCCAGGATCGCCCCCACGGCCCGGCTACTTCCCCCATGCTCGAAGCTGATGGCTCCCGCTCCAAGGCCTCCTTCGAAATTGAAGGAATCACTGGCCCAATATTGCACCGCAGGTCCAAAGACGCCGGATACGACATCACCCTCCCTGTAGAAATTGTCATTGCTCCCATATCTGACATTGGTTCCGGAAAACCTGAACATGACAGCCACCTTGGGGGAAACGAATCCCCCGATCCCCAGGTTCAGACCGCCCAGACCGGTTTTCCAATCCAAATGGGAATCCATTTTCTGGAATCCCACACCCATCGTCAGCAGCAAGGTAAATCCGCTGCGATCCGGGCCCTCGGGCGCTGATGGAACCGGGGCGGGTTCAGCCGTCTGGGCCCGAGCCGGGCCGGCCGGAATAAGAGCCAACAGGAGAAAAGACATTAGAGCGATGAAGGCTACTCTTGAATGGGATTTCATTGATGTCTCCTCGAATAACAGGATTCAAAAATGGTCATTCCCTTGGACCATAACCGATTCGAGATAGCTGTCAGTCACAAATCATACTGGGAAGAAAAATAGATAGCCCGGATCCATCAGGATCCGGGCTATTTGGTTCAGCAGGAATGACCGCGGGTCAACCGCCCGCGCTTTACTCAATCCAACCGAAGCTGCCTTCGTTGAAGATCTGGTCATCTGTGTCCAGGGTGACCCGGATCAAGTTGGCCGTCGTGGCACTCCACCCCTCGGGCCCAATGCAGGTCACGAGGTAGTCACCCGCAGAAAGCCCCTCAAAGGCGTAGGTACCGTCGGCAGCGGTCGTCGCAGTCGCCGTGGCGTCGCCGGCCAGGTTGACCGTGATGCCCTCCAGACCAGGCTCACCATCGTTGAACAGGCCGTTGCCGTTCATGTCGTTCCAGACCTTGCCCTTGATGATTGCCGTGCCGCCCGCGACCTCTTCCATCCAGCCAAAGCTGGCCTCGTTGAACACTTCGTCATCGGCGACCAGGACCACCTGGATCGGGGACCCTGTCGTCAGGACCCAGCCCTCGGGACCGACGCTCGCGACTTCATAGGAGCCCGCGTACAGGTCCGTGAAGGCGTAGGTGCCGTCTTCAAGGGTGGTCACCGTCGCCATGGCGTCGCCGGTCAGGTTGACCGTGACGCCCATCAGGCCGGGCTCACCGTCGTTGACGTTGCCGTCGCCATTCAGGTCGTTCCAGACCTTGCCCTTGATGACCGCCGTGCCGACGACTTCTTCGGTCGTGCAGCCGAAATTGGCGGCCAGGAAGGGGGCGACCGTTCCGTCTTCGGCCAGCAGGACCACGTAGATCATCGACGCCGTGGTTCCCACCATGCCGTCCATCGGTTTCTTGACGACCTGGTAGAACCCCATGGGCAGATCGTCGAAGCGATAGGTGCCGTCGGCACCGGACAGGGTGGTCATCGCCTCCATACCTTCGGCGGACAGCTCGAGCATGGCGCCTTCGACGCCGGCTTCGCCTTCGTCCATGATGCCGTCTTCGTTCACGTCATCCCAGACCATGCCGCCGACGGATCCCATGATTTCGCCGCCCATTCCGGTGTCGAGCCGGGCCACGAAACCGATCGAGACGCCCTCGTCGACCCCGAAACGGGTCTCGCGGCCGAAGCTTTCTTCGCCGGGCGTCCACTGGTTGTCATCGTTTTCGAACTCGAAGGTAATGGCCGCACCGGCCCCGTTCTCCTCGTTGTCCGGATTGAGCACCGTGACGCCGTCCGGCAGCAGGCTCAGGAACGTGAGCATGACCGGTTCGTCGAAGGTGTTCTCGCCCAGATTCTTGACGCTGAGGTCCATGACCAGGGCGCCGTTTTCCGAATCGTAGCGGATGTTCCGGCCTAGAATGGCGAAGGGCCCCTCGATGGGATCGGCCGGATCGCCGTTCTTGGCGGAGATGATCTCGAAATCGGCGTCATCGTCCAGGTCGACGTGGAAAACGCCGGTCGTGGGATCGTTGCCGCCCGCGGGCACGTGGGTGGGCGAGTCGTCGGAACAACCCGCCAGGCCCAGGGCCAGGATGAACAGCGCCACGATGGTGAGGGTCGGTCCGCCGGGGACACGACTAAATTTCCGTATCATATCTATGGCTCCTTTCGGGAACTACGGCTTGGTGCCGAAGCCCGTTTATTGCGGGTTGACCTAGTCGCGATCAATGACCACCAGGGTATTCAGGATGACGACGCCGGTGATCCGGTCGTCATCTCCGCGCACGACTTCCTGTACGAATCCCTTGACCCGGTCCCGGTTGCCGTTCCACCACCGGGGGTGACGGCAGGCCATCACGTCGGCATCACGGGCTTCCAGATCGCGGGTCGCGTCGACCCGGAACCGGAGGCCCGGGTGGTACTCATCGGGATCCCAGTCGGTCTTCTGGTGGAAGTAGACCGGGGTGCCCATGATTTCCAGGTAACGGTCCTCGAAATTGATGCCCGTGATCGGGCCGGCCAGGCGTCCCCAACACTCGTTGTCGCGGCAACCGTCTTCGCAATCGTCGCAATCGTCGCAGGGCGGCGGGCAGAGCGGGCCACCTTGGCGACTCACTCCGGCCACGATCTCGAAGCCGCCGCTGACCATGCCCACGCTGATGGGCTGGGAACAACTCGTATGGATTTCGGTGTTCAGGACATCGTCGATCCACACCGTGATCTTGGACCCCATGGTGCCGTGATTATCGTCCCCGACGAAATCGAAGTCCTCGCCCGGGTCGACCATACCCTCGAAGAGCATCTTTTCGGGTTCCGGCCTGTCCTTTTTGTAGAC
Organism: uncultured bacterium; assembly: GCA_965363725.1. Lineage (GTDB taxonomy): Bacteria > Krumholzibacteriota > Krumholzibacteriia > LZORAL124-64-63 > LZORAL124-64-63 > JAGLCY01. The sequence goes on along the minus strand of CBDTUS010000058.1, from coordinate 14,619 downwards.
CTTGATGTTGGCGGCGTCGGCGCCATGGTAGCGCAGGGTAAGCTCGGTCATCTTGCCGTCGCACTCGCCACAGTCGTCGTTGTCCCCGTCGTCGCCGTCGCCGTCGCCGTCATCATCATCGTCGCCATCGTGCTTGGCCACATCGTCGCAATGGCAGACGTTGAAAATGTCCGCGACCAGGCGGGAAGGATCCGCCTCGTAGCGGCCCTTGGCGTTCACGTAGTCCCCGACCTGGACAAAATCGTCACCGGGACCGCCGGCACGTTGGATGCCGAAATTCGCCAACAGGAAATCGGACACCACGCCGTCCACTTCCACGAGGATGACGGCCATCTCCGGAGGGGTCGTTCCCACCGCACCCTCGAGCGGCAGGCGGACCACGGTATAGTAACCGGCGTCCTGCCCCGCAAAGCGGTAGGTCCCGTCCTCGGCGGTGATCACCCTCGTCAACGGGTCGACGCTGGCGTCGTCACCGGCGTGCAAGGCGATGGCTACGCCGCCGACTCCGCGCTCGTCGGCATCCATGATGCCGTCCCCGTTTGCGTCGTGCCAGACCATGCCGCCGATGGTGCCGCCTTCCGGCGCCATGCCCACGTCGATGCGGGCCACGAAACCGAAGGAGGTTCCCGAGGCGATTTCGAACTGGACCTCGCGGGCCAGGCTCTCTTCGCCCGGGCTCCAGGTAAGGTCGTCGTTTTCGAACTCGAACAGGACAAGGGCGCCGGCGCCATTCTGATCATTGTCAGAATTGAGGACGGTGACCCCCTCGGGCATGAACTGCATGAAGGTCAGTCCGACCGGTTCGTCATAACCCATCTCCGAGTCGTTGTAGACCGAAAGGTCGACGCTCAAGACGCCGAGCTCGCCGTCATAGGAGAGGTTGCGTCCCCGCACCAGCAGGGCCCCCTGGTCCGGGTCAACTCCATCGCCGACCTTGGCGATGAATTCAAAAGCGAGCTGATCCTCCGATATTTCACCGCGCAGAATGGCGCTGGTGAGCTGCCCGGTGTTCCCGGGTTGCGCCGGATCGTCCTGGTTCGAACAGCCGACGACCACAAAGGCCACGGCCAAAACCAGGAACAGGGTAGTCTTGAAGGACATGGAAACCTCCCTCGATGAGGTGCAAAAACCACCTTCAATTCATGCGATGGCATGAATTTCAGGACAAATGAATGGACCGCCAAGGCCCAGAGAGATCAGGGATGAGGGGCAAATTATTCAAGGATCTTCCCCCTTCGGCCTGACATAATATCACAAATGCCTTCGGCATGCCATAGAACCTGCAAGAAGATGTGGTAAATATGAAAGAGGGCGGATGGCCTTGTTCGCGCCATCCAGGTAATCCGCAGGGCCGAAGGCCCGAGGACATCCTGGATGGCGCGAACAAGGCCATCCGCCCTCTCCCTATTTTACCAACATCATCTTACGGGTTTCTATGTCATTGTCGGAAAACAACTTATAAAAATACATGCCGCTTGGGGCACGGGAACCTGAATCATCCAATCCATCCCAGGTGGCCGTGTGGTTGCCCGAGCCCCGGATTTCATTGACCAGGGTCCGGATTTTACGGCCACTCACATCGAAGATCGACAGATCGACGGGGCCTTCCTTGGTCAACGTGAAACGGATGTTCGTAATCGGATTGAAAGGATTGGGGTGGTTCTGTCCCAGGCGGAACACCTTGACCGGGGCCTCGCCGCTGATCGGCGCGACCGGATTGTACGCCAGGATCGCCGCATCGGCGTTGGCCTCCAGGTCGGCCAGGTTTTCCCCGTAAACCAGGGCGTAGACCACGGTGCCTGTGCCGCCGTTCGCGTCCAGACTCATCACCGATGAGGTCAGGGCCGACCAGTCATCGTTTTCGCGGCCGATGTGATGGGACAGAGTTCCCGTCAAGAGATCGAACTTGTTATCATCGGTCACCGCGAATTCGGGGTACACGTAGATGGGGTTGTTGACCACCGTGAGATTCTGAGCAGGATCACCGCCCAGCAACACAATGCCGTAGTAATTCCCCAGAGGCTCGTACAGGAAACTCATCTTCCGGGTGGGATCGGTGTGGCCCATGTTCCGCGTGGAGTCCTCGCCGATGTCGAAGTCGCCATAGACCCCGGTGTACAAGGCAGGGACCGCCTCGGAGCTGTTGTTGGTCAGACGGTATTCCAGGATGACGAAGGAAGCCCTGCTCTCTTCGGCGAAGGAAAGGCTGGACTGCTCCACCATCAAGGGCAGGGGGTCGGCATGGCCCCCGTCGGTGAAGATGGCCTGGAAGGTCTCGTCACTTCCGGACGCCCCCAGGTCCCGCACACGCCCGTTGGGTTCAGGATCCGACACGACCCATTCGTAGATCTCCGTGCCCAGGCCATTGTAGTCGCGGTTGCAGAGGTAGGAGGAGCTCGTCCCGGCCCAGAATGAAGCCACATAGAGGTCACTGGTCCCCCCCTTGGGGCCCATGCCCTGGCCGCCGCCGCCGCCCTGCGACATGTAGCCGATACCCCCCTGGTCGGTGACTGTCAGGAAGATGTCCCCGATCTCGTGGGTGCGGAAGTCCGGCAGTCCGACCGCCCCGGTGATGTCGAAGGTCTTCTGGAAATTCAAGCCCGAAGTCACCGTCAGGAACATGGTGAATTCGAAACCCTGGGGCGCCGCAACATCGACCTGCAGGCTGAAGAGATCGGCCAGGTTGTCGCCCGGCATGCCGCCGGCGGCCATGTCGGAAAAAACGGCGAGACCATCGACGACGGTCACGTGAGAATTGGCCGCCACCGTCAGCAATCCGGTTACGGCGTTCGCGTCGACCACCGGGCTGGCGTTCTTCAGCTGGAAAGCGATGCCGCCGGTTTCGCCCGGGTCCAGGATTTCATTGCCCGCCGGATCGGGATAGACATCGGTCCAGACCAGGTCCGGAGCCATGTCCGGGGGCGTGGCCGCCACCACGGTCAAGGCATCAACGCGGCCCGAACCGAATTCGTTGTCCTTGCCCGCAGCGCCCAGGTCGATGGCCCAGATCTCCATCAGGGAATCGACCCCCGCAGGCGAGAGCGACGGATTCTTTTCCAGCATGAGGGCCGCCACGCCCGCCGCGTGGGGACAGGCCATGGAGGTTCCGCTCCAGGTGTCGCCGCTGTAGCCGCTGGGGATGACGGTGGAATTGACCCAGACCCCGGGCAGGGCCACATCCGGTTTGACGAGACCGGGACCCGGCAGGTAGGGCCAGTCGTTCCAGGGACCGACGTTGCCCCAGTTGGCGGGGCCTTGCGACGAAGCCGTGTAGAGCGCGTCCGACTTGTAGCCGGTGCCGCCGACGGTGATCACGCCGCCCGTACTGCTGTGGGAGTAGCCCGCCGGCAGCCACGGGGGCGGCACGCGGGCCGTGAGGCTCAGTTCGATCGGCGGTGAATAGACAAAGTGGTCGTTGCCCGCGGAGTTGAAAAAAATCACCCCCGCGTCCCGGATGTTGTTGCAGTTCAGCCGCTCGTTGCGCATGAAATAGGCAGGGATGTCGCCCGGGATCCCCAGGGACATCGTGATGATGCGCGCCCCGTTCTCCACGCAGTACTGCTGCGCCGCCCAGATCATGCTCAGGGTGCCCCCGGCCCCGTTGTCCTGCCAGACCTTGACGGCCATCAGCACGGCTGAGGGCGCCACGCCGGTCAATACGCCGCCGGTTCCATCGCCGGCCACCGTGCCGGCGGTGTGGGTGCCGTGCCCGGGGTCGGCGCTGTCGTCGTTGGGGTCGTTGTCCCCGGCTCCGAAATCCCAGCCGTTGATGTCGTCGATGAAACCGTTGAGATCGTCGTCGATCCCGTTGCCGGGAATCTCCCCGGAATTGACCCACAAACGCGAGGCCAGATCCGGATGGGTCAGGTAAATCCCCGTGTCGATGTGCCCGACCACCACGCCGGCGCCGGTGTAACCCAGCTGGCTCCAGACCCTGTCGGCCTTGATGTACTGCACGCCCCACGCCGTATCGACCGCCGCCGGCGAAGACGGGATGACGGGACCCGCGTCCCGGCTGGTGGCGTGGGTCAGGTCATAGGTCTTGTCGAAAAAGAGGGTGGCGGCATCGGGCAGGGCGCCCATCGCGGCAATCACCCCCGGCTCGGCCTCGAAGGCCACCGCGCTCGCCAGATAGAGCGACTGGATGCGCCTCACTTTGCCGGAGCGAGCGTTGACCTCAAGGAACTCCAGAACGTCGGCCTGGGTCCGCCCGGCCTGGCGGCGCAAGGCTTCCAGGACCCGGTGCCGTTTCCCCCGGGGGGGCAGCTGGTCGATTTCGGAACGGATGTCCTCCACCCCGGCCGGATTTTCAAAGATCATCAGGACGGACACCAGATCGGCGGTGTCCTTGGCCTGAAGGATTCCCTGGAGTTCGGCGTCGATTTCGACAGCCAGGACCGGGAAGGCCAGCAGGGAAAAAGTGAACAGGAAAATCAGCGGGGCGAACCGGCGGGCCATGGTCTCTCCTCGGGCGAATGAGGGCTCGGCTATGGAAAAGCCGGGGTCTGACCCGGCGCATCAGTTTAAGGTTTCCCCATAAAAAAATCAAAATGGACAAAAACGGCCATCTTTCCGGAAGCCGACCGGGACCAGAAGAAACCGCAACGTTTAAAAAATCAGGAGTTTTCGCCCACCAGGGCATATTCGTGGGTGATGGTCACCGCTTTGCCCAGCATGGCGGAAACCGAGCAATACTTGGTTTCCGACAGCTCGATGGCCTGCCGGACCTTCTTTTCGTCCAGGGGGCCTTTCAGGGTGTAGGTCAGGTGGATCTTGGTGAAAATCTTTGGATGGGATTCCGCCCGCTCGTAGGTGGCGCTCACCTCGAGGCCCTCCAATGGCTGGCGCATTCGTTCCAGAATGCTGGCCACATCGACCCCCGTGCAACCGATCAGGCCCAGGATCAAAAGTTCCATGGGGCTGGCCGCGGTGGCTGCGGCGCCTTCCGGACTCGCCGGACCCATGGCGTCGGTCACCACGGCGTGACCGGAAGCCGAACGGTGCACGAACCGCAGGCCTCCCGTCCAGGTGGCGGTCATGATGTTGGTCGTCATTTCCCTGGTTCCTTTTTCAACGGAGTAGGCGCACCCGCTTGGGCGAGTCCTCGTCCTCGATACGTTTCATCAGCGAATTGATTTCGGCGCCCAGCAGGAAGATCAGGCCCGAGATGTAGAGCCACACCATCAGGATCACGAGCCCGGCCACCGAACCGTAGGTCTTGTTGTAGGTGCCGAAATTCCTCAGGAAGATGCGGAAGGCAGACGAGGCCATCATCCACAGGATGGTCGAGGTGACGGCCCCCGGCAGGATGCTCAGGAATCTCTGGCGCGCCTCGGGCGCGAAGTAGTAGAGGATGGAGAGGGAGATCAGGTTCAGGACGAAGGCCATGGGCAGCCGGATGCTCGTCCAGAACGTGTTGGTCTCGCTGGCGATGCCCATGAACTCGAAGATGTTCTGGGTGATCCCCGGCCCCACCAGGATGATGGTCAGGGACATCATCCACATCCCGGACAGCAGCAGCACCAGGGTGATGGACATCAGCTTCTGGACCACGTAGTTGCGCCGTGTGCGGATGTTGTAGGCGCGGTTGATCGTCGTGATCAGGGCGCCTACGGCCATGGACGCACCCCACAACGAGGCCGCCAGGCCGATGCTCAGAATGCCCTGGCTGTAATGGGGCAGAAGCTCTAGCACGATGCCCGCCACGTATTCGGCCGACTCCTGGGGCATCTGATCGCTGAGCGCCTCGAGCATCAGAGGCTTGAGGGATTCGCCCAGGGGAAACGTGCTCAGCAGGGACAGCAGGAAAATCAGGAAGGGAAACAGCCCCAGCATGGTGTAGAAGGAGATCTGGGCCGCCATACCCATGCAATCGTCGTAACCCATCTCCCGTTGGAGACGGATCAAAAACAGCCAGACTCGTTTGAGGCGTCGGGTAATGTTCATAACCCGCCAAGAATGGGCGCAATTCCTTGGGAAATCAACTCATGATCCCCAGGCATGGGCTCTCCGAAAATAGTCCGGCCGCGGATTCCCGGGAAACCGCGGCCGGACCAGCTTGTCACCTGACGACGTCCTGTTACTTCAGGAGCATCATCTTGCCCGACTCGCTGAAGCCGGAGGCGGTCGTCAACCGGTAGAAGTAGGTGCCGCTGTTGACCGGAGCGCCACGGTCGTCCGTGCCGTCCCAGCTGAACTGCTGCTCGTAACGGCCGGCCGGCAGGATCGAATCGACGACCGTGGCGACCTTGTGGCCGCGCAGATCGAAGACCGCGAGTCTCACCTGTTGGGTCTGGTCCAGGCTGAAGCTGAAGCTCGTCCTGGGGTTGAACGGGTTGGGATAGTTGCCGCCCAGGGCGGTGGCGACACCAGCACCGGGCACGTCGCTGAGCCAGTCATTGACGCTGCCGGGGGTCCCCAGGTCGCCGGTCCCGAACACAGGACCGTTGCTGGCCCAGGTCGACCCGTCGTTGTTGTCGCCGAAGCCCGTCCACTGCATGGAGGAACCGACGGGATCCGGCCAGATCGGGCCGCCGTCCCAGGCGATCGCGGCCTGCTCGACCATCGCGCCGTCGGTCAGGATCAGTTCGTCGTCGCTGTTGCCCAGCGTGATGCCCGCGTACTCGTAGAACACAGCCACGCCTTCGGCGGCCATGGCCACGGCGTTGCGCACGAACACCTTGTACTCCCCGGGACCGATGACCAGCGGGCCGCCGTTGTCGATCAAGTGGGAATCGAAACCGAGGTCCGAAATGGTCCACCCGTTCATGTCCACGGAGTTGGCACCGGCGTTGTACACCTCGAACCACTCGCCGTCCGCGTCAGCCAGGGCCGCGGGATTCTGCATGACCTCGTTGATGACGAGGTCCGCGGGACCGCCGGCCTCCAGGATGACCATGGTGGTCGCCGCCGCGATGGGATTGCCCGCCACGTCCTGGACATTGTCGACCTGCACCGTGTGGGAGATGCCGCTGGCGCTGCCAGCCAGGATCAGCTGCACCGTCACGTTGTCGGGCTGCAGGTTGGCGCCGGTCACCACGATGGCCGCGCCCGGATTTCCGGTCTGGTAGACCTGGTAGTTGGCCGGCTGGATGGCGGTCGTAGGATCGAGAGCTTCGTTGAAGGTGAGGGTCACGTTCGGGGGGCTGCTCAGCACCGCGTCCGTCAACAGGGGCGGCGTGAGATCCGGGCCTTGGCCGTTGTTGGTGACCTGGGAAGCCAGGCCGACCAGGATTTGGCCCTGGGTGTTGAACGCAGCACCCGCGCCCGAGGCGACCAGCTCGTCGCCGACCAGCCAGGTGTCCAGACCGGCGACGACGTCGTCGTCGATGCGGATCACCAGATCACCGGAGCCGTCGGTCACGGTGAAGTTGTGGGCGGGGTTGCCGCCGCCGGTCGTAGCGATGGCGGTGATCAGACCGGTAGAGCCGATGTAGGTTCCCTCGTTGGTGGGAGCCGCGGCGGCGCCGGTGGTCTGGATATCCGGCATCAACGCGGGGTTCCCCGTGCTGACCAGCTCGACCTCGTAGTTCACCAGCTCGACGGTGGTGTTGAACAAGGCCACTCGCCCGGTGACATTGACGATGGCCGAGGTGTCGTTGAGCAGGTCCATGCCCGTGCTGCGGGTGGTGCCGAAGACGTTCATGCCGCGGCCGGAGCCGTCCTGGATGAAGGCGCTCACCGCGGTGGGATCGGCCTGGTAATTCCCAGGGATGTAGATCTGCGCCTGCACCTGGACAACGGTGTTCTCGTAGGTGGGAACATCGTTCTGGATCGACGCGATGAGCGTGATCACTCCGTTGGCCACCGTGTAACTGTAGAAGCCGACCGGAGCGTCGGCGGGATTGGTCGAGGTCTGGGCGTCATTGTCCGTCGCCGAAACGTAGTAGTCGACCGCGTCGCCGAGGATCCCCGCGGGGATGATGGCGGTGTAGTCGTCACCGGTGTTACTCATGGCCAGCAAACCGAATCCGCCGCCGTTGACCTGGTAGAACACCGAGGCCGAGGTGACGGTGCCGTCGCTGTCGGTAATGGTCGCGAAGACCGTGACCGTTTCCCCGGGCTCAGGCAGCAGGGAGCGGTGAAAGACGTTGGCCACGGTGGGCGGCTGCATGGCAGCGCCGCCGTTGGCCGCTCCGGGCGTACCCAGGTCGCCGCTGCCGAACGGAGCGGTGGAGGTGGACCAGTTGGCGCCGACGTTGTTGTCCGCCGTCGCTTCGTCCCACATCATCGAGGCGCCGGTCGGATCGGGCCAAGCGGTCCCGCCGTCCCATTCCACCCGATTGATTTCCACCGCCGAGGCGTTGGTCAGGATGAGTTCGTCCGCACTGTTGCCCAGGTTGATTCCTGCATATTCGTAAACCAGGGTCACACCTTCGCCCGCCATGGCCACCGCGTTGCGACCCAGGACAGCGTATCCTCCGGCCGGTACGATCGCCGAGGCCGCGATGAGGTGGGTATCCGTATCGTTGTCACTGATGGTCCAGCCATTGAGATCCACGGGCGTGCCGCCACCGTTGAAGACCTCGAACCATTCGCCCTCGGTGTCACCCAAGGCATTGGGATTCTGCATGATTTCCGTAATGACGATGTCGGTGTCCGCGGCCAGGGCGGTTCCCGCCATCAGGGCCAGGATTCCGGCCACCGCCAGAATCAGCCACCGGCGGGAATTGGGGGTTTCAAGAGACCTCTTCTCAAACATTTCACGTACCTCCAGGGAAAGGCTTGGACCTCTATCGGGGACGAATTATGACGAGTTTCGGCCACTATATCATAATTTCAAAAACCGCTGTGGCCAAATATTCAAACCCGATCACGAGATCGCATCAATTTGGTAGATTTTAGCGGAATCCACCGTGGAGAATCGTTTGGCCGATCTGGTCCTGTGCCCTATTGTGCAGAAGTCGATCTAGGACCCGTTTTCCAGACCTTTCTCCCAGGAGAAGCCATGCGTTTTGACCGCTCCCACCCCCTGTTCGGCCTTGTCGGCCTGATCCTCGGGCTCCTGCTGTTTTCACCCGTTTTCGCCCAGGACTCCGAGACGGAAGCCGCCCCCGAGGCCTCTCCGATTCCCGTCCCTGAAATCCTTGTCACGCCGGCGGTGCCCCTGGTCCTGCCCGCCTTTCACGACCAGGACCTGGCCGGGGTCAAGGCCGCGGACCTTTTTGGCGATATGCCCGCGGAACCGGGCAGCACCGTCCCGGCCAAGGGGCGGAAATTTCCCGGACCAAACGGCGATGAACTCAAGTGGGCGACGAAATCCTTGAGCAACGGGAATGTCAGTTTCGATCGGCCCGGCGAAGGCTCTGCCGTGCATTACCTGGCTTTCTATCTGACGACGGACCGCTGGCAAAAAGTGGCGCTGGAGGTGACCGGGGAACATCCGGTCAAAGCGTCGCTGGACGGTGATCCCCTGGTCCTGTCCAAGAAGGAGGCCGACGAGGAGAATCCCGCCCGTGCCGAGGGTGAGATGAAACTGGCGATCGGCAAGCACCGGATCGTGCTGCGGACCTTGGTCGATCCCGAACTCGAAGGCGACTGGGAACTGGGCCTGACGGTGACCCCCGACGTGGAAGCGGGCGAGGGCTCTCTTGAGCTGGGTGTTTCCCCCGAGCGCACGGCCGACATCCAGACGGTCCTGAACGCCCCGCGGATTTCCCGGGTCGCCCTTTCGCCCGACGGAGACCTGGCGGCCATCCAGTTGGGTGAATACCGCAACGGCGACGATCAGGAAAAGTGGCTTGAAATCCGGGACACCGAATCCGGACAGCTGGTCCACCTGTGGCGCAACGGGCAAGCGCCGGGATCGGTGGCCTGGCATCCTCGGGGCCGGGTCCTTTCCTGGCAGACCAACACCGGAGGCAAGGCAACCGTGTGGCGGCACGATCTGGACACTGGGGTCACCGAAACCGTGCTTTCCGACGTGGAAAAACTCGGCGGCTGGGCCTGGGCCCCCGACGGGGAGTCGATCATCTACGGGATCAGCCGCTCTCCGGACGAGGACCCACGCAAGGTCAAACGGGTGCTGCACCCCGCCGACCGCCAGCCCTGGTGGCGCGGTCGATCCCATCTGATGCAGGTCTTCGTGCCCAACGGCCTGACCCGGCGGCTGACCGCGGGTCCCGTCAGCGCCAACGGCTGGGAGATTTCGGACGACGGTAAGAAGATGCTGTTCTTCACCCGCGAACCGGACATCACCCAGCGGCCCTTCAGCACCAACGAACTGTGGCTGATGGACATGGAAACCCTGGACGTGGAACTGGTCCTGGACGACCCCTGGATTGGCGGCGCCACGTTCAGCCCCGACGGCAAAACCCTTTGTCTGCAAGGATCCCCTTCGGCTTTCGACGGCCTGGGCCGCAACCTGCCCGAGGGCATGCAGGCCAATGATTACGGCGGCCAGTTGTATCTCTTCGACCTGGAAAACCACCGGCCCGAAGCCGTTTCGGTCGATTTCCGGCCGGATGTCGGGTCGGTCACCTGGTCGCGGCACGACGGCGCCATCTACGCCAGGACCACCGACACCCAGTACGGCAGCGTCTACCGCTTCCAGCCGGATTCCCGCGATTGGAAAAGGGTCACCACCGGGCTCGAGGTCACTTCGCAGTTCACCGTGGCCCGCAACGCCCCGGTCGGTCTGGCCCGTGGCTCGAGCGCCACGACCCCCAATCGACTTTTCGTGGTGGACCTGGACAAGAACAAGGCCCGCCTGCTGCTGGACCCGGGTGCGAAAAGCTATCAGGACGTCGTCTTCGGCCAGGTCGAGAACTGGGTTGCCACGCTGCCCGACGGCATGGAGCTGGACGGTTTCGTCTACTACCCGCCTGACTTCGATCCGGCCGGGAAGTATCCGGTCATCGTCTACTACTACGGCGGCACCAGCCCCATCACCCGTGATTTCGGCGGCCGTTACCCCAAGAATATCTGGGCAGGACAGGGTTACGTGGTCTACGTGCCCAACCCCAGCGGTGCCACCGGTTACGGGCAGGAATACGCCGCCCGCCACGTCAACGACTGGGGCATCCTGACGGCCGACGAAGTCATCGAAGGTACCAAGGCCTTCCTGGCCGCCCACGACTTCGCCGATCCCGGACGGGTGGGCTGCATGGGCGCTTCCTACGGCGGGTTCCTGACCGAGTACATCATTACCCAGACCGACATCTTCGCCGCCGCGGTCAGCCACGCCGGCATATCCGACATTTCCAGCTACTGGGGTGAAGGCATGTGGGGATACGCCTACGGCGCGCGCGCCCTGGCCAACTCGTTCCCCTGGCAGGACCGCGAACTGTTCGTGGAACAGAGTCCCCTGTTCCACGCCGACAAGATCACCACGCCCCTGCTGCTGGTGCACGGCGACAACGATGTCAACGTGCCCAAGGGCGAAAGCGATCAGCTGTTCACGGCCTTGAAGATCCTGGGCAAGGAGGTCGAGTACGTGCAGATCCAGGGACAGGACCATCACATCCTGGATCACAAGCAGCGCATCGTGTGGAACGACACGATCCTGGCTTTCCTGGCCAAGTACCTGAAGGACCGGCCGGACTGGTGGAACGAGATGTTCCCCGCGCCAAAGGACTACCGGTAGTCCCGAAACGTCAAGAGGGCCCCGGGGGGCCCTCTTTTTTTTTGTCCTGAGATATGGTCAAAAAAACCGGTTCAGTTGCTGTTGCCTTCCCAGCCCGGGGCCTCGGTGTTGAATCCCTCCCGCATCAGAACCAGCACCGCGTTGTTGGGGACGATCAGGTAGCTCTTCTTCTCGAAGGTGATCTCCACGGCGGCCTTGTGAAGGAACAGGGCGTAATCCCCCTCCTGGGCCTGCATCGGCATGAACCGCGGCTGGGGTTCATGCGGGCCGTCAGTTTCTCCCCAGTGTTCGTCCATCATGTCCATGGGGTTGACCACAGGCACTCCCGGGCCCACGGACACGACCCACCCACCCTTGGCCTGGCGCGCCGCCACGGCGGTCTGGGGCAGGTAGAGGCCGGCGTTGGTGCGCTCTTCCCCTTCTTCGGGACGGATGAGCAGGCGATCACCGACGACGATGAGCTGTTTCTTCAGGCGGGGCATGGAATCTCCAAATCTCCAGTGTGATCTCAGTATTCCAGGATAATGTCTTCCCTGTTTTCAGGCAAAGGCCCGTTGCCCACCAGGTCGCCCGCGATTTCCGCCAGGGTTCGGCCGTCCACCGGGTGGATGAAGTTTGGCGCCAGGTCGGCCAGGGGCAAGGCCACGTGCACGTATTTCAGGATACCGGGATCGGGTACCGGCCGTCCCAGGATATCGCCGATGGTATCGTCCCACAACGCAATGTCCACGTCGATGGGCCGGGAGCGCCAGGGTTCTCCCTGGAGATGGACCCGGCCCAGGGCTATTTCCACATCCTCCTGCAGCCGGATCTTGAGTTCTTCCGGAGCCAGCTCGGTCAGCAGCAGGACCGCGCCGTTTAAAAACCAGTCCGCGCCTTCTTCCAGGCCGATGGGTTCGGTTTCGTAGATGGGAGAAGCGTCGGCGATTTCGCCCAGCTCGGCGAGCTTTTTCACAGCCAACCGGTAGCACCGCTCCGGGTTTACGTTCGAGCCGAGGGTCAGATAGACACTTTGCTTCATTTTATGAAGTCTTTTCGATTCCGCGTGATGGTCACCCCCACCGACCGGGCGAAACGCAGGGCGCCTGGCTTTTCCACAGTGACGGTAACTTCCTCCACAGTATTATCTTCCAGTACCAGACGGGCGATCTCGGTCGCCAGTTTTTCGACCGTGAAAAAGGAGGAGGCCTCCACCATCCTGATGATGGATTTGCTCACTGTGCGGTAATTGCAGGACCCTTCGATGCTGTCACTGGCCCCCGGTCCCCGGATGTCCGTCATCAGGGACAGGTTGACCAGGATGTCCTGTCGTTTGCGGCGCTCATCCTCGTTCAGACCCACCACGCCCCGGACCAGGAGGTCCTTGATTTCGATTCTGTCTGGATTCATGTCAGGTGACGCCCCCCGTCGACGAAGATCGTTTGCCCCGTAACACCATTATTTCCAAGCAAGAACAACATTGCGTGACCTACTTCATCTAATGAAGGAAATCTCTTCGTAGGGGTCTGTTCCCTCAGGGTGTGGATGTAGTCTCCCGGTGCCACTTCCGGAGGTAAAACGGCCCCCAGAGCCAGTTCGTTGACTCTGACGGCCGGCGCCAGGGCCAGGGCCAGGCTTCGAGTCAGCCCGTGCAACCCCGCCTTGCTGATTGTGTAGGCGAAATGGTCCGCACCTGGCTGGACTGCCCGAAAATCGTTGAGGTTGATGATGTTACCGTCCCCACCGGCGGGAAACTGCTCGGCGAAGGCCTGGGACAGCAGCCAAGGCGCCCGCAGATTGACGGCCTGGTTCAGATCCCACTGTTCCAGGGTCGTGTCGGTGGGGCTGCCCTGGGAAAACACTGAAGCGTTGTTGACGAGGATGTCCAGGGGCCGGTCCGCCATGGCGGCCGCCCGGGCCGCCAATCCGGCCGCGACTTCGGGGTCCGCCAGATCACCTTGCACCTTAAATGCTTTGCCACCAAAGGCTTCAAGCTCCAGGACGGTAGCTGCAGCCTCCCCTTCGGAGGTCCCGTAGTGAACCACAACCGTGGCCCCCTCGCGGGCCAGAGCCAGACAGAGGGTGCGGCCGATCCGCAGGGCCCCGCCGGTGACCAGGGCCGCGCATCCGGCCAGGAAACCCCGTTCCCCCAGGCGCGCGGGCATGGGCTCAACGATTTGGTCGATGGTCATGTCACCCGTTTCCGTCATATCTCGAGCACCACCACGATGGCCCCGGATCCGCCCCAGCGGGTCGGCGCCTCTCTCCAGGAAGATACCAGAGCGGGGTGCCGGTCGCACCAATCCCTGACCTCCGGCCCCAGGATCGAGATCCCCCCGACCGATCCCTGGCCCTTGCCGTGGACCACCAGCACTTCCCGCGTCCTCTGCGCGGAATAGGCTCTCAGCTGGGTTTCCAGGCGTCTGAGGGCCTCGTCCACGTTCAATTTGCGCAGATGGACCGTGGGCGGAGCGTCGTCCCGAACGGGTTTGCGGTCTTCCGGCCACTGTTCCTCGGCCTCAAAGCGGATGGACCGGCGTTTCCCCCTCCGCACACCGCCCTCGCCCTGGGGTTTGGCTTTTCCTTTTTTCCTGCTCATGGGCTACCGGGCCGATCCGGATTCAGTTTCACCACAGTCGCGCCCCACGATCCTCCATCTGAGGGATGGGCATAGGATTCCACGGCCGGATGGGTATCCAGTATACTGTATACGATGGTTCGCAAAACCCCGATTCCCTTGCCGTGGATGATCCTCACCTCCAAAATCCCTTCCTCCAGACATACCTCGAGATACTCGCGGACCAGATCCTTCACCTGGTCCGGGGGAAACATGTGCAGATCCAGCACCCCGTCGATCTCGAGGGGAGTCGCGTCCGCATCGTCCGGCGTTTCGTCATGGTTGGGATCGCTCAATTGGCCGCCTTCCGGGAAACCCACTTCTCAAAGATAGTGCGATTGCACCTGGGGATCACCGGAAGAAATGAATTTAATGAGGGGATAAGGCCCCCGGGGGGTGTATAGAAAGAGAGTCAGCCTTTAGCCCTGATGGTAAGTTT
>CBDTUS010000057.1:0-19423 GCA_965363725.1 uncultured bacterium | reverse complement strand
CGGCCAGGCAGCGGTGACCATGCCGCTGATGGCTCCCCTCTCCGACATCCTCGGCATCACCCGGCAGACCGCGGTTCTGGCCTTCACCAGTGGCGACGGTTTCAGCAACACCGTCATCCCCACCAGCGGCATCCTGATGGCCATGCTGGCGCTGGCCAAGATTCCCTACGGCACCTGGCTGCGGTTCATGCTGCCGCTGTTCGTGATGCTGATGACGTTGTCCGCGGCGTTTTTGATCATCGCCGTAGCCATCGGGTACCATTGATGACCCGACAGGACCTGTACGCCGACCCGATGGTCTACGACATCCTCTACACACCCGGCACCGCCGGGGAGGTAACGGCATTCGAGAAGCTCGAAATGATGTTCGCCGGTGGGAAACTTCGCGCGAATCGTCTGTGGTTCGAGCCGGCTTGCGGGACTGGACGATATCTTCGGGTTGCTCAGGGCCGGGGGCGCAGGGTGGCGGGTTTTGACCGGGACTGCGGCCAGTTGGAATACGCGCGTGGACGCATCAAAGGGCCCCCGGGGGCCCTTTTTCTGGCCGCCATGGAGGATTTTTCAACCGCCGCGGCGAAGGCTGGACTGAAACCGGGTTCGGTCGATTTCGCCTTCAATCCCGTCAACACCATACGGCATCTCGTGAGCGACCAGGCCTTTTTGAATCATTTCAACCAGATGGCGGATCTCCTGAAACCGGGGGCCGTCTACGTGGTAGGTCTGAGCCTGACCGACTACGCCAACCTGATACCTGAAGAGGACCTCTGGCAAACCGCGCGGGGCCGGTGCAAGGTCAGCCAATTGGTCAACTATCTTCCGCCCGAGCCCGAAACCGCAACCGGACGTATCGAAACGGTTATCAGCCACCTTACCGTCGAGCGTCCCAGCGGGGCCCAGCATTTCGATGACTCGTACGGGCTGCGAACCTACGATAAAAAACAATGGCGGAACCTCGTCAAGAGATCCCGCCTGGAACACGCCGGCAGTTTCGACGCCTTCGCCCAGCCCCTGGAAGGGCGGTTCCTGGCCTACCAGCTGGAAGTTCTTCGAAAAGTCTGACACCTCACCTATTTCGGCGAGCCCTCGACCTTCCCCACGCCCATACCGACTTCCTGCACGTTGCGCAACCAGTGGTTTTCGATGGGCATGGCGTCTCCCTCCGGGGTGATGATCGAGGCCCTCACGTTGGAAAATCCCACCCTCATCCAGGTTGACCAAACAAATACGCTCGTCGACGCCTCACGTGCGATCCCGTAGGACATCCTCGCCAAGAACGTGGAGTTCACACGGGAAAAGTCCCACGCCCGGGGATCGTCTCTTATGGTCAGGGCCGTCATCGCCCAGATATAGGGATTGTCGGTACTGGCTTCCCCGGATACCAGCTGCTCCGCCAAAAGGCGCGCCCGATCCTGCTCGCCCAGCATTCGGTCGGTGTACAGGAGCATGACCTCTTCGTCGGGTTCCAGGTCGACCCCCCAGCCCGGGGCCAGCAGCGCCTGGGCCTTCATCAGTTCTTTTTGGTCGATATAGGCCAGTGCCAACATCTTGCGCGTTCGTGGATCGCCCTCCCGAGCGTAGAATTCCTCCAGGTCGGCCACCACTGTGTCACTGTCCTGAACTGAAGCTTCCAACGAATCGGGAACCGTGAAGAATCCCTCAATATCGGATTCCAGTTGGGCCAACAGCTGCGCGGGATCCACTTCCACCCCGGACACCGTTTCCCCCGTGGCAATATCGTATTCGTAGTCCCCGGCAAGACCGGGCAGATCAGCCGGGCTTCCCCCCGAGGCCACGTGCCCTTGTCCCGACATCTGCAACAGACGCTGGATCTCGCGATTTTCCGGTTCGATACCCTGGGCCCGGTTCAGGTCCCCCACAGCCGCCAGATAGTCCTGATTCTGGTAGTGATACAGCCCCCGGTTGTACAGGCCCGAAACCGAATGGGGCTGAATTTCCAGGGCCTTGTCCATGGCTCCGATGGCCTGTTCCCTGAGACCCAGGTTGGCGTAGACAACTCCCAGGGAGCGCCACCCGACGGCCGAAGCCGGATCCTTTTCGACCGACTCCTCCAGGTATCGCGCTGCCGCTTGGTAGTGGAAATCCTGAAGTTCGAGCATGCCCAGCAGCAGGCTGGTGCCCGCATCGACCGAGCCTTTCCTGCGAAACTCTTCGCGGGCCGCTTTCAACTCCGCATGGGCTGCCTGGTAGTCATCGGCCGCATAAAAAATGCGGCCCCGCATGGCCCGGCAGACATCGGGCCTGATGTTGCGGCGCTCCGCGATTTCCAGAGCCTGAAGCGCGCGGCCTGCCGCCATCAACTTCTGGTTCTCGAAAACGCCGAGGGCCATCTGGTTCATCTGGACCACGATGTAGGAAAAAGGCGATCCGGCCACATGGAATCGGTTTCCGAAACTCGTGTAACAGGGCATGCGGCTATCGGGCACGTCCAGCACCATCGGCCCCATGCTGAAAGCCCCGGCGGGGTAATAGCGATCGTATTTTCGCGTGATATAGCCGATGGCGTAGTAGATGTTAGCATCCTCGACCCCGGACAGTTCCGCCACCAGGCCGACGTCGTTCCAGAACCGGTCCGAATGGACGATGACCCCCCGGTAGGGATAGATGTCCATGTTGCCGATGATCTTGAAGGCCATGTCGTAGTCACCGATGGCCATCAGGGCCTGCGACTTGATCCACAGATTGGCGTAGGCCGATGTCTGGTGTTCCAGGCCCCTGTTCAGGAGGCCGAATCGCGGATAGCTGAAGGGCGGCATGCGCACCGCCAGGCTGACGGCCTCCGAGTAACGACCCGCGCCCGCCAGAAGCAGGCCCTTGATCAGGACAAGGTCATGGTCTCCGTTTTTGAATTCGAGGCCCTCCTGCACCGCGGCGAGGCCCTCGTCCCACAGGGCCAGATCGCGCAATACCCAGGCCCGTTCGCGGAAGAGCTCGATCTGCACTTCCTTGCTGACCGGGCGCCCCGCTTCCTCTCTGGCCCGCGCGGCCACCCGGGCCGCGTCCAGATACTCCAATCCCGATTGCAGGTCGCCGGCTTCACAGGCCAATCGGCCCCGGGCCGTCCAGGCCTCGACGAAGGACGGATCGATCTCGACCGCCTCACCCAGGGAAATCAGACTGTTGCCCAACCCGACCCCGCGGTGGACGAACTTGCGGACATTTCCGCCCTGATACCAGTACCGGTAGATCAGGTCGTAATTATCCTTCACTTCCTGTTCGAAACTTCGGTAATCCTCGAGTTCCGCATCGGCGAGCTCACGGATTTCCATCTGGACGGATTCCGGCATGGCCAGGTGGCCCGCCAGTTCCTGTTCATAGGTCACGGTATCACCCACCACCTGCGCCAGGTGGCTGCCGTCGCTGGAATACATGTTCTTGTCGATGGTCTGGATGTTGTGCTGGGAACAGCCGGAACCAACAAGGATGGAAAAGGCGGCGACGAATAACAGCCGCAGTTTCATGGAACAGCCCCCCTTGGCGAACGCGATGGCTATTGGCATGGATATCATTGTAGGGATTCAGCGAGGTCGTTACAAGGTCAGGGTCGATCGAACTCCTGAAGCTGGCTGAGGGTCAGAAACCTGTATCCCTCGGCCTTCAGGTCGGGAATGAGTTCATCCAGCAGTGTCACGATGTATTCCCGTTCGGCGCCCCCTTCATGCAGAACGATGATCGCCCCGGGATACACCCGGTCCATGATCGTGCTGTGGATCAGCTCCGGTCGGCGCAGTTTGTTGTCGTAGGGATAGATGGACCCCAGACAACAGCGGTAGCCCAGCCGGTGGGCGACCTTCACCATGACCGGGGAGAACCAGCCGGACCCCGGCCGGCACCACTTTGTTTTTCCGAGGGGGCCGATCTGCTGCTCCACCGCCAGCAGCTGCCCGGAGAAATCTTCGTCGGACAGCATGATGGTGGCCTCGTCCCGGCCCAGATGGTTGCCCAGCTCGTGGCCCTCGGCCCGCATCCGGTCAATGAGCCCTTCGTTCCCCGGGATGTTCTGGCCCAATACGAAGAAGGTGACCCGGACCTCGTGGGCGGCCAAAACGTCGAGGATGCGTGGGGTCAAACTGCTGTCGGGAGCATCGTCGAGGGTGAGAGCCAGGACCATGCGGTCCGTCTCAGCGTAGAAAAAAACCTCGGGATGGCGCTCGGCCAGTTCGCGAACCAGGAACCGCGGCTGGAACCAGAACAGGGCGCCGACCACCACCATGACCAGGAAGACGCCTCCCGCGGGAATCGTCAGCCTGGGCCGCAGCAGTTTTTTCAGGGCGGACTTCATGGCCCCCGGTTCACTTGATGAGGTTTTCCTGCAGGGTGCCGTACGGGGTGGTCTTGTCGATCCGGTACTCGAACTTCTTCACCTTGCCCTGTTCCCGTTCCAGAAGCCCGGCCTTCTCCAGCTGTTTGGGGATTTTCTTGGGAAACGCCTGGGGGTTGTTGCGCAGATATTTCAGGGCCGCCGGGGCCCGTAGGAAGATTCCCCTCAGGTTCGTGTCCGACAATTCCGTCATCCACTTTTCCTGGGTGCCCAGGTCGGGCAGCATGCGGTTGTCCAGATCCAACCCGTCGGTGTGGCCGGCGGCCACCAACCGGTCCACGGCGACATTGATGGTGTACAGGGCCATGGTGGCGCAGGACCGCAGCAGGGTCTGGTAGGCCAGGTCGGCGTCATCCAGCTTGCTGAAGGCTTCGCGGGTCACTTCGCTGGGCGCCACCGCCTCACGAATCACCTCCCATTCGGGCTGAGCAATGCCATCTTCCTTCTCACCGGCCGGGGCCTGAGCCGCCCATTCCTCCTCGGTCTGCTTCAGGATACTTGAGGCGGCGTGCCGGGCCACACCGTCGCAGAGGGCCAGATTGACCTTGAGCAGCTCCACGAGACCGGCATGGCCGTTCGGCAACCGGAGCCGGTAGCTGAACCAGGGCCGGCCGCCGAGGGCGTCGTCCAGGAACCGGGTCGGTCCTGAGAAAGCGCGCGGGCTCAGGAGATAGGCCGCGGGATCCATCCCC
The DNA here is from genome assembly GCA_965363725.1 of uncultured bacterium. Classification (GTDB taxonomy): domain Bacteria; phylum Krumholzibacteriota; class Krumholzibacteriia; order LZORAL124-64-63; family LZORAL124-64-63; genus JAGLCY01. The sequence goes on along the minus strand of CBDTUS010000057.1, from coordinate 14,392 downwards.
GTGAACACGTCATAACCCTCGTTGGGCGGCCGCCAGGCCTCCCAGCTGAAGACCAGGTCACGCAGCTTGCGGTCGCTGCCCAGATCTTCACTTCCGTAGTTGAGCAGTTCCACCTGGTTGTCCTCGGCGAAGATGAACCGGAGCTGGCCGTGCTGGACCAAGCCCTCCTTGCCGATATTGTCCAGCGGCACCAGAGTGAACTCGACCGCCTCGATCCCCAGCAGGGGAATGCGGGCGGAACAGAACACCGTGGTCCCGTCCACCGGGTTGCCCCCGTGGTTCACGTTGTGGATGATGGCGAAGGGGTCCTCATCATAGGGTCGGCTGGCGTCCCAGTCGATCAGAACCGGCAGCATGGCAGCTGCGTATCCGCCGGGCAAAACGTCGGTCGCAGTCCGCAGGCGCAGGGTCTCATCGCGGCTTTGAATCCGATTCAGGATCTGCTCGGGAGTCAGGATACGCAAGGGCCTCTGGCTGGTCATGCCGGAATCCTCCTTATCCTTTGCCGTGACCAAAAAAATGAGCGCGGCGACAGCGACGGCAACGAGTGGAAAAACGAACTTCCGCATGACAACCTCTGTTTCAGTCCCTGGTTTGCAGCATATTGGGAGACCGCTCCAAGGCCGCCTCGGCAGCTACGAATCCCGCATCGACGGCTTCGGAATACCGTTTCATGTCTTCGGTCTTCAGGTCGGGGTCCAGCCGAGGCCTGATCAGCAAATCCGGCGGGTTCAGGGCCAGGCGACTTGCCGTCAGCATCGCCGCAGGGATGTCGAAGGCCTTCATGAACATTTCGAAGGGCAGGGGCCGTTTGTGCCCCTTGATGACGGACTTGGCCTGGTCGATCAGGGAATCCTCCACCAGAATTCGGCGGTCCGGAGGGGATGCCACATCAACCGCCAGAATCGGAGCGTGGGTCATGGAACGGATCACATCCACGGGTAGATTGTTCAGGAGTGCCCCGTCGATCAGGTACCTGTCCCCAAGTTTTTCCGTGCTGATGATACCCGGAATGCTGCTCGTCCCCCGCAAGGCGGGAGCGAGAGGACCATCGGCCAGCACCACCAGGTTTCCCTCCTGAAGATCAACCGCCGTCACCGCCAGGGGGATGTTCAATTCCTCGAAGGTAGCCGGCAGGTACTTGCCCAATTGATGGGCCATGCCGCGACCGCCGATGAGGGATCCCATATTGCCCCTGTCCAGCAGATTCCAGGGTTTAATTTTTTCCACGATGGCGAGGATCTGCCCGGAATCGTATCCGGCAGCGATCAGCCCCCCCACGACTCCCCCCATGGAGCAGCCGGCGATGGCCACCGGTTCGTAACCTCTTTTTTCCAGGGACTTCAGAACCCCGATGTGGGCGAAACCCCTGGCCCCGCCGCCGCCCAGCACCAGTCCGATTTTCATTTCCGTCTCCCGTGGGATTTTTCCAACCCGATGATCGAAACTATAACCGGAATCCCCAGGCGGAACAACGGGATATGAAAAGGACCGGGATCCCGGCGGAGGGTCTCCCGGTCCTGCGGTCCGGCCGTTCCCTGCAGGGGGCCGTCCGCCTGAATGGTAGGTTTATTTCTGCCTGATGGTGATGGACCCGCTGCCGGCATCCAGGGTGACGTCCGCAGCGCCGCTGCCCACTACCATCTCCAGTTCGTCGCGCTCGGCCAGCTTCACGTCGGCCCCGACAACCTTGTTGCGCACCGAACCGCTGCCGGTGTCGGCGGTGATCCGCGCCGAGGCATCCGCCGGCAAAACCAGCTCGATGGAGCCGCTTCCCGTGTCGATGACAAACTTGCCGTCGCCCATCCGGTCCAGCTGCAGGGTGGCCGCCCCGCTGCCGGTATCGATCTTGGCCTTGTCGGCCTTGATGGCCCTGGCCTCCACCGCGCCGCTGCCGGTGTCGACCAGCATGTATCGGCAATCGACCCCTTCGACATCCACACTGCCGCTGCCGGTGTCGACCTTCACTTCGTCTCCCCGGCAATTTTTTACGGCCACACTGCCGCTGCCCGTGTCGATGTTCACTTCGCCCTCGATGTTCAGGGCCTTCACCCTGCCGCTGCCGGTGTCGGCCAACAGGTCACCGATGAGGTTTTCCACACTGATGGAGCCGCTGTGGGTGTCCAGGCTCAGATCTGCTTCCAGCCCCGCGGCCTGGATCTCGCCCACACCGATGCGGACTTCCAGGATCCGGCGCGCCGGCACCTCGATAGTCACGTCGGCCCACATCTCCAGGCCGTTGCCCTTTCCCTTGACGGTGACTTTTTTGCCGCCAAAGCTGGAGAAGACTTTTTTCAGCCACGATCCCCCGTGATCGCTGTCCTTCTGAAAGGTGATCGTGGCACTCGAATTTCCGCCCAGCTCCGGGTAGACGTATTTGGTGTGGTCGTCCAGGGGGAACTTGATGGCCAGGGCGCCCTGACTGCCCTCTTCGGTGACGAATTCCAGAAGATCCTCGGCGGCGTCTTCCCCGCGGACCGACACCAGGACCCGAATTTGGTCGGAAGACCCGGGAACGATCTCCACCTTGCCGATCATGTTGGAGACCAGCAGTTCCTTGCCGGCAAAGGAGAATTCCCGGTCGAACTCGGCGGCCGCCGCCGCGCCCGCCAGCAGGGTGACGATGATAAGGATCACCGCCGGACAAACGGACGATACGTATCCTGGGGACTTCATGGGGGGCCTCCGCGCTGAAAGGGATGAATAAGGGACCTTCACCGGGAAAGACGCATGAAACCGCCGGCGGGTTGCATGGTGGGGTCAGGTTTCTTTCTCGGCGCGGCCCGCGTCGGCCTGGGCCACCAACACTCCCGCCAGCATAAGAGCACACCCTACAAGGCCCCGCGTGGACAAACCCTCCCCCAGGACCAGCCATCCGCCAAGAGCGGCAAAGACCGATTCAAAACTGAGGATGACCGCCGCGTGGGCGGGTCGGGCGCGTCGCTGTGCCACCACCTGCAGTGTGTAGGCCACCGCCACCGACAGCAGACCCGCATACAGGATGGGCAAGGCAGCATCCTTGAGGGCCTGCAGTTCGATGGTTTCGAAAATGAGGGCGCCGGCGAGGCTCAAAACCGACACCACGGTGAACTGCACCACCGCCAGCCGCACCGGGGCGACCCGCCGGGACAGGTGCCCGATCACCAGCACGTGGGCCGCCCAGAACAGGGCGCTCAGCAGGACCAGACCGTCGCCCGGATCGATGCCCACCAGCCCCCGCGCGCTGAGCAGGTAAAGCCCCACCGCCGCGATCAGGGCGCCGGCCCAGACGAAGCGGCTGGTTTTCAGGCCAATCGCCAGGCCGAGCAGAGGCACGAAAACCACGTAGAGCCCGGTGATGAAACCAGCCTTGCCCGCTGTGGTGTAGACCACGCCGTACTGCTGCAGGGTGGCGCCAAAAAACAGCACGACACCGGCGGTGAGGCCGCCTTTGAACAGAAGGGACCGGTCACAGGGTTCGGCCGGGGCGGCGGACCCCGAGCGGCGGCTCCACATCAGCAGGGGCACCAGGGCTATCGCCCCCAGGGCAAACCGTACCCCGTTGAAGGTCAGCGGGCCGACATAGCGCATCCCGATCCGCTGGGCCACGAAGGCGAATCCCCAGATGGCGGCCGCCAGCATGAGCAGCAGATTGGCGTTGCGGGGTGTCAGTTTCATCCCGCCACGATAACCGAGGGTTTACAGCAGGGCAAAGACTTCGGATCATTCATCCATGACCACTCGGCCCAGCACCCGCACCCTGATGTTCGCCGCAGCCATGGCTCTGGTTGTGGGATCTGCTTCGATACCCCTGGATGGAATGGGATCAACCGACATGAAAAACCTGGACACCCTCCCGGCCCTGATTCCCGCGCCCGCTTCTTGGCAGTCTGGCCCAGGGGTGTTTGACCTGGCGGATCTGGAGCGCATCGTGGTAGCGGGCGACGGACCGGATCTCCTGGCCGTTGCGGAGAATGCTGCCAACCGACTGACACCCGCCCTGGCCCGCCGTCTGCCGGTGCAGGTGGCCGGAACCGGAGATCTCCCCCCCGGATCTCTCGTTCTGACCACAGCGCCGGGCGACGATTCAGAACAGTATGAGCTGCGGATCGGATCGGGCGGCCTGGAGCTTGCCGCGGCCAGGCCGGCCGGTTTCCACCACGGGATCACCACCCTGATACAAATGTCCGTCAACGGGAAGGCCCCCGCCGGGGCTGCGGTCCTGCCCGGCGGCCTCCTTCGGGACGAACCACGCTTCGGCTGGCGGGGAATGCTGCTGGATTGCGGGCGTCACTTCATGTCCGTGGCGGCCATCAAGAGCCTGATCGACAAATTGACCCTGCACAAGTTCAACGTCCTGCACTGGCACCTGACCGAAGACCAGGGCTGGCGGCTGAAGGTGCCCGGTTACCCGCGGTTGACCGAAATCGGCGCCTGGCGCACCGAACACGACGGCACCCGGCACGGCGGTTTCTACACCGCCGATGATGTCACCGAAGTGGTGAATTTCGCCGCGGAAAGATTCATCACCGTGGTACCGGAGATCGAGATGCCAGGTCACAGCCAGGCCGCCCTGGCCGCCTACCCGGAGTTGTCCTGCACCGGGGGCCCGTTCGAAGTCCAGACGCAGTGGGGCATCCACGAAGACGTTTACTGCGCGGGCCGCGAGGAGACTTTCGTTTTCCTCGAAGCGGTGCTGACCCGGGTGATGGAACTGTTCCCTGGCCGGTACATCCACATCGGCGGGGACGAGGTGCCCAAGGATCGCTGGCGCGAGTGCCCGGCCTGCCAGGCCCGCATCGCCGCCGAAGGGTTGACGGACGAGGACGATCTGCAAAGCTGGTTCATTGCCCGGATCGCGGCCTTTCTCGACGCCCACGGGCGGCGCCTCATCGGTTGGGACGAGATCCTGGACGGCGGTCTGCCCGGCGACCCGGCAAACTACACCGTCCAGGCCTGGCGGGGGTTGGATGCCGCGGCAACCGCAGCCCGGGCGGGGCACGACGTTGTCGTGTCCCCCACCAGCCACGCCTATTTCGACTACGATCCAGGGGTCCTAGATCTGCAGCAAGTATATGAATTTCAACCGGTTCCAGCGGATCTGGACACTGCCGCTGCCGAAAGGATCCTCGGGGGACAGATGAACCTGTGGACCGAGTACATCCCCCAGGACAGGGTCGACACCATGCTCTTTCCGCGACTGACGGCCATGGCGGAGGCTTTGTGGACTGGAACCGAAAACCGGCATTTTGTGGATTTCCTCGAAAGGCTGGAAAATCATCAACCCGTTCTCGACCATCTTGGCGTTCAGCCCGGCGCCGCGGCGCGACCCCTGGAAATTTCCAGCCGTTTCGAGGCCGTTAGGGGAACTCATCAACTGGAAATTTCTCTGGATGACCGGATCGCCGACGCCCTGGCCGACCGCGACCTGAACACCCGGTACCTCATCCTCGAATCGCCCTGGCCCGCTTCATTTTCTCCCGAGAAATCTCCGGAGGACCAGGGGCTGCCCGCTGTCACCGAGGCCGATGACATCGTTCCAAAGTACCTGGAAATTCCCGCCTCCGGCCGACGGGGGACCTCCTGGCTCGTGATGGCGAGCCTGTTTTCCCGGGGCCGCACCTACGGTGCTCCAGCACTGCTCGAGATCAGCGGCCATGAGGCCCTCGGTGCTGAAATCTCTTTCGGTCAACCGCCCAGCCCTCGTTATCCCGGTGGCGGACCCAGCGGTCTGATCAACGGCCTTCATGGATCCCGGTTTTTCCGGGATGACAAGTGGACCGGATTCGAAGGGCAGGATCTGGAAGCCACCCTGGATCTGGGCGAGGCCAAGGATCTGCGCCGGATTTCCGTGCGGTTTCTTCAGGACGTCAACGCCTGGATCTTCCTGCCCCGGGAAGTCCGTTTTGAAATTTCGAAGGACGGAAAAGATTGGCGACTGGTTCATGTCGCCACCCACGAGGTGTCGGACAAAATCCAGGACAAAACGATCCGTGAATTCTCCGTAGACCTCCCCCCGGGCCAAGTTCGCTACCTGCGTATCACGGGTGTCAGTCCCGGTGTCTGTCCTGCCTGGCACCCCGGACGCGGCGAACCCTGCTGGATATTCGCCGACGAGATCGTTTGCCGGTAAGTTGGCGGGACCCGGTCCGCCTTGCCCTGCAGGGAATTATTGACGAGTTTCAGGGTCAAACACCATGGACCACCCCAGCCCGGGAGAAATCATGCACGACGGATGCACCGGACCTGCCAGCGATGGACAGATAGTCGTCAACAAAGTCAGAATGATGGGATTCCATCTGCACCCCATGCCCGCGCCGCTGGACATCACCTGCGCGGAATGCGACCAGGAATTCAAGATGGTCCACTTCGAAGCCAGCTGCCCCAGGTGCGGCATGGTTTACGGCGTGACACCCTGTTCCGCCGATGACGCAGCCAACGTGAAGGCGGCGGGCATCGGATTCTGAGCGGTTTTCCCCGATAAAAAGAAGCGTCCGGGATTGTTCCCGGACGCTTTTTATTGGCCTGACCAATGAAGGGATCCCTACCGGAACATCCCCTTCAGCTGGCCCCAGGCGGCGTCTTCGTTCGACACCGGATCACAGACCATGGCCGGGAAATCTCCCGCCAAATGGCCGGCACAATGCTCCTGGGAATGCTTGTCCACCACCGAGAGGACATCCTCATCGATCGGGGCGGGCGGCAGGTCGGAGTAGAATACGAAGGTGCCCGTACCGGTCGAACCGGGTTCGCAGGATCCGCCTTCGATCGGTTCGAATTTCAACAGGAAGCCTTCGAAACCGGAAAGGCTGGGGTCGCCCTCACATTCGATGTACCCCTCGTAATCCACGGTGCAGCCGTCGGGATAGCCGTCAGAGTATCCCACGGGAGATTCCCAAATCAAGGCATCGTGGAAATCCTGGCAGAGGCAGGTTCCCAGGCCCGGATCCAGCAGCAGGTTGACGTGGCTCAATCCGTGGACGGACCCCGTATCCCAGGTGAGCTCAAGGGTGTACATCCAGGCCGGTCCCTCGGGATCGGGATTGTCGCCGGCGGTGATGGTCCCGTTGATGAAACAATCCGCCAGAGCCCCCTGACTACCGATTGCCAGGATCAAAACGGACATCGTGATCATTAATTTGATTTTCATAATAAATCCCTTTCCCTTGTTAAGCCCCAATATCCCCCAAATGGCCGCCCAGTCAAAATGTCTGCCAGAAGGTGAAGAATTAGTTTGATTGGGGATCTATATTGTACCTCAGACCGCTTATTACTGCAAGGGTGTTGTCATTTTCGGTTGTTCTCGCACGAATGATTCCCGCTTAGGGGCCCCCATGCCGCCGATCTGATCCGTTTTACCTGTCCGGCCAATGTGGTAAAATCCACCTTCGGCTGGCCGCAGATTTGATTCATTCAACGGGGTGTCCTCATTTATGTCCCATTTCCTCGCCCCCTGCACGCCAAGGCGCCGCCCTTCCTGGATAGCGATTCTGGCGGGAGTCTGCCTTTGGTTCGGCATCGTTCCGGGGACAACGGGCTTCGAGATACCCCGGATCGATTTCCAACCGCGACAGTACGTGTGCTCCAAGACCGATCTACCGATGACCCTGGACGGAAAGCTCTCTGAACCCGCCTGGCGGTTAGCGACCCCGACGGCGGAGTTCATGGATATCCAGGGACCCTCCCGGCCGACTCCAGAATTCCCTACCACCGTTCGTATGTTATATGATGACAAATACTTCTACTTTTCCTCCCTGCTGGAAGAACCCCATGTCTGGGCCACCCTGAAGGAGCGGGATTCGGTCATCTACCACGACAACGACTTCGAGGTCTTCATCGATCCCGACGGGGACAACCATCTGTATTACGAACTGGAAATCAACGCCCTGGGCACCGAATGGGACCTGATGCTGATCCGCCCCTACCGGGACGGCGGGCCGGCGGTCAACGCCTGGGACATCCAGGGGCTGAAGACGGGCGTCCAGGTGGACGGAACCCTGAATGATCCGAGCGATGTCGATGGGGGCTGGACGGTCGAGATCGCCATTCCCTGGGAAGTGCTGGGCCAGGCGGCCGGCCGACCCGTGCCGCCGGAGCCCGGAGACATCTGGCGCGTCAATTTTTCCCGCGTCCAGTGGCGGATTCGCCCTGTGGCCGGCGGCTACGAAAAGGAGCGCGACCCGGAAACGGACCGCCCGTTGCCCGAGGACAACTGGGTCTGGTCGCCCCAGGGATTGATCGCCATGCACTGCCCCGAAATGTGGGGAGAAGTGATGTTCGGCGGGGAAGAAGACCTGGCCTTCGAAACGTCGGCCGAACACGCCGCCATCGCGGCGGCCGCCAGGTTGATGCCACTTTACTACCTGCAGAGGCAGTGGCGTGAGGATCAGGGAGAATTTGCCTTTTCCCTGACGGACCTCGGACTGCCCCCGGACACACTGCCGGTCTGGCATGAGGCAAGGGCAGCATACCTGCCCGCCCCCTTGCCCGCCGGGTGGACCCTCTCCCTCGAGGGCGGCGGCCGCCGATTCACCGCCACCCTCGTGTCACCTCACGGAACCGCGACCGTCGATCAGGACGGACGCCTGGAAAGGAAACCATGATCTTCAAGAGGCACGGCAAGGGCCCCCTGCTGACCCGACGGGACATTCCCGACATGGCGCCCGATATCATCGATCCCAGCAGCGTTTTCAACCCCGGTGCCGTCGAGAAGAACGGCAAAACCTTCCTGCTGCTGCGGGTGCAGACGCGGGGTCGGCGGACATTCCTCGTTCCGGCCACCGGGGACGGCACCACCTTCAAGGTTTCCCGATACCCGGTGGAATTTTTCGGACTCGACCGATGGTGCGAATCCGAAGGCGAACCATCCCTGACGGTCCATCACGTGTACGACCCCCGGATCACCGCCCTGGAGGACTCCCTCTACGTGGTCACCGCCATCGATACGGACCGCGGCTGCCGCCTGGCGGCCTGGCGCGCCGCGGGAAGACCGCAGACCGGGTATGCGGGTCTGGAAAAGCTGGAACTGGTCGGATTCACCGCCGAGCGGGACACCCGCAACGGAGTGCTTTTTCCGGAAAGGGTCGATGGCCGCTATCTGATGCTGGACCGTCCCAACGACCGCCGGACGGGCGGAGGACCGCTAACCGGCAGGGGCATCATTCTGTCAGCTTCCGCGGACCTGGAAAAATGGGAAGAAATCGGCCCCGTCATGCAAGGCAGAAAACATTTCTGGGACGAGCTGATCGGCTCGGGTCCGCCGCCGGTGAAGACCCGGGAAGGATGGCTGCACGTCTACCACGGCGTGGCCACGCATTTCCTGGGGGCCAACATCTACCAGGCCGGCTCCGTCCTGCTGGATCTCGAAGATCCCCTACGAGTGCTGGGCCGGACCCGGGACAACCTCCTGGAACCCCGTGAAACCTGGGAAATGACCGGCCAGGTGCCCAACGTGGTTTTCCCCAGCGGCATGACCGTCAGCCGGACCGACGCCGAAGGATTCGCCGATCCCGAAGGGGAGTTGCGGCTCTACTACGGCGCCGCCGACACCGTAGTCGGTGTGGCCACTGCCAAGGTTGCCGATGTCCTGGCCGCCTGCGACCTCTCCTGAAGGAGTTCGAATTGACGCTGTCGCCCCGCAAAGCCGTCCTGGTGTCCCACACCCACTGGGACCGTGAATGGTACCTGACCTTCAACCGTTTTCGGGTCAACCTGGTGGAGGTCGTCGGCAGGGTGCTCGACGCGCTCGACCACGACCCGGAGTTCGAGTACTTCGTCTGCGACGGTCAGAGCGCCGTCCTCGAAGACTACCTGGAGGCTTCGCCCCATGAGCGGGACCGCGTGAACCGCCTGGTGCGCGAGGGACGCCTGGCCGTGGGGCCGTGGTACATCCTGCCGGACGAATTCCTGGTCAGCGGTGAAGCCACCGTGCGCAACCTGATGTTCGGACGCAAGGCCGCTCCCCTGGGCCGCGTGCAGAAGGTCGGCTACATGCCCGACAGCTTCGGCCACCTGGCGCAGATTCCCCAGATCCTTCAGTCGGTGGGCATCGACTCCTTCATCTTCACTCGCGGGATGGGCGCCGAGGCCGATGAACCTGGCTGGCTGTTTCGCTGGGCCGCGCCCGACGGTTCCGAGGTGCTGGCCGTCAACCAGTGCAACGGATACTGCAACGCCGGCGGGCTGGGGTTCGCCGAGATCTGGCACGCCCACACTCGAAGGACGCCTCGACCCGAACTCGCGGTGGCCAAGGTGGAGGAACTTTTCGGCAAGATGGCCGGACGGGCGGGTGCCGACCCCGCCCTGTTGAACAACGGTTGCGACCACTTTCCGCCCCAGCAGGAATTCGCCGCCATCCTGGCCGCCCTGCGCGGGAACTGGCCCGACACGGAATTTCAGCACGGCCGCTTCGAGGATTTTTTGAAGGCCGTCCGCGAGGACGCCCCCGACGAGGACCGGCCGCTGGTGACTGGCGAACTGCTGGGCGGACGGGATCATCTGATCCTGTCGGGCGTGTGGTCGGCCCGCATGCCACTCAAGCAGCAGAACGAAGAATGCCAGAATCTCCTGACTCGGTACGTGGAGCCCCTGGCGGCGGCCGCCCATTTCCGAGGCGGAATTCCCTGGACCGGCGGGTTGTTCGACACCGCCTGGAAGGAACTGCTGCGCAACCATCCCCACGATTCCATCTGCGGCTGCAGCACCGACGCCGTCCACCAGGACATGGACACCCGTTTCGCCGCGGTCAGGCAGACCGGCGAACAGTACCTTTCCCAGCTCCTGAACCGCCTGACTCCCATGTTCGCACCTCGGGAGGCCGACGACCGCGCCACCGTGATCGGGGTGGCCAATCCCCTGCCCTGTGTTCGCGACGAAGTGATCGAAAGGCTCGTGGTCCTGCAGCCGCTGGGGTACGACCTGGACAACCTGCGCCTGCTGGACGAGGCCGGGCAGGCCGTCCCGTTCGAGATCGTCGGGCGCCGGTTCCTGGAGCGCTTCTGGGGCATCGACTACCGGGCCGAACTGTTCTGCGAGGATCAGCTGGATCTGCTGGACACCTACCTGCACCGCTTCGGCGACCGCATGATCGGCACCCGGGCCGATGCCGACACGAAGGATTGTTTCCTGCACATCCGATTCCTGGCCAGCGATCTGCCGGCGGTGGGCCACGTCCAGTATCGCCTGGTCGATGACGCTTCCGGATCCACTGCGGCCCCCGTCGCCGATCCGATCACTTCCAGCCTCGCCGGCGATTCCGCGATCCTGGAAAACGGGCAACTCCGGGCCGAGCTTCATCCCGACGGCACTTTCGACCTGGAGGACAAGACGACCGGACACATCTTCCTGGGGCTGAACCTGCTGGAAGACGCCGAAGACATCGGGGACGAATACGACTATTGCCCGGCCGAAGTCGGCGGCCAGTTCTATTCGGGCGGTTGCGAGGGCAAGCTCAGACTCGGCGGCTCGTCCTCATTGGCCGTCACAGCCGAGACCACCTTCCGGTTCGATCTGCCCCGCTCCCTCGAACGGGACCGCAAGAGCCGCCATCCTCGCACCACCCCGACCGATGTCACCGTGCGCCTGACCCTGCGGTCCGGTTCCCGGCGGGTCGACATCGAAACCGATTTCAATAACCGGGCCTTCGACCACCGGCTGCGCGCCTGGTTCCCCACGGACCTGAAGGTCGACGAGGTCACATCCGACGGCCACTTCATGCTGAACCGGCGGCCGATCACCCGTCCTTCGGGCGACGACTGGGATCAGCCCGCCCCGCCCACCTGGCCCCAACAGGACTATTCCTTCCTCTGCAACGGGCAGGCCGGCCTGGCGGTGTTCAATCGCGGCTTGCCTGAATTCGAGACCATGCGGGGTGAAGACGGCGGCGTCATCTTCGCCTTGACCCTGCTGCGCTGCGTGGACTGGCTCTCGCGGGACGACTTCCCCAGCCGCCGCAACATGAACGCCGGGCCGACCCTGCACACTCCCGACGCCCAGTGCATCGGGCGCCACACTTTCCGGTATTCGGTCATGCCCCTGGCCGGCGATCCCTTCGCCGCCGACCTCAAGACCGAAAGCGACCGTTACCGCGTGCCGCCGCCCACCCATCAGGGCGTGGCCGACGGGATGGTTTCCGGCGGCGGGTCGCTGGTCCGCAAGACCGATCCCCGGGTGGCCGTGACGGCCATCAAGAAGGCGGAAAAAGGCGACCTGCTGGTGGTGCGCATGTATAATCAGGCCACCGAAAAGGTGATCGAAACGTTGCACTTCGATGTTCCGGTCCTGGACGCGGATAAGATCAATCTGCTGGAAGGACTTTTGGAAATAGGCCGGGCCGAACCCGCCGTCACCCATGGCGGGATGCGGCTGCAGGTGCCCCTGGCGCCGTGTGAAATCGCCACCGTCGCCATCGTTTTCGAGTCACTCTCCCTGGAGGAGTCGCCATGACTTCGAGACGTGAATTCCTGGTCGGAGCCGGCGCCGGTCTGGCGTCGCTGGGCGCGGCCTACATGGCCCGGGCTCAGGAAAGGCCACCCTACAATCCCAACGCCATGAATCTGATCGACAAAATCGTGCCCCCCGAACAGGAACCGTTCGGCCGGCCCCTGATCGTCAGCACCTGGCGCCACGGACTGCCGGCCAACGAAAAAGCCTGGGATGTCCTGGCAAAGGGCGGCCGGGCCCTGGACGCAGTGGAACAGGGCGTGCGTGTGGTGGAGGCCGACCCCGGGATCACCAGCGTGGGTTACGGGGGACGCCCCGACCGGGAGGGTCATGTCACCCTTGACGCCTGCATCATGGACGAAACCGGCAACGCCGGGTCGGTGGCTTTTCTGCAGGACATCATGCATCCGATCAGCGTCGCCCGCGGAGTGATGGAAGATACCCCCCACGTCATGCTGGTGGGCGAGGGTGCCCTGCAATTCGCGCGAGAGAGGGGCCTTCCCCAGGAGGACCTGCTCACGGAAAAATCCCGCGCCGACTGGCAGGAGTGGCTGAAGACCGCCCAGTACGATCCCTGGTCGCCACCCAAAGATCCCACCGAAGGCCAGACCAACCACGACACCATCAGCATGCTGGCCATGGATCGGTCGGGAAATCTATCGGGCAGCTGCACTACCAGCGGCCTGGCCTACAAGATGCACGGCCGGGTGGGCGACAGTCCGATCATCGGAGCATCGCTTTTCGTCGACAACGAGGTAGGTGCCGCCTGCGCCACCGGGGTGGGCGAAGAGGTCATGAAGACCCTGGGCAGTTTCCTGATCGTGGAATTGATGCGCCAGGGTGCCAGTCCCCAGGAAGCCTGCGAAGAAGGCATCCGGCGGATCCTGACCCGGCACGAAAATCTCGACGACGTGCAGGTGGGCTATCTGGCCATCGACAAAACTGGCCGGGTGGGCGCCTACGATATCCAGCCCTGGTTCCAGTACGCCCTGACAACGTCGGACGGAACGACCCGTCTGGTGGACTCCGCGAGCCATCTGAAGAAACAGGACGGATAGGGGACCAAAGGAATGCGGCGGGGACCGGAATCCCCGCCGCATTTTTTTGGCAGAAGCCGCCAGCTCAACTCTTCTTGATGAGCCCGACGACAAAGAGCAGGACAACGGCCCCGATCACCGCGGTGATCAGGTAGCTCAGCACACTTCCGTCTCCGCCGATTCCCACCATCCCCAGCAGGAATCCGCCCAGAAAGCCGCCGATCACACCCACCACGATATTGCCGAGGGCTCCGAATCCCCCGCCTTTCATGATCTTCCCGGCAATCCAGCCCGCCAGCGCGCCGACCAGAAGAAAAATGATGAAATTCATGTTTCTTTCCTTTCCAGTTTAGCCCGGGAATCAGTCGCCCGAGCCGTCGCCGCCCAGCCAGCGGTAGACGATGCCCGCCAGAATGGCGCCTACGATCGGTCCAACCCAGAACAGCCACAGCTGCGCCAGGGCCCAGTCGCCCACGAAAATCGCCGGGCCAGTGCTGCGAGCGGGGTTGACCGAGGTGTTGGTCACCGGAATGCTGACCAGATGGATCAGGGTCAGACAAAGACCGATGGCGATGGGCGCAAATCCCTTGGGCGCCCGGGCGTCGGTGGCCCCGAGAATAACGAACAGGAACATGAAGGTCATGACGATCTCGGTCACCAGACCCGAAACCATGGTGTACTTGCCCGGGGAGTGGTCCCCGTACCCGTTGGAGGCAAGACCGCCGGCGATGTCGAAGCCGGCCTGACCGCTGGCGATGAAATAAAGGACGCCGGCGGCCGCGGTGGCTCCCAGAACCTGGATGACGATGTAGGGCAGAAGTTCCTTGGACGAGAACCTGCCGCCGGCCCACAGTCCGATCGAGACCGCGGGGTTCAGGTGGCAGCCGGAAATGTGCCCGATGGCAAAGGCCATCGTCAGCACCGTCAGCCAGGTT
>CBDTUS010000056.1:0-19523 GCA_965363725.1 uncultured bacterium | reverse complement strand
GGCGGGCAGTGGCCAGGGATTCAATCGTGATTTCATAGAGGCCAGGGGCGGCGTTCGACCCGGCTGAAGCAGTCAGGAGCCCCTCATGGCTTGAGGTGGCGCCCAGAACATTGAATTCAGCCAGGGTGTCGAGCTTGGCAGCCGCTTCCTGCAGGGCCAGTAGTTTGGTTTTTAGGGTGCCCAGGGCCGAAAGTTGGCTCTGAAAATCCAACCGGCGGTTTTCCAGCCGGTAGATGGGCCTTCTCTTGATTTCCAGGAGTTGCGCCACGATGGAGGCGGTATCCAGCCCAGTGGCCAGGCCGGTGAACGAGACCGAACTCATGATGATCTCCAAGGGTTCGCAGGACCTGTCGACGAAGGGCGGAATGCGTTTCGCTTCAGGATTTTCGGTCGATGACCATACCCGCTAGATCGTCCGGATTTCCGTGCAGGTTGAGGACTTTCTCCGGGGCGAAGCTGGTGATCAGTGATCCATCCGGCCGGCGGATTTCGATCAGATATCCCCGGCTGTCGGGCTCCGGCCTGAATCCCACCACATGCGGTTCGACCGATGCCTTACGGATGGCTTCGGCCACCTTGGCCGCGAATTCACGCATCTGTTCGGGGTCGAGGTAATTTGGTCCGGTTTTGGGCTGTAGCGACGGTGGCTGAACGCCTGCTTCCACCTGGGTCTGTCGCTTGGTTTCATCAGGGCCAGCGGCGGCAGCATCATCCACGGCCGGCTTCGACTGGGTCATCTTATCCTGGACCTGAACCCCCGGTCCGGTTGGCTGAATGCCCTGGTTGTTTCCAATCGTGTTCATGGTCTTTCACTCCCGCTCGGGAAAAATCCCCATTTCCCAATCAGCAGATACCTTTGTCAATCTACGGCAGGGTGGACCGTGTGCCTCCCGTGCCTGCTGAGTCTCCGCTCCGGGAGGCCCAGCGGGATCCCGGAGCGGATACAGTCATTGGGCCTGTCAGCTGACGAGCAGGCTCAGCGCCAGACCCGGAACCAGATTGGCCTGGGACAGCATGGAGATCCCCGCCTGCTGGAGGATCTGATTGGACGTCATCCGCGAGGTTTCGTAGGCGACGTCCACGTCCCTGATGCGGCTGTTGGCCGCCGCCAGGTTCTCCGCGGTCATGCTGATGTTCCGGATGGTGGATTCCAGGCGATTCTGCACCGCGCCCCAGCCGCCGCGTGCGGCCACGACGTTCTGGATGGCCGTGTCGATCTGACCCATGGCCAGCTGGGCGTCGGCCACGGTACCGATGGTGTTGGCGATGCCCAGTTCGGTGGCCCCATACCTCTGGCTGAGGTCCACGGCGATACGATCCTGGGGCAGGTTGGTGATGCCGACCTGGATCCCGATTATTCCGCCGGTGCCGTCCAGCATCTTGACACCGTTGAAATCGGTGGTGTCGGCGATACGGTCCATTTCCTCGACCAAGGCGTTGTATTCCTGGTTGAGATAGCCACGTTCCGTGTCACCGAGGGTGCCGTTGAGCGACTGCTGGGCGAGTTCCTTCATCCTTTGCAGGATGTTGGAAACCTCGTCCATCGCGCCTTCGGCGGTTTGGAGCAGACTGATACCATCGGAAGCATTGCGGCTGGCCTGGTTCAGGGCGCGGATGTCGGCCTTCAGGCTCTCGCTGATGGCCAGGCCGGCGGCGTCGTCACCCGCGCGGGTGATGCGCAGCCCGGAGCTGAGTTTCTCCATGGACTTGGCGAAGGCCGCCGTGGCATTGGCAAGATGGCGCTGGGTGTTGATGGAAGCGATGTTGGTGTTGATGCGGATGCCCATGTGCTTTCCTCCTTGAAAACCATGTGGGTCCCGGATTGACCGGTCATGTTGTATGAGGCACAATCCCCTCAGAGTGGGGAGGATTCCCTCCTGGAATCCCGCAACCCGACCCTGACCTTTTATTTTTCGGCCGGGCCTCTTGTTAACCTAAGTGTTTTTTTGCGCTTTAATGCATGAAGGCACGGGACTTTCGACACTTTTGGGGCTTGTTTGGCCTTTTATATCAACCAATTACGGATGGTTTCTCAATGGAAGTCTCAACCCTGACGGAAGGTCAATTCCAGGAATATCTGACCCTGGCGGATGCCGAAATCCGCCCCGCGGGGGCCGAAACCCATATATGGGAGGACTTCCCCCTGTTGCTGGCCAAGGAAAACGGGCCCAGGGTACTGGGGGTGGTCCGGGGCGGCCAATTGGTGGCCGGAGCAGCTTGTTTGGTGCGGCAGTTCCAGACCAGCTGCGGTGCGATCCCCGTGGGGGGCATCGGCGCCGTTGTCACCCGCCCTGACTGCCGGGGTCAGGGGCTCAGCCTGGCTCTCCAGGAGGCCGTATTGAAGCGCCTGGAGGAATCCCAGGTGCCCTTGGCCGTATTGTGGAGCGACCAGCCCGAAATCTATGCCGGCAGGGGATTTTATCCGGCAGGATGGGAATTCCATGTGGATCTGGCAGGCCTGGACTCAGCCCATCGACTTCCCGACAGCTTTTTCGTACGGGAATATGCCCCGCGGGACGGCGAAGCCGTGGGCGTGCTTTATGAGCGGCACCTTTACAGGACCCACCGCCGTGCCGGCGACAACGCCCTTCTTTACGGCATGCCCGGGACCCGCGGACTGGTGGTCGCCGGCGCCAACGACCTGGCGGTCGCCTACGTATTTTGTGGAAAAGGATCGGACTTCAGCTCCTATATCACCGAATGGGGCGGCCCGGTGGGTCTGGTTATTCACCTGCTGGAGGAGGTTCGCCGGCGGGAAATGGCCCTGCATCTACTGGTTCCACCGGGCGGAGAGGCCCTGGCTGGTCAACTCGTTCCCCGTGGCGCCGTTCCGCTGGCCAAGTCTTCGGGGCTCTGGAAGATCGTCCAACCCCAGCAACTGAACCGCTATCTGCAGGGGTCCGGGCACGGAGCTCCTCGGGATCCTTCCGACGCCGCCGCCGTCCTGGGGGCGGTCGGCCCCGACGGCGTGGTGGACCCAGGGGCCTTGACCGTGGCGGTTTGGGGCTTTGATTCCGTTTGAACCTGCCTGATTCTCAAGTTTTTTCCTACCCTGGCCGATGCTGAATGGAGGCAGCAACTCCTGCGGCATCACACTTGCAACCTCCCAAACAGCAAAGTCGATCAATTTAATGGGTTCACAAGGATGGCGTGTCATGGTCATGGACAGGATTGGGGGTTTCGCGAACCTGGGCCGGGAGTTCTTGGAGAAGTTCCAGGGCGCCTCCCGCACCGGTTCGCCGGAACGTGAACTATCCCTCGTCAAGGAGTCGCCGTCCCGGGAAATGCGGACCCCAACGTCCGATTCCGCGGAGATTTCCTCCAAGGCCCATCAACTCAATGCCTTGCGGCATGCGGTTGAGGTTGGCCGTCAAGCATTTGAATCTCTCCCTGCGGTACGTGAGGACCGGGTGGCGGCAGCTCGAGCCCGGCTGAACACGGGTTACTACAATTCGGTGGAAGTGCGGGGGCAAGTGGCCGAACGGTTTGAAGCCGTGGCCCGCCACCTAGAGGAACTCTAAGGATAGAGGTCCTTATAGCCCAATTCCATTTCTTACGGATTCTCCCAGGGAAAAAGGAGGGAGGTCCTGCTTTTTTTGTTTGCATATACTGGTAAATAACTTTACAGTTTTTCCTGCGATGGAGCGCAACCCTTGATCCATGAGTCAGGATTATTCGATGGACGACCATCTTTTCCGTCTGCCGACCCCCATACCCCATGGTGCGATTTTCGTTGGTCCGGTCACGTGGCTGCCTGAAGCTGTCCTTTCCGAACGGAACTGCCGGCTGTTTGCCGGTGCCGAGGAAGCCCTGACGGGATTGCGGAATTCTTATGCCGCCGACCCGGCGACGTCGCGCCTGGTGTTCCTGCATCAGGATGCTTTCGCCGGCCAGGAGGGCGCCGATGAACTTGTCACCTGGCTGGAATCGCTGAACTCTCTGCGGGCGCCTTTCCTGCCCATCTTGCTTCACGGCAACCTGCCGGCCGAACCCTTGGTGAGGTTTTTCCGCGCCGGACTGTTTGACGCCCTGGTGGTGCCGGTGGATCGACCCCGTTGGGTCAATCTTCTTATCCGAGCCGAAAAGCGTTTGGAAATCCGTCAGCAGGGGCGGCTCATTCTCGCCTCGACCGGTCAGACCCAGGATCTGCTGCGCAATCTGCGGCGCCAGCTCGGAGACCAGACCGCCCGGTCGGCCAGCGAGATGTTGCGGGCTCAGGAATCCCTCGAGGCCGCCAACCGCCAACTGAGTGAAACCATGGAGGAGCTCTCCCTGCTCTACAGTTTCGGACGCGAGCTGAGCACCGCGGGCAACTGGGACGAGGTCCTCCGGGAAATCCTGAAACGGCTCACGGGGTTCATCGGGGCCCGGGGTTCCGCGCTCATCCTGCGGTCGGCGCCCGGCGGCTCCTATTCCCCGCGGCAGACCTGGCAGTGGGAGGAGTCCGCCTGGGACAAGGTCCTGGTCGAATTGCAGGGCCAGGCCGAGAGTACGCTGGCCGAAAGTCTCCTGGCTCCTGCGGCCTTCACGGTTCCCACCGAGGGTGAAACCCCCGGCGGCCCAGGAAGCCGGATCATCGCCCTGCCCCTGGAACACCAGAACATCCGCCTGGGCTATCTGTTGCTTCTTTTGAACGATGTCGGCGAAAAAGACCGGGTCCGCGAACGGTACCTGCCCTTTCTGCAGGCCGTCCAGGTGGTTCTTTCCGAAGAGGTGGCCAGCGCCCAGCTCCTGGACCGTATCAGGGACATCGGGGCCTTCAACGCTCGTGTCCTGGACACCGTCCGCAGTTCGATCTGGGTGGTCGATGAATCCGGCCGCACCGTCTTCTGCAACCGCGCCGGGCAGGAGCTCCTGACCGGGAATAGTGCTCGGGCGAAGGCCTCGGAGGCCGTCCTTTTCCAGATAGGCAGAGGGCGCCAAGACATGACCCTTGGTTCCGCCGGTGCCGACCTGCCCGAGTTGTTCCTGGACGGACGACTGCGCCTGGACGACGTCGAAGGATTGCTGCTCCCTTACCTGCGCTCCCATTCCGGAGCAGTGTACAGCGGTGAAGGCCAGGTGACGCGCGACGACGGCATGGGCATACCTGTTCTTCTGCAGACCTCCCGCATGCCCGGCAGCCATCCCGAGCAGAACTGGTTGGTGGTGGTGGCCGAAGATCTCCGCGAGACCCGCAAGCTCGAAGCCGAAAGGCTGAGGTCCGAACAGCTGGAGGGCCTGGTCGAGATGTCGGCGACGCTGGCCCACGAAATCAGGAACCCGCTGATGGGGCTCAGCGCCCAAGCGGAACTGCTGGCCGACCAGTTGCCGGCGGGCGACGCCAGGTCTCGCTATATCGACGTGATCACCGGCGAGGTGGACCGCATCAACGACACCATCACCCGCATGCTCAATTTTGTGCGACCCTATGAACCCAGTCTGACGGCGGCTTCCCTGGAGAGCCTGGGTCGGGACGCGCTGGCGCTTGTCTCACCACGGGCCCAGGCGAAAAACGTCCACCTGGAACTTTCCGACACCGGCGGCGGGACCTGCCAGGTGGACGCCGGGCAGATCCAGCAGGTCTTGTTGAACCTGTTGATCAACGCGGTGGACGCTGCTCCGGCAGGCGGCCGGGTAGACCTGTTGATCCATCGGGGCGACAACCTGGAACGGAACGACCCCACCCACGGCACCCGCCACGCAGGGCCTGGAGTGGCGATCGAAGTCAGAGACAACGGACCCGGAATCCGGGACGAGGACCTGGCGCGTATTTTTCGGCCTTTCTACACCACCAAGAGTTCGGGCACGGGGCTCGGGCTTGCCATCTGTCATAAGATCATCGCGGCTCACCACGGACAGATATCCGCCGGCCGCCAGGACGACCATACTATTTTCCGTGTCCTGCTGCCGCGCGAACAGAGTCCGCGCCAGCCGGTACAGGAACAACTCGAGGAGACCACATGAACCCCAGGATCCTGATCGTCGACGACGAAGCGGCCATCCGCTCATCCCTGCTGGAAGCCCTCAGTGCCGAAGGGTATGACGCGGAGATCGCCGAGACCGGCGAGGCCGCCCTGGCCAAGTGCCATGGGTCGACCTACGACCTGGTCGTGACGGACCTGAGGCTACCCGGCGTCAGTGGCCTGGAAATCCTACAGGCCATGCGCAACCAGGGCAACGCCACACCCGTCATCATGATGACCGCCTACGGCGACGTCGACACGGCTGTGCAGGCCATGAGGGACGGCGCCTACGATTTCATTCCCAAGCCGTTCAAGCTCGGCACCATCAAGAAACAGGTCCGGGCCGCCTTGAGGGCCACGGCGGAGCCGCGCGAAATCTCCCCGGCTGCGGTCGCCGCTTCGGTCGAGCCCGCCGAAGTTGCGACACCCGTCCTGCGGTCCGGCAACACCGACAGTTTCTACATGGACATGATCGAAGCCTGTCCCGGACTCCAAAAGGTGGCTCGCATCCTGGACAAGATCGGAGCCAGCCGCAGCGGCAACGACACCTCGATCCTCATCCAGGGGGAGTCGGGATCCGGCAAGGAGATCGTTGCCCGCGCGGTGCATGAGGTCAGCCTCGGTCATTCGGACCGTTTCATGGAAATCAACTGCGCCGCGGTCCCCGAAACCCTGCTGGAAAGTGAACTCTTCGGTTACGAGAAGGGTGCCTTCACGGATGCCAAGGGCCGCAAGGAGGGACTGTTCGAGCTGGCCGGGGGCGGCACCATCTTCCTGGATGAAATAGGGGAGATGGGGGTCCTGCTGCAGAGCCGTCTGCTGCGTGTCCTGGAGAACCGTCGCTTCCGCCGCGTCGGAGGCAAGGATGACCTGAACGTGGAAGCCCGCATCGTGGCGGCCACCAACCGGCGGTTGAGTGAGGCCATCATCGACGGCACTTTCCGGAACGACCTCTACTACCGGCTGCAGGTGGTGGAGATCGAAGTGCCCCCGCTGCGCGAGCGTCCCCAGGACCTGAAGGTCTTGATCGACGGATTCCTGCTCGAGTTCAACGCCACCCTGGGCCTGAACACCGAAAAGATCGACGACCGGCTTCTGGAGACCCTGCAGAAATACCCCTGGCCCGGCAACGTGCGGGAACTGAAAAACGTCCTGAAGCGGATCGTCATTCTCGATGAGCCGGACAAGCTCCTGGAAAGTCATTTTCCGCCGCACATCCTCGACGGCCGCAATCCCCGGGGATCGTCCCGCCAGCAGGTGCTCGGACAGGCCACAGGCCTGATGCCCCTTTCCGAGGTGGAAAAGCTGCAGATCCTGTACACCCTGGAAATGACCGAGAACAACAAGTCCAAGGCCGCCCGGATTCTGGGGATCAGCCGGCAGACCCTGCGGGAGAAGCTGAGAATCTACGATGAGAACAGCGGCGATGACAACGATCTCAAAACCGACCACGCCGAGGCCTGAACCAATTGACGAGGGTCGGCAACCAGCCGACCCTCGTTTTGACCTCCTGACCACAAACTGACCACCTGGGGATGAAATCCCTGGATTTATGCCGGATTCCCAGCTGGATTTCCCTGGATATATGGGTCGAAAATTTCTTAAATTGTTTTCGAATAAATATTCTTAAATCTCTGGAATTGGTCTAGTTAAACGATATATTCCCTCGATTTCAGACGCCACGGCTTTCCTCCATACCTCCTCATTGGGCTCTCCTGCGTCAAGGCATGAGCTTTGCCTTTTCCCCCCCAATGGACTGTTGTGCCGTTCTTCAATTGAAACCGGGGAAAGTTGTCGATGCGTTTGTTTTGGGGAATTCTGACCTGTTTGGGTGGCCTCCTGCTCGGAAGTACCGGTGCGGGGGCCGAATCCGTTTCCGGGCTGGGGGATTCCGGTTTGACTGCTGGATTCGATGCCTGGGTGACCGCCCTGGAGGCCGAAACAGCCCCCGAAGCGGCCTGGGAGTTTCCTTTCGCTGCTCCCCGGCCTGCGGATCTTTCAGCCGAGGAAATGAAGATTGTCCTGGCGCTGCGGCGCCTGGCCCAGAACGAGGAGTTGGAAAACCTGGCCGTTTTGGTGGACCAGGTGATCCGGAGGCAGGACCCCCCTCCGACCCAGATGCAATTCTGGCTGGCCTATGCGCTGCATCGCCTGGATCGCTCGGAGGCCAGTCTGACCCAACTGCAACATCTTCTCCAGACCCCCAACAGCTGGGAAAACCTGGAAAAGGGTCAGCGAGCCTGGGTGCTGACCGCCACCGGCGATCTGTTTTTCCGCCTGGAAAAGCGCAACGAAGCCGCCGTTTTCTACACGCGCCTGGCAGCCTCCAACCTGGATCGTTTGAGCCTGTGGGGGCATTTCCAGCTGGCGGGACTGGACTTTCTGGCCCGCCAGTTCGCCGAAGCCGGCCGCAAGTACCAACTCGTCTGCGAATCGGAACATGCCGGAACCTGGCGTGAGCACGCCTGCTCCATGGCGGAACTCAGCGGCCGGATGGGCCGGCTGGGCAAGGAAGGTGAACCCCATGTCGGCGCCGCCGATTGAACGGACACGCAGTGAAGAGGAACTCCTGGAGCGGCTCCTGAACCTGTACCAGGAGGAAAGTGACCTCTACGAGCAGGTCCTGGAACTGTCGCGACAACAGGGTGAGGCCATCAGCCGGGGCGGTTCCCTGGCCAGCGTCCGCCGCATCCTGGAAAAGAAAAAGGGCTGCCTGGATCTGGTGGGCCGCCTCGAACTGACCGAGCATCGCACCAAGGTGGCCTGGGAAAAAGGGTGCGCCGGATGGTCATCCAACAGCAGGCGCCAACTTCATGATGCCGTCCAGGAAGTGACCCGGCTCATCGAGGAAATCCTCATTTGCGAAGAGAAGAACGACCTCATTCTCATCGAACAGACAAGAGTGGTGATATGACCCCGACTGTGGCCCGGAAAATCCACGAAGACCTTCCCCAGCCGGCGTCCAGCGACGCCCGCAAGGACAGGCGTCTGCTCGAGGGCTACCTGCACAAGACCAGCAATACTTTGTGCGGCATCAAGGGGTACGCCAGCCTGATCGCCGACCGTGAAATCCAGGAGGGCGAAGCGGGACGCTGGGCGCGAAAGATCATCGCCGAAGTCGAGAGGATGGAAGATATTTTCCGGTCGGTGGGGGATCTGACCCGCGGGCGAAGGCATCCCGATATCGGGGTGGACCTGCCCGGGTTCGTGGCCGAGGTGGCCCACGACGGTGCCGCGGCCCAGCCCGGTCTGAATCTCCGGGTCATTTCGATCCCGGGCGGGGAGCTCAGGCTGCCCGCCGGGGATCTCCATCTATTGCTGAGCGAAGTGCTGAAGAACTGCGCCGAGAGCGCGGCCTCCGCAGGCGGACCGGTGGAGGTCACCCTGGAGGGCCGGGTGGTGGATGGGAACAGGGTTTTCCTGACCGTGACGGACGACGGGTGCGGAATGGACCCGGAACTGACGGCCATGGCTGCGGCCCCCTTTGTCAGCACCAAGGACGGGCATCACGGCGTAGGGCTGACCCGCATCGAAACCCTGATGGACATGTACGGTCTCCAGTGGAGCCTGACCAGCGAAACGGGTGAGGGCACCATCATCGATCTGGAAGTGGCGGAAGGATATTGAGGATGGGAATCGCGGCACAGCGAGAATATCCCGTCCCGGGGGAAAGGGAAACCATGTCCGGTAAATCGAGATTGCTCGTGGCAGATGACGAAAGGTCCATGCGGGACTTCCTGAAATCCTCGCTGAGTGACCGGTACGAGGTGCTGACTGCGGCCAATGGCAACGAAGCCCTGGAGCTACTGCGCCAGGGGCGGTTCGAGGTGGTCCTTTCGGATGTCCAAATGCCGGGGGCCGGGGGAATGGAACTTCTGGCAGCCATCCGGGAACAATTGGCCTACCAGCCGAGCGTGATTCTCATGACAGCTTTCGCCACCATCGAACAGGCCGTCAAGGCCACCCAGGGCGGGGCGGATGACTATCTATCCAAACCCTTCGGCCTGGACCAGCTGGACCATGTGGTGGAGCGGGCACTGACTATCCGCAAGCTGCACCGGGAAAACCGCAATCTGCGCGCCAACCTGGTGGACCGTGTGGACAAGCAGGGGCTGCTGGGGAACAACCACGCCATCGAAAAGCTGCGGGAAAAGATTGCCATGATCGCCGACACCCGAGGCACCGTTCTTCTGCAGGGTGAAAGCGGCACGGGCAAGGAAGTGGCGGCTCGCGCCATCCATGAATCCGGATCCCGTCGCGATGGCCCCTTCATCCGGGTCAATTGCGCCGCCATTCCCGAGACTCTCCTGGAGGCCGAACTTTTCGGATACGAGCGCGGATCCTTCACCGGCGCGGTGGAATCCCGGCAGGGGAAATTCGAACTCGCCGACGGCGGGACGCTCCTTCTGGACGAGATCAGCGAGATTCCCTACGCCATGCAGGCCAAACTGCTGCGGGTCCTGCAGGAACGAGAATTCACCCGTCTGGGAGCTCGCTACGTCACCACGGCGGACGTCAGGATCCTGGCCACGACCAATAGCAACCTCAAGGAGCAAATCAAGGCCCGCAGGTTCCGGGAAGATCTCTTCTATCGATTGAATGTCATACCCCTTCACATCGTCCCGCTGAGAGCGCGCAAGGACGACATCCCGCTGCTGGCCCGCCACTTCTGCCAGAACTTCTGCGCGGAGAACGGGAAGCCGCTGCTGGAATTCACCGAACGTGCGATCCGCTGTCTCGTGGCCCTGGATTGGCCGGGGAATGTCCGCCAACTGCAGAACGTGATCGAACGGGCGGTCATTCTCTCGACCGACGGGGTTCTGGATGAAAACATCCTCGGCCTGGCCGACGAGCTGGACGCCACCGCGTCGGCCGGGGGCCTTTCCTCGGACCTGACCCTGAAGGACATGGAACGGGAATTGATACTCAGGAAACTGAACAACACCCGCGGCAACCGCACGCAGGCCGCCCAGGAGCTGGGCATCAGCGTGCGGACGCTGCGCAACAAATTGAATCTCTATGCCGGCCTGGGCATGGAGATTCCGGGTTGAGGCCATGATCAAAACCGGTCTATTCGACAAGGAGCATCTGGGCGTCCTGAAAAAGGCCGTGGATGTCTACGCCCGCCGCCACCAGGTGACGGCGCAGAACATCAGCAACGTGGAAACCCCCGGTTACCGGGCGCAGCGGGTGAAGTTCGAGGAAATGCTGTCCGGGGAGCAGATGAAGCTGCGCGGCTACCGGACCCATGCCAACCACATCCCGATCGGGGCCGCAGATCCGGGCTCCGCGCGGGACGAGATCGTGGATGCGGATGTCGACTACGACAACGGCGTCAACAACGTGGATATCGACCAGCAAATGACAAACCTGGCCACCAACGACCTCAGCTACCGCATGGCCACCCGGCTGTTGAGCATGCGGTACAGCGTTCTGCGCGGGGCCATCAAAGGCCGGATCGGTTAGCAGAAAGGCCGCTCATGAGTGAAGGACTTTTCGGAGCCATCAGGATCAGTGCCTCAGGGCTGCGGGGCCAGCGCACCAAAATGGATGTGGTGGCCCGCAACCTGGCCAACGCGGAAACCACCCGCACCGCCGACGGAACTCCATACCGTCGACAGCGGGCGATTTTCGAGCAGGTCCTGGGCGACAAGCTGCAGCGCCATTCCCTGAACATGGGGTATGGGGTGGAGAACCGACTGGCGCGGACCCATCCCGCCCACCTGGGCGAATCCGGGAGCAGGGCGGTTCAGATCGGTGGGGGCCTGACCAGCGAAGTGGCCGTAGCCACCGACGCCTCGGAATTCCGGGTGGTCTACGACCCGGGTCATCCCGATGCCGACGAACAGGGCTACGTCCTGATGCCCAACGTGAATCCCATCACCGAAATGGTGGACATGATCACCGCCAGCCGAGCCTACGAGGCCAACGTGAGTGCCGTCCAGACGGCCAAGGACATGTTCAACGACGCCCTCAAGATCTGAGGGGTGTAGGGGGTTTCCCCCTGCAGGAAACAAGGAGACGACATGGCCATCGGCAGCATCAAATCCCTGGGATCGATCGATCCGCGAGCCGCCTACGGCGTCGGTGGGCCGACGGCCGCCGAAACCAAGGCGTCGTTCGCCGACCAGCTCAAGAACGCGGTGGCCGAAGTCAACGACCTCCAGACCCGGCGGACCGAGATGGTGGACCAGATGGTCACCGGCGGTACAGCCGAGGTCCACGACGTCATGATCGCAGCCAAGGAGTCGCAGCTGGCCTTCGAGTTGCTATTGGAGATAAGGAACAAATTGCTGGAGTCCTATCAGGAAATCATGCGTATGCAGGTTTAGATGCAGCTGGAACCCAGGATATGAGGTAACGCAGTGGACGGATTCAGGAACGCGACGGACGGCATCAGGGCCCGCTTCAGCGGACTTTCCTTCAACCAGAAAGTCCTGTTTGGCGCCGTGGCGACTGCCAGTTTGATCAGCATCGCGGTATTTTCCCTTTGGCTGCAAAAAGAGGAAACTGCCGTTTTGTTTACGAATTTGACACCTGAAGACGCTTCGGTGGCTTTGGAGGAATTGGCCCGGCTGGATGTGCCCAGCGAGCTGTCCAACGGGGGCACGACCATCCTGGTTCCCAAGAAGTCCGTCCACCGGATGCGTGTGGAACTGGCAGGCAAGGGTGTGCCGTCGAGCGGCACGGTGGGCTTCGAGATATTCGACGGCAAGCAGTACGGTCTCACCGAGTTCCTCCAGAACGTCAACTTCAAGCGCGCGCTCGAGGGCGAACTGACCAAATCCATTGAATCACTGCAAGGAATCCAGTCAGCCCGGGTCCATCTGGTTTTGCCCAAACCCTCTATTTTCAAGAAGCTGGATTCCCCCGCCACGGCCAGCGTGGTTCTGCAGATGGGCCGCGGAGCTCGCCTCGAGGAATCCCGGATCGACGGTATCCAGAGCCTGGTCGCCGGCAGCGTGGAGAACCTGGTGCCCGACCGGGTAACGATCATCGACCAGTACGGCAAAGTCCTGTCGGCCGAGCTCAAGGACGGAGAAACCGGACGGACGGAAAGCCAGCTGGCCCTGCGCAAGGAAGTGGAGGGCCATCTGGCCCAGAAGGCTTCCATGATGCTGGACCGGGTCCTGGGCCCGGGCCGGTCCGTTGTCCAGGTCGACGCCACCTTGAACTTTGAAAAGATCGATAAGGAGAGGGAACTCTACGACCCGCAGGGGACGGTGGTCCGCAGCGAAGTTCGGGGTGAGGTGACCGATCCAGCTACCGGCGGCTCGGACGAGAACAGCACCACCAACTACGAAATCAACCGGACCGTGGAGCACATCGTGGGCGAAACCGGCGGCGTCAAGCGTCTGTCGGTAGCTGTTTTCGTGGATGGGCACTACGAGGCTTCCGGGGAAGACGGGGCGCCCTTCTACCAGCCGTTGACCGACGACGAAGTGACCCAGCTTCGGCGCATCGTTCAGACCGCCGTGGGCCTGAACGCCGTGCGCGGCGATCAGATCGAGATCGTCAACATGCAGTTCACCCAGCCTGATGTCAGCGAACCCAGTCCCTTCGGACCCAACTACATGGAGATGGTCAACCAGTACGGGGGGAAGGCCTTCCTGTTCCTCATGTTCGGCATCCTCGTGCTGAGTCTCCGTCGGGGACTGGGCGGGTTGCTGTCCCGGGAAATGGCCCGGCCGAGGACACGGGTTTCGCCGACGGCGAGCCAAAGTGACGGGGAGCATTTCGAAGGAATTCCGGACATGGACGACCAGGTCATCAACGACATCCAGGACTACGCCTCCGACAATCCGGACCGGGTGGCGGACGTGGTCCAGTCCTGGATCCACGAGATGAACCTGGGCACCGGGTCCAAGGAGACGGTGGGGGATCCCAATGAACGATAGCGCGGTCCGCAAAGCAGCGGTCTTTCTGATGACCCTCGGTCCCGAGGCGGGGGGCAAGGTCCTGTCCCGCATGCCCGAATCGATGGTCGAGGCCCTGACCCATTCCATCGCCGGGATGGGGCCGGTGGGCTTCAACGAAAAAAAGAAGACACTCAACGATTTCATCGCCAGCAGTGGACAGATATCCGGCATCGCCACCGGCGGTGAAGAAATGGCCAAGCAGATCCTGGAAGCTGGGTTCGGAGCCCGGCGCGCCACCTCCATGCTCAGCCGCGTCACCAGCTACAGCGAGATCAAGAGCTTCGAGCACCTTCGGGAAGTGGACCCCGTGACCATCGCCAACTACCTGCGCAACGAACATCCGCAGACCGTGGCCGTGGTCCTGGCGCACATGGATCCCCGGGCGAGTGGGCCCATCCTGGCGTTGATGCCCGCGGAAATGCAGGGCGATGTCGCCCACCGCATGGCCATTCTCGAAGCGCCCAATCCGGAAACCCTTCGGGCTGTCGAAGAGGTCCTGGCCGGACAGCTCCAAGGGGAGCTTTCGGCCAAGGAATCCAAATACGGAGGGCGCAAACAGGTCGCCGACATTCTCAACGAAGTGGATCGGGACGTGTGGCAGGAGATCCTCGACGAGATGCGGGAGATCGACGACGAGGTCGCCAACGAGGTGAACAACCTCATGTTCGTCTTCGAGGATGTCGTGCTGCTGAACGACAGTCACATCCAGGAGATCCTCAAGGAAATTGACGGCCGTGAGCTGACCCTCGCCCTCAAGGGAGCGACCAACGAGATACGCGACAAGGTCTTCGGCAACATGTCCAAACGCGCGGCCCAGGGCATCATGGAAGACATGGACTACATGGGACCCATCCGCCTGGCCGAGGTGGAAGATGCGCAGAAGCGCATCGTGGAAGTGATTCGCAATCTGGAGGAGAACGGCACCATCACCATCGGGAAGGGAAGCAAGGATGCGGAAATGGTCACCTGATCCTTTCCCAAGCGAGGAAAATACCGCTCCGGAATCGGGCCTTCCCAGCCCCGAATTCGCCGCGCGCGAGTTCACTTCTCTGGCTCTCGAAGAGGTGCCATCCCCGGCTGGTTCAGGATTCGCCAAAGACCCTTCCCTGACCGGTGTCAACACCCACTGGGACCACATGCATCCCCTGGACAAGGACGACCTGCTGGAAAGGGCCCGAAAATCACTGGCTGCGGAATTCGAAGCCCGGGACAAGGAGAGGGAAGAGCGTTTCCGAGCCGACCTTGAAACCGTCCGTGGTGATTTTGTCGCCCGTTTCCACAACTGGACCGCCGAATTTTCGGATGCCCTCCGGCACGAAGAACGGACCCTCGCCAGCGATGCTGTCGGTCTGGCCCTGGCCTTGGCCAAAAAAATCATCCGGGACACCGTGGAAATTGACCGGGGGTTTGTGCTTCGCACCCTGGAAACGGCGCTTTTCAAGGTGGGTGATGCCCGTCCCCTATCAGTCAGCCTCCATCCCGACGATGTGGAACTCCTGGAAAACGATCCCGCCCTCAAATCGGGTCTCCACATCGAAAAGATCGTCGCCGACCGTCGCGTGGAACGTGGCGGCTGCCGCATCCGGGCCGGCCGGCGGGAATGGGACGCCACCCTGTCCGGTCAGCTGGACACCCTCTCCGCGGTGGTGGAAGAAGCCCTGGGCGCCTCCGATCAGCCCGACATCCAGCCCCTGGAAGTGCCCGATGAACCCGGTCTTGAATAGACTCGAAACGGCCGTCAGCCGGACCGACACCATCAGGGCGGTGGGCCGCGTGTCCAATCTGGTGGGCATGGTGATCGAGGTGGCGGGGCTGACCGCTCCGGTGGGGTCGGTATGCCGAATCGATGCTGGTCGAAACGAACGCGAGGTACTGGGCGAGGTCATCGGTTTTCGAGATGAGACCCTTCTGGTGATGCCCTACCAGCAAGCACGCGGCGTGGCGACCGACCGCCGCGTCCAGCTTGTCTCCCGCCGGATGCAGGTTCCCGTCGGACCGCAACTGCTGGGCCGAGTTATCGACGGTCTGGGCCGACCCCTCGACGGAGGACCTCCCTTGTCCGGCCTGCCGCACCGCTCCCTGGGGGCGCGCCCTCCTGCTCCGTTGAAACGACGCCGGTCGAAGGAAATCCTGGCCACGGGCATCCGCTCGATCGACAGCATGGTCACCGCCGCCCGCGGGCAACGCCTGGGCATCTTTTCCGGCAGCGGAGTGGGGAAATCCATGCTCCTGGGCATGCTGGCCCAAAACGCACGGAGCGAGGTCAATGTCCTGGCCCTGATCGGGGAACGGGGCCGCGAGGTGAAGGAATTTCTGGAACGGGACCTCGGCCCGGAAGGGCTGGCGAGAAGCGTGGTCGTGGTGGTCACTTCCGATGAGAGCGCTGTTCTGCGGGCCAAGGGCGCCGACACGGCCATGACCATCGCCGAATCCTATCGCGAAAACGACCAATCGGTCCTGTTCATGATGGATTCGGCCACCCGTTACGCCATGGCACTGAGGGAAATCGGGCTGGCCGCGGGAGAGCCGCCGACCACCAAGGGTTACCCGCCTTCGGTTTTCGCCGCTCTGCCCCGACTGTGCGAACGCGCGGGCTGGTCGGACGTCAACGCCATGACTGCCTTCTTTTCCGTGCTGATCGAAGGAGACGACATCCATGACCCCGTGGCCGATGCGATGCGATCCATCCTGGACGGGCACATCATGCTCAGCCGTGATCTGGCCCGTCGCCAGCACTACCCCGCCGTCGATGTCCTGGGCAGCGTCAGTCGACTTAGGAACGACATCCTGGGCGCCGAAGACCGCGACGCGGGTGCCACGCTGATGACCTGGCTCAAGGCTCTGGAAGACAACCGGGACCTCATCAACATCGGCGCCTACGTGGCGGGTTCGGATCCCGTGCTGGATCAAGCGCTGGCCAAAGAAGATGAGCTCATGGGATTCCTGGCCCAGAAGGCGGGAGACAGTCACGGGCTCGAGGCCACTCTTGCCGGGTTGCGCCGGCTGACGGAGGTCCCGTGATGGCCGTATTCCGCTTTGGCCTGGAGAATGTGTGGCGACATCGGCAGCGGTGCGTCGAGGTTCACTCCCAGGAGGTGGCACGGGCGGAACGCAAGGTCGCCTCGCTGGCCCGGGAACTGGCCCTTCTGGACGAGCAGATCAAACTCCAGGCCGATGCCCTGGCCAGGGACGGGGGCCAGGTCATCAAGGCCCGGGAATTGATAGCCGGCACCGCCTGGCTGGACCATTTGCGGCAGAGGCTGGAGGAGCTGGCTCAAGGAATGCAGACGGCGGTGACCGACCTGAGGGAAACCCGCGCTGGATTGACCGAAGCTTGGCAGGAACTGGAGGTCCTGTCACAGCTCCGGGAACGAAGAAAATCCGAATGGCGCCTGGAGCAATCAGCCCGGGAAAGACGAGACATGGATGAAATCGGACAGATCCGGGCCCACCGGCACCGGCGGGCCATGGTTTCCGGTCAGGGGGAAAATATTTCCCCCAACCTGCACAAGCCTTGAGGGGGAATGTTCGCGAAGATCTGCAATAGCCTGCAGAAAAAAGAGTTAATTAGGAAAAAGAAGAAGGGTCGCCACCCCTGTTGTTGGCATTTTCATTGCGACAGTGCCCGTAGCACCAAAATGAGGAGCCCCCGAGCTCCCGGCAAAGGAACCTGAAATGAAAAGCGTCCTGATCATATCGGTAGTCACCTTTTTCCTCATCTTCGGCGGCCTGGCCATCCTGAGCAGCCAACTGGGTGGGAAATCCGCGGTGTACCAGACCGCGACCGACTCCCCGGACATAGAGGATGCCGACCTGATCATGAAGGGACTGGCCGCCGAGCGGGCCATGATCCGGCGTGAAAAAGAGGAATTGGTCACTCTCCGGCAGGCCGTGGCCGTGCAGGAACAGGTTCTGCAGGAGGGCCGTCGGGAACTGGCCGAGATCATCACGGAGATCGAAGCCCAGCAGCACGTCCTCGGGGCGGAGCGGGAGCGTTCGGCCTACCGCCTGGCCAAGATGTACGAGAACATGAAACCCGCCCAGGCCGCCCCCATCCTCGCCGCCCTGGAGATGGACGTCATCCTGGACATCATGAAACGAATGAAGGAACGCGAGGCGGCGCGCATCCTGGCCAACATGGCCGCCCCGTTGGCGGCGCAGATCAGCACCCAACTGAGCCTGGGAGGCACAGGTTGATGAGTCTTCTTTTGAACGGCGTGATCCCGAACGAATCGGCCGCCTCAAGCACTCCGGGGGAGCCTGGCAGTACAGAAGGCTCTGCCATGTTTGCCAATCTGCTGGCGCGGAAACTCGAAGTTCCGCTGGGCGACGCCTCCCAACGCTCTTCCGGTTCCGAGGGCAGAAAAGAGACCCGGAACATCGGGACCCAGGATGACCCGCAGGCCAGGACCATGAAGGAAACTACCCCACCCGGCCAAGGCGTTCCGGCGGAGAAACCTGGCACAGGCGAATCCTTATATGAGACCCTGCCCGAGTCAGGGCCGATCGGCCTGTCGGGAACCTGGACCGCGTGGGGCGTGGCCGCCACGTCCATGGATCTGGCGGGCCTGATCCCGAACTCAGTCCCGGACCAGACAGGGATGGAGGTCATACCAGTTGAGGTGCGGGCGCGACTGGCTTCAGACATCGCCGCCGGGTTTACCGAACGGGGCGGCGTCCAGACCTTGAGCCTGAAGCTGGAACCGGGCCACCTGGGCAAGGTCGAAGTCAGGCTCCAGGCAACCGGGGAACATCTATCGGTGAGGATCACGGCGGCCAGCAAGGAATCCGAAGCCGCCCTACGGGAAAACATCCGCGACCTGGGTGACGCGATCCAGGAAAAGACCGGCCGATTCCAGACCGTCGATGTTCGAGTGAACCTGAAGTCGGACGGTGATTCGGGGCGCCGGGACGCGGCCGATGAGACCAGCGGGCAGTCCGGGGAAAAGTCCTCGGGCGAAGATGCCGAACCAAATGGGCAGAACCAGGAAAACCGGGATCGGGAAGATGGACCCGGTTTCATGAAGGCTGAAACGGAGCCCGCCGGGCGGGCCCAGGAAGGATAAATCATGCCGGTCACGGGAATCACTGATGGGTACGGTCCCATCGTCGGGCAGCCGACCAATGACACGAGTTCCATCGACAAGATGGACTTCATGACGCTCCTGGTGGCGCAGATCAAGAACCAGGATCCCATGAGCCCCATGGACAACGCCGAGTTCACCTCGCAGATCACCCAGTTCACCATGCTGGATGAGATGAAAGGCATGAACGCCCGGCTGGAGGAGAATCTCCTGGTGGGTCAGTCGATCAACAACACGGCCATGTTGGGCCTCGTCGGTAAAAGCGTGACCGTGGAGGGCAACAAGGTGTGGCTGGAATCCGGAGAGGTCTCCGAGAGCACCATCGCGGCCAGCGGACCGGGTACGGTGAAGGTCGAAGTGATCGACGACACGGGTCACGTTGTGGCCACCTACAGCAAGTCCGTCGGCCAGGGCCTGAACGACGTTACCTGGGACGGCCTGCTGGAGGACGGCCAACAGGCCGCAGACGGAAACTATACCATCACGGTGACGCCCCAGGACGGCAGCGAAAGCCTGGCGTTCACCACGCTCATGACCGGTCCCGTGGAGGGGCTGCGGTACGAAAACAACATGGC
>CBDTUS010000055.1:0-19677 GCA_965363725.1 uncultured bacterium | reverse complement strand
ATCACCTTCGAGGACGTTGCCGGCTGCGACGAGGCCAAATACGAACTGCAGGAGATCATCGATTTTCTGCGGGCGCCCCAGAAGTTCCAGCGCCTCGGCGGCCGCATTCCCAAGGGCGCCCTGCTGGTCGGCGCGCCCGGCACGGGCAAGACCCTGCTGGGCCGGGCCGTGGCCGGTGAAGCGGAAGTGCCGTTTTTCAGCATGAGCGGTTCGGACTTCGTGGAGATGTTCGTCGGCGTCGGCGCCAGCCGGGTGCGCGACCTGTTCGACCAGGGCAAGAAGAACGCACCGTGCATCATTTTCATCGATGAGATCGACGCCGTCGGCCGGCACCGGGGCGCCGGCCTCGGGGGCGGACACGACGAACGCGAACAGACCCTCAACCAGTTGCTGGTCGAGATGGACGGGTTCGAGTCCAACGAGGGCGTGATCCTGCTGGCGGCCACCAACCGGCCCGACGTGCTGGATCCCGCTCTGCTGCGCCCCGGCCGGTTCGACCGCCAGATCGTGGTCGATATGCCCGACCTGGTGGGACGCGAGGCCATCCTCAAGGTTCATATGAAGAAGGTGAAGCTCCACGAGGAGGTTTCCGCCCAGCAGATCGCCGCCGGCACGCCCGGCATGGCGGGCGCGGACCTGGAGAACCTGGTCAACGAGGCCGCCCTGCTGGCCGCCCGCAAGAACCACGACAACGTGACCATGGAGGATTTCGAGGACGCCAAGGAAAAGGTCATGCTCGGGCCCGAGCGCCGCAGCCGTGTCTTCACCGACAAGGTCAAGCGGGAGGTCGCCTACCACGAGGCCGGCCACGCGGTGGTGGCCTACTTCGTCGAGGAAGCCGACCCGGTGCACAAGGTGACCATCATCCCCCGCGGCCAGGCCCTGGGGCTGACGGCCATGCTGCCGGTAGAGGACCAGTACACCATTTCCCAGCAGAAGTACCTCGACCAGATCTGCGTCGCGCTGGGCGGCCGGGTGGCCGAGGACATCTTCCTGGGCAAGATCGGATCGGGCGCCTACGGCGACATCAAGGCCGTGACCAGTTACGCACGGACCATGGTCACGCGGCTGGGCATGAGCGAGAAGCTCGGCCCCATCGCCTTCGAAGAGGGTTCCGAACAGGTCTTCCTGGGCCGGGACATCGGACGCCAGCACGTGTTCAGCGAACAGACCCTGCAGGCCATCGACGACGAGGTCCACCGCATCGTCACCGAACAGTTCAACCGGGCTCACCGGATCCTGGAAGAAAACAAGGACAAGGTCGAGACCCTGGCCGCGGCCCTGTTGGAGCGGGAGACCATCGACGCCCAGGAGTTCATCATTCTCATGGAGGGCCGGGAGCTGCCGGACATCCTGATCGAGGTGGACCACTCCCTGGCTGACGAAGATACCCGCCAGGATCCGGTGGCACCGGATCTGGATCTGGAATCCGAGGTGCTTGATCCCCAACCCGGGCGCGACCCGGATCCCCCCCGCGACGATTCATGAATCCCGGCGACAGAGCTGAAGGGGGCCAGACGGCCCCCTTTGTCGCCCCTGCCTGGGACCTGGGCCGTGTCGTGCTCGCCCCGCCAGGCCGTCCCCTGGTGATGGGCATCGTCAACCTGACCCCTGACAGTTTTTTCCCGGGCTCACGATCCGTCGGTGGTGGGCCCGCGGTGGAACACGCCCTGCGGCTGGTGGCCGAAGGCGCGGACCTGCTCGACCTGGGTGCGGAATCGACCAGGCCGGGCGCGGAGCCCGTCAGCGCCACCGAGGAACGCGACCGCCTTCTACCTGTCCTGGAGGCCCTGCGCTCTGAAACCGGGGTCCCCATCTCGGTGGACACCATGCGCGCCGACACGGCCCGGGCCGCGATTGACGCCGGGGCGGACGCCATCAACGACATTTCGGCGGGGACCCAGGATGCCGATATGCTGGCCGTAGCGGCGGACGCCGGATGTGGCCTTGTCCTGATGCACATGCAGGGCACCCCCCGCACCATGCAGGTCGACCCCCACTACCAGGACGTTCTGGCCGAAGTCCGGGGATGGCTGGCGGCCCGGTGCCGGCTGGCCGAGGACGCGGGCGTGGCGCCCGCACGGTTGATGGTGGATCCTGGCATCGGTTTCGGCAAGAACCTGGTCCACAATCTGGCCCTGTTGAACGGCCTGGACGAGGTATCGGGCGGACGCCCCCTCCTGCTGGGCGCCAGCCGCAAACGCTTCATCGCCGCGGTCACCGGTGCCGCCGTGGACGACCGGTTGCCGGGCAGCCTGGCTGCCCTGGCCTGCGCCTGGCGTGGTGGGGCAACCATGGTCAGGGTGCATGACGTCGCGGCGACCTGTCAGTTCCTGGATGTCCTGAAGGCCGTGGCCGATTGTAGAACTTGAGTCCCGACCAGTCGGGTGCTAGGTTGGTTCCACCATGTTGAATAGCATTTCCGGCAGCCCCATTATCGACATCCTCGATATCCTCATCGTGGCCTATCTGCTGTACCGTCTGATCGTTTTCATCAAGGACACGCGGGCGATCCAGATGTTCGTCGGGCTGGGCATTCTGCTGCTGCTGTCGTTTTTGGCCAGCAGTCTGGGCATGATCGTCGTCGGCCGGATCATCGGCACCCTGCAGACGGTGTGGGTGATCGCGTTCATCATCATCTTCCAGCCGGAACTGCGCTCGGCTCTGGCTAACCTGGGGCTGCGGCGGGGCTTCGGACTCTTCGGAACCGTCGATGAAATCCCGAAGGAACAGGAGATCCTCGAAGCGGTCACCATGTGCGCCAAACGCGGCCTGGGAGCCCTGATCGTCATCGAGCGTGAAGTCCGGCTGAACAACTGGATCAAGAAGGGTGTGCCGCTGGACGCCGAAATCACGGCCCTGACCCTGGAATCCATCTTCACCGTGCCCGGCCCCCTGCACGACGGCGCGGTGATCATCAGCCAGGACAAGATCGCCGCGGCGGCGGTCATCCTGCCGATTACCGAACGTGAAGAACTGGGTTACATCCTGGGGACGCGCCACCGTGCCGCCATCGGAATCAGCGAACAGTCCGACGCCATCGTCATCGTCGTTTCCGAAGAAACCCGCGCGATCAGCCTGGTGTACGAAGGTGATATTCGCCGCGGTCTGTCTCTCGACGATCTGACCACCGAGTTGGAAAGAGTCTATCTGAGGAAATCGGGTTCCAGCCGAAAAAAATCCACCGACCGCAAGGATACCGACAAGCCCCTCCCCGATACCGTGGGTGAAACCCGGAGCGATCCCAGCTGATGGTGAGCTGGGAAGCTCACCACCAGCTGGAAGGTTGTTGACCGCTCCCCCACTGGTCCACGGATCTACCGCACCATCACTACTCTCTGGGACCGGCTGGCCTGGGCCGTCTGCATGTGGATGAAATACACGCCCGCGGGAGCTGGGACCCCGCCATCGGTGCGCCCATCCCAATTCATGACATGATCACCCAGATCCATCACGCCGTCGGTGACAGTGCGGACCAGTCGACCGCGCACATCGTGCACCGTCAGGCGCACGCTCTGCTGCGACGGCAGGCGATAGGCCAACGAGGTGCCCGTCCGGGTGGGATTGGGGGCCGGTTTGCCCAGGACCACACCCAGGGCGCCGACCGAAGTCCGTTCGGCGGACACCATGCCCAGGACGTACGTGTCGCCATCGGTATCGGCGACCTTCAATCGATAGTAGTAGGTGTGGCCGGGTTCGGCCGTGTCGTCCAGGAGGGTCGCCTCCGAATCGGCGAAAATTTCCACGGTCTGCCAAGGCCCGAATTCCGTGGTGGCTCTTTCGAGAGTCAGGTTCACCCCTTCACCCTGCGCTGAAAGTCCCCACTGGATCTCGATGCCGCCCTCCAGGCCCCGAGCCGCAAATACCTGCAGCAGAGCCGCCACGGCGCCCTCCGGAACCAGGGCGTAAGCCCGGATATTGCCATCGAGCACCCCGGTGCCGACGATGATCCCACCGTCGCTGATGCCCATGGCCGACGAGTAGGTGTTCGTTTCCAGTTCCCAGCCCGATCCAGCGGGCGCCAGGTCGGCGATCCGATAGGTGGCCTCACCATCGTACAGGAAAGGAATCGCGAAGGCGTTGCTGGCCGTGCCCACGACCCAACCGTCGGAGTTGACGCCACGGGCGCCACCCTGCGAGGTGTCATTAGGCAGAGGCACAGCCACCGAGCCGCCGGCCTCCGTCCAGATGAACGGAACGCTGGCCCCCTGGTTCATCATGGCCGACCCGACCACGTGCCCGGCGTTGCTCACCGCGAAGTTGAGCGCTCCATTGAGACCGGGCAGCGCGTCCACCTCGAAGGCGGTGTCGGTGTTGGTGTCGTAAACGAACCCCACATTTCGCGCCGCGTTGTTCGGATCCAGCCCGGTGCCCGCCGCCAGGCCCGCATCGTTGACGGCGTAAAGAACATTGGCATAGCAGCCGGTGGCGGTGGTCGTGGTGACAACGGTCGCTACCGGGCCGTCGTAGAGGGCGCCTCGCTGGGCGGAACCACCACCTACCGAACCCACCGCCATGCCGCCGTTGTTGACGTCCTCGGCGCGGCCCAGGGTTTCACCTGAAGGCAGCGGCAACTGGGCCACGGCCCCATTTTCCCAGACCAGCGGCAAGGGACTCGAACCAAAGAAAGTGGTCGCCCCTGTGCCCACCACCAGGCCCAGGTCATTGGCGCCGTTTCCTCTGCAGTACGACCGCGAAGGCAGGTTCGGCAAGCCGACGAGACCGGTTTCCTGATCCCACACAAAGGCCTGATCACTATCTCCGGAGTTGCGCCCGGTGGCGATGCCGAGGATGGGTGAGGCGTCCCAGCCCTGCGAGGCAAAGTCGCCGGGATCGAGGACGCCGATTTCAAATATCAGATAGTCCGGGGGGACGGCCAGGGCCTGGCTGCCCCAAGACAGCTGAACCGCCAGGACCAGGGCGATCAAGGTGATCGTTCTCAATGTTTTCATGGGTGACTCCAATCGCCATCAGAAGAATGCGTAGAAATGCGCTGGAAAATCGGGGATTCATCCTAGCAGGGCCTGCTGAAAATGTAAAGGTGGGCCCCGGGTTTCGGTCCGGATGATGGGCCGATTCCCTACCTAGACCCGGGATCGCTGGATCAAGGCGAGGTCTGCCAGGACCAGCGCCGCCATCGACTCGACAATGGGCACGGCCCGCGGTACCACGCAGGGATCATGGCGCCCGCGTGCTTCCAGGGTCGTTTCTGAACCCTCAAAGTCTGCCGTCTTCTGGGCCACCCCGATGGTGGCCGGGGGCTTGAAGGCCACCCGAAAAACGATGGGTTCCCCATTGGAGATCCCACCCTGGATCCCGCCACTGTTGTTGGTGGCCGTTCCCAGCCCGCTGTCCTTGCCGATGAACATGTCGTTGTGCTGGGAACCCCGCATGGTGGTGCCGCCGAACCCCGACCCGATCTCGAATCCCTTGGCTGCGGGAATCGACAACATCGCCCGCGCCAGCAGGGCCTCCATCTTGTCGAACACGGGTTCACCCCAGCCGACGGGGGCCCCACGGCAGACGCAGGACACGATCCCGCCAACGGAGTCCTGGTCCCCTCTGGCCTCGTGCACAGCCTGGGCCATGTCGGCGGCCCGCCGGGAATCGGGGCAGCGGATTTCGGTGGCGTCGACCTGCCCGCGGGTCACGGTCCGGGCGTTCACGACCGCTGGTCCGATCGGGCCAACCGCCTCTACCCAGGCCACGATCTCGAGGCCATATGCCGTGGCCAGCCATTTTTCCGCCACCGCGCCGCCGGCGACCCGGGCCCAGGTTTCCCGGGCGCTGGCCCGCCCGCCGCCGCTCGAGGCCCGGATACCATATTTGGCCTGGGTGGTGAAATCCGCATGGGAAGGCCGGGGAACATTTTGCGTGTTGCCGTAGTCGGTGGGCCGCTGGTCCCGGTTGCGCACCGTCATGGCGATCGGGCTGCCAAGGGTCAGGTCGCCCTCCATCCCCGACAGGAGTTCCACCTGATCCTTTTCGTCGCGGTCGGTGGTCAGGGCTCCCTGTCCGGGTCGGCGCCGGTCGAGCTGCTTCTGGATATCGGCGACCCTCAGCTCCAGCTGTGACGGGCAGCCGTCCACGACCACACCCAGAGCCGGACCGTGGGATTCTCCGAAGGAGGTGATTCTGAACATGCGGCCGAAGGTGCTGGACATGGTTCTCCAAGGGGTTGGCGCCAATCAAGCGATCGCATCCATTGCCGAACATAGTGTCAAAACCTGGCCCAAATGGCAACGGGGGGCTGAAACCTTGTCCCTGTCCCAATGAAGCGGCCGCCGTCCATGGGGATGGAGCGGCGGCGCTTCGTTGTCCGGCAATGAGTCCTCCCAGCCACATCACCGTGCGCCTGGACTCCAGCAAACTGCCTGCCGAAAACCGCCGCCGGGAAAAAATCCCGGATGGATCCGACAACTCCATGACTCCCAAACGATTATTTCGTCCTGCGGCCAGAACCGAAAAATCCAACCAAGGACCCCATCCCAAACCTGTCCCGCCGGGACCAAAAAAGTGTCCCGCCGTGATCCTTCACGGCGGGACACTGGAACATTCACACCGGGAGCCGGGTCAGGTCTTCTGCAGAACCCTCTTTTCGAAATCCTTCTCCGGGGCTTCTTCTTCACCGGCCGCTTGAGATTCGCCCAGGATGGCATTCAGGAACAGGGCCACGATATCAGGATCATAGCGCTCCCCCAGATTGTCCCGCAGGATTCGCGCCGCCGTTTCGGGCGCGATCGGATCATGGGAGCTCGTTCCGGTGACCATGGAGACGTAGTTCTCCACCACCGTCACCACCCTGGCGGCCAGCGGGATGTTACGCCCCGAAAGTCCGCGGGGAAAGCCTTCCCCGTTGAACCGCTCGTGATGACACTGGACCACGTCCACGATGGTTTTGGGCAGGTTGAGCTCTTCCAGGAGCTTTGTGCCATCCGCCGGGTGGCGGCGGTAGACCGGCCACTGGGTGGGGTCCATCTCCTCCGGGGGCAGCATCAGGGCATCATCCTTGTCGATGAGGCCGATGTCGCGGAGCAGGCAACCGTAGGTCAGATTCCGTTCCTGGTCGGGCGGGAAACCCATGACCCGGGCCAGTCGGTGGACGTGGTCCACGATGGCCTGGGTCAGCTTATCGTGCCCGAAACAGCGTATCTCCCGTTGGGCCAGAATGATCCGGACCAGTTGCAGGTTGACGTCGGCATTGTCGTTGTTGCCGTCGAACCGGGACAACAACCGGGCCGTTTCACCGAAGATCCGGATGATCCGGTCGACGTGGTCGTCACAGGTGAAATCATCATCCAGGCCCAGGATGGCGGTGCCCAGGAATTCCTCATCCCATTGCAGGCTCACGATCCAGTCGGCCTGGCATTCCATCAGGCGATCCTTGACCAGTTTGAAGGTCGCCGGAATGTTGCAGGTCTTGACCGGGCGCTGCATGCCCTGGAAATACTGCTGGATCTTGTGGTCGCCGAGATCAAGCCGTTCCCAGTGGGTGTGCTGCCCCACCATGACCTGGGGCCTGACCATTTCAGGACCCAGGAAAGCCAGGTGCCGCACCGGCAGCGCCGCCCAGGCGTGGCGGGCGAACAGGCGCCAGAAATGGGGGCGGTCATCGGCGTCGGGAAGGTTCAGGGCCAAAGTCAGCAGAACCTGGGCCGTGGAATCGTCATCGCTCGAAGGCAGGGACCAGGAATCGGGCAGGGTCCCTTCCTCGGTTTCCTTCCCTGAGGGTTCCCCCTCGGGATTCTCCGCGCCATCTTCCGTGGCAGGGCCAGGAACGGCCGCGGCCCCAACCGCGGCGTTTTGCCTCGCAGGGGACGTCGTCCCTTCCCGCTCCAGAACCTGCAGCAGCAGTTCGAGGGCGAAGTGCTCGGCCACCGAGTATTCGTTTTCCTCACCGCCGCGATTCAGCAGAAGAATGCCGGCCAGCTTATCTCCGAGAAGGATAGGCAGGATGACCTGGGGATTGATCGCCTCCAGCAGGTTGATCTCGTCTTCTTCGAGGTCGTCCTGCTGCAGATCCAGCACCGTCAAGGGAGCGGCGACCTCTTCGAGCTGGCGCACCAGGGAACATCCCGTGGACAGCTGCCACTCCTGGTCGGGATCCTCCATCATATCCTCCCGCTCGACCAGGAGGTAGGCATCGTCCGCCAGCCCATGGCTGAACAGAAGGTTTCGCAGGGTGGCCGTGTATTCCGAATGGTCCTTGTATTCCGACCAGCTGCCCAGGGCGCTCACCGCTTCGGACAGCGAGGTGTACTGGTGGTCCTTGCGCCGGCCCGGAACAATGGTGGGTCCAGCCTCCTCGGGGCCGTTGAACTCCTCGAGGACCTCGTTCATCGCGCTGATGCCTTCTTCGTTCTCGATGGGGGCGGCTTTTTTTCCGGGTTTTTTGGCGGCAACCGGAGCCGCTTTCTTGGCGGGCGGGGCCGCCGGGGTGTCAGGGAGAGCCGACTTGGCCGGCGCTGCTGTCTCATTCTGTGGTTGGCGAGCTGGGGGCTGTTCCACTTTGTCGGCGTCGCTGCCGAGGGCGGTGGTGGCCTTGGCGACGGTCTCGAAGAATCGCAGCGGCAGATCATCGAATTTCAGGGCCAGGAAGTGACGGATCACGTCTCCCGCACCCACGAAGACGGCTTCCCCCCCCGAAGAGGTCAACCGGCGCTGGAAATCCGCCAGGATGAAGGCTCCGCCCCCACCCATGGACGAAAGCTCGGACAGCTCCAGGATAAGATGGATCTTGCCCTTGTCCAGGCAACGATCGGCCAGATCGAGAAGATTGCTCTTGTCCGATCGGCCGATGATACCGGCCAGACTGATGCCGAAAAGCCGATCATCCTTGAGATTGAGGGGTTTGAAGCGCGTCGCCATGGATCAGACCAGCGTTTCGGTGAGCCAACGGTCCAGAACCTGGCGCAGGAACCGCCATTCACTGCCAACCTTCTTCGCCGGGATTTTGCCTTCCTTGGCCAACCGGCACACTGTCTTGACGTGCATTTTCAGGTATTCGGCGGCTTCGACCGAGGTCATGACTTGACCGTAATTGTCTTCCCCGCCGATGAAAATCCTGGAAGAATCATTGTAGTCAGGCATTGAGGATGTCTCCTTCTCTAGATTCCAAGACTTGATGCGTGCCACATCAGCAATATCAGGATATTGCAACTCCCATGCCCACCTGATGGGGGCGCTTCATTCCACGGAAAACACTGGATTTCAAGGGTTTTAGGGGAATTACGCGGAAGGGAGAGGAACGCCGAACCCTATTTCGGTGGTGCAGGATACCTCAGGGGTGAGAAAGGCGTTGCAATATGCGGTGGAGTTCTCCGGGATGGTACGGTTCCGACCAGGCCGCCTCGGCTCCCAGGGCCAATGCCCGGGCCTGTTCCCTACCGGGAGACCCGGAGGCGGAAGTTACCAGGATCAGGGGGACTTTCGGGGCACCGGGCAAGGCTTCCAGTCCCTGCCGCAGCCTGGACAGATGACGCGTCGGCTCCAGTTGGTCGCACAATGCCGCCTGGGGCGCCGTTTCGGCGGCAATAAATTCCAGGGCCTTCTGCGGATCGCCGGGAATCTCGAGGATGAAATCCCATTCGGCGAGTTTGTCCCTGATCTGGTCCCGGCGAAAGCTGCTGTCCACCAGCAGGAGGAGGTGACGGGGCTGCTCGCTTCGAGGCTCGGGACCGTCCAGGGCTTCGGGCGCCCCCTCGGCCGGAGCCAGAAAGAGTTGATCCCCGGAATCCCGCAGCCGACGCCAATGCCCGCGCAACTGCTGATCCTGGACCGGAGTCAGGTTTTCCTGCGTCCAGCGCCCGCCCCAGCGGCGAAACAGGTCGTCGACCTCGTCCATGACGGCCAGGGGGGTTCCCGCATGGCGGAAGGAATCCAGGAGTCTGGACCAGGCCTCGTCGAAGGCAAGCTCGGCAATCCCTGTACCCCTATCCCGCCTGGCCAGGATCTCTTCGAGGAAATCAGCCAGACGTTCCAGGGGACGAAAGAGGCTGGCGGGATAGGATTCGGGGCAGGAGGCAAAACCGGCTTCCCATTCGGCCAAGACGCCACCGAGGCGGACGAAGCCCTCGCAACCCGGATCGGGCTCCGCACCGAGGGCTCCCAGCAGCCGCGCCGAAATCCGGATCCTGGCCAGGGGTGAGGCCAAAAGAGGG
This sequence comes from uncultured bacterium, assembly GCA_965363725.1. Lineage (GTDB taxonomy): Bacteria > Krumholzibacteriota > Krumholzibacteriia > LZORAL124-64-63 > LZORAL124-64-63 > JAGLCY01. The sequence continues at coordinate 9,517 of CBDTUS010000055.1, read as the reverse complement.
TCAGGATCGTGGGCTCCGGAAAAATGGCGGAACCGCCTCAGCAGTTCCGCCAGATAGTCGGCCAAAAGGCCGGGACCGTATTCATTCGGGTTAATTCCGCGCATGTCGGGTCCCGCCCGCTGGTGCCCCGGTCCGGGACACAGCCTGCCGGACCGGAATCATTTGATGGGTTGGCCCCCGAAATCGGAGAGGTCATACACCTCTTCGTCTTCACCGGGCGTTTCCAGGTCGGACCCGACCGCCTGATCCAGGGGCGTGGCGTCGAACTCGGTGAGATCGTGAATCTCTTCGCCGGCATCCGATCCCGTTTCATCCATGGGTGACGCGCCGAAATCGGAGAGGTCGTAGACTTCCTCTTCCCCTTCCGGCTCCTGGATCGCACCGGCCATGGGCGACGCGCCGAAATCGGAAAGTTCGTACACTTCATCCGTGCTGTCGGGGGACTCCTGGTCCATCGGAACGCCGCCGAAATCCGAAATATCGAAGACCTGGTCACCTTCCAGAGCGGGATCTTCGACCGAAGCCGCACCGAAGTCCTCCAGATCGTACACCTTTTCCTCATCGTCGGAAAGGGGCATGTCCGGGGCCGGATCCTGGCCCAGGCTGAAGGAGTTGGCCCCTTCCAGGTCCAGGTCGGTAACCTTGGTTTCGCTGCCGGCCGAGGACGACAAGCTGTCCGTGCCCGGAATGACCGAGGAAGAGAATTCGGGATCCGACTCCACTTGGCCGCCGGCCAGAATCGACGATCCCGAGGCCGAGAAGGGATCGACCTCCTTCGGCTCCGGTCCGGATTTGGCCGGTGCCTCCCGGGTGAGGTCAAGGGAGGGGACCGGCGCTTCCGACGATTCCTTACGGGGAATCGAGCTGGAATCGAATTCGGCGCCGGTCATGTTCGACAGGTGGGTCCCGGCCTGAACCAGGCGGTCCTCCTGTTGATTGAAACCTTCGGTCAAGCGGGTCATGGCGCGCGAGATGGCCTCGGTCGCCGGGCCGAAGTCCTGGACCTCGTCGGTGATGTCCCGCCAGGGGCCCTGGGCATCTTCGGTGATCAGGGCCGCCAGGGTCTCCAGTTTCTTGTGGACGTTTTTCAGGCTCGGGGTCCCGTTCGCGCCACCGTTCGGATCGTTCGCCCGGTCGGCCAACTTACGGAATCCGGTGGTGAGATCCTCGAGGGATTGGCTCATCGGCAACAGGCGTTCCCCGCGGGGGCCCAGCCGGGCCACTTCCATGGCGATCTGGAAAGCCAGCTTGCTGCCCCGGTCCACCAGCTCGTTCAGTTCGGTGCCCATCGGGTCGGCGCTGCCCTTGGCTGCGTGCTTGTCGAGGTCCTTGCGGACGCCTTCGATGATATCGGTCAGACCCTCGGTGGTCGTTCTTTCGGCCATCGCTTTTTCGGCGTTCCCGGCCACCTCGTTCATGTCGCCGGTCAGCTTGTCCAGGGTGGCTCCCTGCACGCTCAGGGTATCAAGGGCGCCTCCGTTCCATTTCCGGGAATGCTGAAGCAGGCCGACGATTTCCTTGCTGTTCTCGACATCCCTGGATTCAAACTCCTGGAGGTTTCCGACCGCCGTATCGCGGGCGTCGAAATAACGGAGCATCTCATCGGCCAACCGGCCCACGGCGGGAGAATCGAAACGTCCCGTCAGGTCCGACCTCGAATTCGTGCTGAGGGCCTTCTCGAGGCGGTGCAATTCACCCTCGACCCCCATGAGCCTCTTCTGCCTGGCCTCCTGAAGGCGCCAGGCGCCCAGGACCCGGATAACAAAAGCCTCTGCCGGCGGGAACTCCTTGAATTCCTGGCTCTCCCAGTCCTCCTGCTTTTCCAGGCTCAGCGTGGTCAGCCGGTCCAGCATGGTTTCCGCGTCGCGGGTCCTGTCGTTGGCCAGGGCCGCGGCCTTGGCCATCTTGTAGCTGCCCAGCAGCGCCAAAAACGCGATGCCCAGGGCCACCATGTAGAGGATGTTCAGGGGATGGTCAGCGAAATTGAGCAACTGATCCACCTGGAGAAAATTCTGCGGTTTCCACAACGAGGAGGGATGAACCCCTTCGGCCAGGAGAATGGCCCCGCCGACTCCGACACCCGCCACCAGGATGGACGCCGAAAACAGGAAGCCCATGCCGATGGCGGAAATGCCCTTGCGGCGCTTTTTCTTTTTCATCCCCGCGGCGACAACCGCATTGGTGGGGAGTTTTTCCTCGAGGTTCTCCGAGACCGTGGTCGCCGTGTCCGGATCCATCCTGTCGCGGACCTCCATGGCATCCGCTTCCGGGGTATCGCCCTCGGGAAGATCCTCATAGTCGGACAGGTCCTCGAAATCGTCGAATCCAAGCGGGTCGTCGAAGGAGCCGAAATCCTCCTGACCGTCGGTCTCGGCGTCGAATTCCATGTCGTCATTCAGGTCGAAACGATCCTTCTCGCTCATTCCCCGTTCCTTTCAACTCGGAAGCGTCCTCAAATGGGAATTCCCTTGTGGCACAAGGCGCAGCAGATTCCAAGCACACCCGGGGCCTTCCCCGTCACTTCGAGCCCCTGCAATATTCCCGTGTTAGATCGGCGGGGTTGAGTAAAACCAAAGCCAAAATTGATCCTCGGCGGATCCGGGAATCTTCCTGCCTGGTCCGAAATCAACCATGAGGCTCTGAAAAACCGGTGGGACCTTCGCAGGGGTCGATGTAAGACAATAAGGAATATATAGTTACGATTCAGGACGAACGGGCCCTCCGGCATGGTCCCTGCATTCTCCCCGGGAAAAGCCCGCCACCAGGGAGGAAAGATTTCATGCCGAAAACCTTGTCAAATATCGAATATCCCCTTTTCCGGGGCCTGTTTCCCGACTGGTCCGGCCCCCGACCCTGGCGGTATTTTCTCATGGAACAACTTCTCGAGGCCCGTCGTGAGTCGATGTTCCCCACCAACGGGGCCGGCCCGGACGAAGACGTGAACGTCTATTTATCGCACCTGCTGGCAGGATTCCTCACCGGGCACCATGACCCCCGCGTCCGGTGGGGGGCCGGAGCGCTGCTGCTGCCGCCGGCCAAGGACCTGGGCCGCGCCGCCCGGGCCGGGTGGTACCGCGCCAATGCGGACCATCGTCTTCTGTATCTGGGCTTGATGGATCGGGGCGACGGGCTGCGCCGGCGCCCGATTCATTTCGGCATGTCCGCTCAGGAAACTCGGGACCGGGATCTGACCACCGGAAGCCGCTGCTTCGCCATGGCCGCCAACCTCCTGGAAGGTCGCCGCCGCGACAACGCCGGATTGGTCGAAGTGCTGCGCAAACTGGAAGAGAATTTTGAGGACTACGTCCACGTCCTGGGAGTGCTGGCCACTCGCAGGCTGGGCCTGGGCGCCGTCCTCAGCGACGACGACCTGGCTGGCCTGCTGGCCATGGCGGGATGAGCGGCCTACCCCGGCGGGGCCTTAACTCTCGGTCCCGCAGAACTGGACGATCTGTTTGAAAAGGATATCCTTCCCATGAACGTCCAGAATGGCGTGTCCGCCCTCGGGAAAGACCTGGAAGCGGGAGTCCTTGTTCCGGGACTTGTTCTGGAGAACCCGTAGCGAGGTGGGGCAGGCCCGGTCATCGTCCTCGCACTGCGCCGCGTAGATGGGAACCCGGATCTGGCCGATCTTCCCCCGCGCCTTGTCCATCCCTTCCATCAAATCGGCGTTCCAGCCCAACCACTTGTGCACCATTCCCAGTCGGTGCAGCTTGAGGCGCACCAGCAGGCGTTGGAACCAGGATTCCCGTGGCATGATGGCCGGCGAGAGTAACACCAGCGACGACACGCTTTCCTGATTGGCCAGCAGCAGAGCCAGCGTGGCCCCGAAACCCATACCCACCACGTGAACCTTGCTGCCGCCACGGGCCAGCAGACGGTAACACTGCTGAGCCTGGTGCAGGGCCGACTCCCACGAAACCTCGCTGATGGTGTGGCCGGGGGTGCCGTAGTCGGGCAGGCGCAGGACGTAGACGTTGTAGTCGGCCTCGTACAGGACGTCCGCCAGCTCGTATAGGTTTCCCGGCCTGGTGGAGACCCCGTGGATCAGCAGGCAGGCACCTTTGGCACCTTCCTTGACCCGCAGGATGCTGCGGTCGGCATCGGGGATCTTGCGTTCCTTTTCGAATGAATCCACCAGCTTCTGATGGGCACGCAGAGTCATGACCTGCCCCCGGGGTGTGTCGGGAAGGTTGCGTCTGGTGCGGGCCATGTCCCAGGCGGACAGGGACAGAGTCTGGGTTTGCGTCGGGGCGGGGCTGGCCACAGCCGGTGGTGGCGCCTGCCTCTGGGGAGCGGGTCCGCGCCTGGCGTTCCCGGAACCGGAGGAGGGACCGCGTCCGGGGCCGCCTGACCGATTCGATTTCTGCGGTCCGGCCGATCGCTGGGGCGTCCGTCCGCGGGAGGAACGACCCTGGGACTGGCTGCCGGAGGGTTTGCGCCCTGGCGGCCGGTTTCCGCTGCGTTTGTTGCTGCTGTCGCGACTTTCGGAATTCAAAATTTTTCCTCTTCTTCAATAACCAGATCACTCAGACAGGAACAAACGATGTCAGGCCAGTCATCTTCCTCCAGCCGCGCCAGGACGCCATGATCGGGATACTTCCCCGAGAGCACGAAGGCGGTGCCCATACCCAGCCGTCCTGCGGTGACAAGATCGGAAATGGGATCATCGGAAATAAATAGGGCCTCCGCCGGAGCAACGCCAACCCTTTTCAGCGCTTCCCGGTAGATTCCTTCCTCCGGTTTGCCGATCGTGATCAGACGTCCGGACCCGCCAAGGGCCTCCAGGGCGACCGCCCAGACCCCCGGACCGAGCCGGCGACGACCCTTTCCGTCAAGAAAGAAAAGGTTGCGGTGCAGGCACACGACATCTGCACCATCGTCCAGCACGGGTTCCAGGACCGCGTCCAGGGCCGCTATCTCCAGGAAAGAGTTGGCCCCCAGAACCACGGCGTCGCAGGGGCCAGCGGTCACGATTTCGAATCCTTCTTCGCCCCAGAAGGAATCCAGGGCCGGTGTTCCCAGCCAGCGGATCCGGTCCTTGCCTCGCTCCTTCAACCAGGCCATGCCCAGGCCCAAGGCTCCTACCAGATGGTTCGAATCCACCGGAAAGTCGAGCCCGGCCAGGGCGTCGGTCAGGTCGCCGGGGCGATGCGTGGTGTTGTTGCTGACCAGGCAGTAGGGCCGACCCGCCTCGGCCAGGGCGTTCATCCACCGGACCGCACCATCGATCGGCCGGTAGCGTTTGTCACGCACCAGCACGCCTTCGATGTCGATGAGGTAGGCGCCGACGGGACCCGGTTTCTTCATGACCGGCCCCTGTCCCGCGAGGTCAGGCGACCCCTATCGGCGACATCCTGGATCAGGCGATCGAATTTTTCAACCAGGCGATCCCAGCAGTAGACGTCCATGTCCCGGTCGAGGGAACAGACGTGTCCGCAGGAATTCCCGGAGATCAGGTCGCCCAGAAGGTTCACCAGATCTTCCTCCGTGTCATAGAAATGCCGGCCCTTGCAATGGGAACCGTAGAGCGAGGGATAGACCTGCGCCCGGGGCAGCACCGGATAACATCCGGCATGCACGGCCTCGGCCACCGCTATCCCAAAGTACTCCTGTTCCGCGCAGCTGACCACGATATCCCCCCGCTCCAGCAGGGCATCGTAGTCCGAACGGTCCCGAAGATGCCCGAAGGCGACGCACCGGTCGCCCAACCGTTCCCGCAAATCGGCAAAGGCCGATTCCTGGCCACGCTCCTCGCCCAGCAGGGCCACATCGAATTCCAAGCCTGCGTCGAGCAGGCGTTGCAAGGCCGAAGCGAACAGGTCGGGCCGCTTGTCGAACTCCCAACGATGGTTCCACACTATGAGATGACGCCCTGTGCGGGGCCAGGAAGGTCCGGCTTCGGGAGCGCACTGCCCGCCCCGGTAAAGGGGGAAGTGGTCCGCCGGCAGGGGCGGCCGGTCCAGCCCCACTCCCATCACGGAAGTGCGGCCCCGCAGACGGTCGGCGACATCGCGGGGCACCGCCTCGGGCATCCGGTTCAGGTAACTCGGCAGGGCGTCCAGATAAAGGTCCCGGTGCCAACTCGAATTGAAAACCACGGCGTCGGCGGCCAGCGAGCTGATGATGTTGGTGAAGCCGAAATGAAAGTCGAATTCCTCTTCGGGACTCAAAGGATAGGTCAGCTGGTTCTCGTGCATGTACAGCAGGATGGGGGTCCGGTCGAGGGGTGGATCGAGCAGTCCCCGCAGGTCGGCCACGTTGATGAACCCCGTCAGGAAAATGAGATCCGGGACCTGGGACAGCCCCTGGTTGATGATGTCGGCGAACCAGGCGGCGGCCCCCCTCATGCGCCATTTCCAGAAGCGACCGGGCAGCACGAGACACGTAATTTCGTGCCCGGAGCGTTCCACGAGGCCTTTCCGGAAGGCGCGATGGGATCCGCCGTCATAGGGTTCGATGAACAGGACTTTTTTTATATCCAATTACCGCAACCTCTTAGAAATGATTCCGACCTGTCAAATCCTTGGCAGATTTTATCAAAAAAGCGTGGTATTGTATCGAATCCTCACTTCCTTTATAATTCATTCTGCTGCAAGATCTAACTGAAATTCGCCTTAGATCGCCCTATTTTTCATCCCTGGGCCAGCAGTATTGCCAGATTTTGACGCGGCTCGCCAGGCGTCCGCATTGCCCCGGCCACCTGAACCGGCAATGCCTCTGCACAGAACCGCATCCCATGCCGGGACCATTGAGGAGAGGAAATCCATCATGAAGAAGATCCTGTTTCCCGTCCTGATCGCTCTTATTCTCGGGACGGCGGCAGCCGGAGCATTCGCCAGCGGAACCGGTGCGGTGGTGGGCCAGGTGCCCGATCGTGTCGTGGTTACCGTCAAGGCGGGCACCGAAATGGCCCTGGACAAGTCCGCCGGGACTCCCCGCGTGGGCATCGCTTCCCTCGACGGTCTCGCTTCCCGCTTCTCGGTCCACAACATGGAACCCCTCTACGCCCACCTGACCGACAATGTGCGGGCCAGGATGGCAGACAAGTCCGCGGCCGATGTGCTGGATCGTGTCTGGGCCATCGACTTTCCCGTGGAAATGGGACTGGCCGCGGTCAAGGCCGCCTACGAGGCCTTGCCCGAAGTCGAAGAAGTCCAGGTGGTCGACATCTGCAAGCAGTACGGCGGTTTCCTGCCCAACGACCCCGGCATCAGCGGACAGCAGTGGTACCTGCGCAACATGACCCTCGGCGGCGGGGACATCCGCAGCATCGGGGCCTGGAATGAAACCCTCGGGGATTCCAACATCATCATCTGTATCCTGGATTCAGGCGTGGACTGGCACCATCCCGACCTGGGCGGGGATCATCCCGACAAGGTCAACGGCGCCATCTGGACCAACTGGACGGAATATTACGGCACCGATGGCGTCGATGACGACAGCAACGGCAAGATCGACGACATCAGGGGCTGGGACTTCGTCGATGTTCCTGTCAGTGCGGGCTGGCCCGGCCAGGACGTACAGGTCCCGGACAACGACCCCATGGATTTCGAGAGCCACGGAACCAATTGCGCGGGCATGGCCGCGGCGATCACCAACAACGGCATCGGCATCGCCGGCGCCGCCCCCGGGTGCAAGATCATGGCCGTGCGCTGCGGCTGGCGCACCAACGAGGGCCAGGGCGTGGTGAGGATGGACTTCGCTTCCGCAGGCATGATCTACGCGGCGGGCAACGGGGCGAACATCATCAACTGCAGCTGGGGCTCCACCTCGTTCCTCAATCTGGCCGTCACCACGGCCCAGGGCGCCGGTTGCCTGGTCGTCACCGCCGCCGGCAACGACGACACCGACAGCGACCCCAGCCTCGGGGTGCCTTCCTATCTTTCGACCCGCAACGGCGTGTTGGCCGTGGCGGCCACCGCCGAAGACGACTCCAAGGCCTCCTTCTCCAACTACGGATCCTGGGTGGAGATTTCGGCTCCCGGCGTGGCGATGTACACCACGGCCTACGTGGCCGACTCGGACCAGCACACCTACGGCTCCGTGCAGGGCACCAGCTTTGCGTCACCCACCATCTGCGGTGCGGCCGCCCTGATCTGGTCGGCCCACACCAACTGGAACTGGCAGACCATTCACTCGGCCCTGGTTTCTAACTGCGACAACATCGACGCGGTGAATCCTCTCTACGGAGGGCAGCTCGGCGCCGGTCGCATCAATCTCCAGAGGGCCCTCGGGGACAACGTGCAGCAGTACCCCGCGGAATATCCCACCCTGTTCGACGCCATCAACTGCGCGAGCGTCGGGGACACCGTCAAGGTCGAGGCCGCCACGGTCCTACCGGAGCCGGTCACCCTGCACGACCGCGGTATCAAACTCTTCGGCGCATACGACGCCAGTTACATGACCCGCGATGCTGAAACTTCCAAGACGGTGATTACCGGCAGCCTCAGCGGCACCGTTCTGCGATTCCAGGGCGATGTCGAAAACGATACCGAGGTCGACGGCTTCCACATCAGCGGCGGTGGCGGCGTCACCTTCGGCGGCATCCCCTACTTCGCCAGGTACGGGGGCGGCATCATGCTGAACGGCCACTCCCCCACCCTGCGCAACCTCGAAGTGACGGGTAATTCCGTGGGCAACGATTCCGATCTCGGCTGCGGCGGCGGGATCATGTTGAACGACTGCAGCCCGATCCTGGAAAACGTGTTCATTCACGGCAACACTGCCGTATTCGGCGCGGGCCTGTTCGCCTTCGAAAGCACACCGACTTTGATCGGCTGTGACATCGTCGACAACACCCTGATCACCAACAACCTTTCCAACGCTCCCCTGGGCGGCGGCGTGCATATCGTCGATGCCGACGTCACCATGACCGACTGTACGGTTTCCGGACATCTCGACGTCCAGGACGGCGGCGGGATCTACGTCGGCGGATTCAACGCCAGTTCGTCCCTGGACATGACCGGCGGCGAGGTTTCCGGCAACACGGTGAGCACCAACGGGGCGGGTCTGTATGTCAACGGCGGGAACCTGACCTTGAAGGGCGTGACCATCGACGGCAACGCCAAATCGGCGGCGGCCACCTTCATGCACGGGGGTGGGATCTTCGCCACCGGGGCCACGGTGGCCCTGGACAGTCTTATCGTCACTGACAACGACGCCCACATCGGCGGCGGTCTCGACCTGACCAGCTGCACCGACGCGGTCGTGACCAACTCGGTATTGTCCGGGAACGTCGCCCTGTTCTGGGGTGGGGCCATGAACTATGACGGCAATGCCACCGGGTCCATCGTCAGCAACACCCTCTTCGGCAACGATGCCACCAGTAGCGGCGGCGGCGGGATCTACCTGACCAACTGCGCTCCCGCCATCACCCACAACATTTCGGTCTTCAACACCGGCGGCACCTTCAACGGCAACGGGATGGCCCTGATCAGCGCACCGTCGAGCCTGAGCTGCAACGACGTGTTCGGCAACGTGGGCTCCGACTATTCGGGCCAGCCCGACCCCACGG
>CBDTUS010000054.1:0-19863 GCA_965363725.1 uncultured bacterium | reverse complement strand
GCTGCCGGTCAGCAGCATCACGATCCGGTCCAGGCCCAGAGCGATGCCCCCGTGGGGCGGCGCTCCCAGACCCAGGGCCTCCAGGAAAAAACCAAACTTGGCCAGGTATTCCTCCTCGGACATGCCGACGATGCGGAAGACCCTCTCCTGCAATTCGCGCTGATGGATCCGGATGCTGCCCGAACCCAGTTCCACGCCGTTGCACACCAGGTCGTACAGCTGGGCGCGCCCGGCGCCCGGGTCCTTCTCGAGGCCGGCTACATCCTCGGGTCGCGGCTGAGTGAACATGTGGTGGCAGGCGTCCCATCCCCCCTCCTTGTTCTTTTCGAACAGGGGAAAATTCCGAACCCAGGCCAGCGCCCAGCTGTTTTCGGGGATCCACCCCGCCCGGGCGGCCAGTTCCAGGCGCAGAGCGCCCAGGGCTTCGCGGACCATGCCCCGGTCCCCGGCCACGAACAGCAGCAGGTCGCCGTCCTGGCAACCGGCGCGATCGATGACGCCCTTCTGGAAGGCCTCCCCCAGGAACTTGGCGATCCCCGTGTCCAGACCCTCGGCGGTAACCTTGGTGCGGGCCAGCCCGAAGGCTCCCCGCTTCTTGACCAGCTCTTCCATTTCATCGACCTGCTTGCGGCTCCATCCGGCCAGGCCGTGGGCGTTCAGGCAGCGCACGGTTCCCCCGTCCGCCAACGCCTTCTCGAACACCCCGAAGCCGCAATCGGCCGCCAGGTCGTCCAGGTTGTGGATGGGGCAGCCGAACCGCAGGTCCGGCTTGTCGGATCCGTAGAGATCCATCGCTTCGTCATAGGAAATCCGCGGGAACGGCGTGGGTAGATCGATCCCCGCCGCTTCGGCGAAGATGGCCTCCATCATCCGTTCGACCACCTCGTAGATGTCGTTTTCACCCACGAAGCTCATCTCGAGATCGATCTGGGTGTGCTCCGGCTGACGGTCGCTGCGCAGATCCTCGTCGCGCAGGCAGCGGGCCAACTGGAAGTACCGGTCGACCCCGCTTACCATGAGGATCTGCTTGTAGAGCTGGGGCGACTGGGGTAGGGCATAGAATTCCCCGTGGTGGATTCGACTGGGCACCACGTAGTCCCTGGCGCCCTCCGGGGTGGTTTTGATGAGCAGGGGCGTTTCGACTTCGAGGAAATCCTGGTTCGAGAGGAACCGGCGGGCGGCCTGGGCGGCCAGATGCCGGATCCTCAGGTTGTTGGCCATCACCGGATGCCGCAGATGGATGTAGCGGTACTTCAGGCGCAGTTCCTCGGTCGCGTTCTCGGCCTGATCCAGCTGGAATGGCAGGGGGGCGCAGGTGTTGAGGATCTCCACCTCGCGGGCCACCACTTCGATCGTACCGGTCGCCTTGTTCGGGTTGACCATATCCGCGGGCCGGGGCCGGACCAGACCCTTGATCCCCAGCACGCATTCGAGCTTGAATTCCTTGGCCGTCTCCAGGGGCCGACCATCCTCGAAGACAACCTGGACGATTCCGTAACGGTCCCGCAGGTCGACAAACACGACCCCGCCCAGGTCCCGGATCCGGCCCGCCCAGCCCGTGATTTTGATCTCACTGCCGATGAGGCTTTCGGTCACGTCTCCACAGCGATGGGTTCTCATGCTACCGGCCGATACACTTCCGGATGTGTTGCTGTTCTGGTTCACCCTTCCAGGACCTCCCGCACGGCGGCCAGGAGCTGGGTCCGGGCCACCGGCTTTTGTTCACCGGTGTCAAGATTCTTGAGTTGCAGCGTGCCCGCCGCGATTTCATCCTCGCCTACCGCCAACAGGAACCGGGCGCCGCGCAGGTTGGCCGACTTGGCCTGGGCCTTGAGTGAACGGTCGGTGGTATCCACTTCGACCCGGCAATAGCCCCGCAGAATGTCCGCGCTGACGAAACCGTACTTCTGGGCCTCGAGCCCCTTGCAGGCCACGTAGATGTCCACCTGGGACTGACGGCTGCGCTGGGGATCGACCGGATCATCGTTCAAATGCAGCAGTGTTCTTTCGACCCCTATCGAAAATCCGATGGCCGGCGTGGCGGGTCCCCCGCACTGTTCCACCAGCCCGTCGTAGCGTCCGCCGCCGGCCAGGCTGCTCAGCTTGCGTCCGGACACGGCCGAGATCTCGAACGTCGTCCGGCAGTAGTAGTCGAGCCCCCGCACCAGGGTGGGGTCTTCTTCGAATGGGACCTCCAGGTCGCCCAGGGATTCCAGGACCAGGTCGTGGTGCTCGCGGCAGGCCTGGCAGATGGAATCGGTGATGGGCTTGAACCCGGCCAACAGTTCCTGGACACCTTCGTCCTTGGCGTCATACATGCGCAGGGGGTTGATGTCGATCCGCCGGCGCATGTTGGCGGGAATGGCCTCGATGTTCTCCTGGAGGAACGCTTTCAGATCGGCCACGTAACCCGGTTTGCATTCGGGACAACCGATACTGTTGACCTTGACCACCAGGCCGCGGGCATCCACCGCTTCGAACAGGGCCATGGCCGTGCGGATCACTTCCGCGTCCAGGACGGGACTTCCCGAGCCGATGGCTTCCACCCCGATCTGATGGAACTGCCGGTACCGGCCGGCCTGGGGACGGTCGTGCCGGAACATCGGTCCTTGGTAGTAGAATTTGAGGGTGCCCGGCTGCCGGACCAGCCCGTTTTCGAGATAGGCCCGGACCACCGACGCGGTCATTTCCGGACGCAGGGTGAGGCTTTCCCCGCCCTTGGTCTCAAAGGTGTACATCTCCTTGTCGACGATGTCGGTGCCGGCTCCCACCGAACGCAGGAACAGGTCGGTGGGCTCGATGATCGGCGTCCTGATTTCACCATACCCGTACCGCGCCAGGACCTCGCTCCACCGGCTCTCGCACCACCGCCACCGCTCGACTTCCTCGAGCATGATGTCCCGGGTGCCCTTGAGTCGGCGATATTTGATATTCATGCTGTCCCTTCCGGATCGTCGGTCCAGGATACCGCCCGCTCCAGCGGCGGAATGAAGCCGATAATATGGGTCAATCGTCGGTCCCAGGCCAATTCCCGGCGAAATTCCGCCGTACCAGTTCAAAATCGGGGTCCACCATGAGGTTGAACCCCGCCAGGTTCAGACCGCCGACGGCCAGCCGCAGATCCTTCACCGACGATCGCTGGTCCTCCTGCCCCCGGCCGAGGGCGGTCAGTCCGTCGGTGACCCCCAGCAGGGCTTTGGCCGAGACGGACCGGGAGGCGAACATCACGATATCGGGCACCGGCACCGTCATGATTTCGACCCCCCACTCCAGGGGAGACAGAAGCCCATCGGCAAAAAACCGGTCGGCGTCCCACTGGCGGACCAGGGCGTAGTCGAACCCTCCCAGGCGGGCCGCGTGCAATGCCGGGGCGTGGTCATAGGGATCCGGGCCCCAGGTGCAGGTGCCCTGGGCGCCGGGATCGGAGCCCTGAGCGGCATCCTTTCGCCGCCAGGAGCCGGTTGCGGTCAGCGATACGGAATCACCGCACACCGTGGCTTCGGGCCGGGATATCCAGGGTTGGTCCAGCAACCCCGCCGACTTCCGGTAGACCAGGACACCCCGGGGTCGCAGGTTGCGGGGGGCCGACCTGCGGCCGACGACCACCGGGGCAAAAGAGGCGGCGTCCAGGCCCAGCCCCAGACCGTCTGGACAGAGGACAAATTCCACCGACCCGGACAACTCGGCCCGGAAGGCCCCCGTGTCGCGGACAACGACCAGGTCGAGGGGGCGTCCGAGAATTTCATTCAGAAAATTCTGCAGCGGCTCGTAGACCTGGGCGGTCCGGCTCCCGTTGCCGGTGGAGTCGAAGACCAGGAACACGCCCCGGCCTTCCGCAGGCCCACCGCCGGGCCACAGCAAGGCCCCCAGGGCGAGGACCAGCACCAGGAACCCGGCCAGGAGCGTCAGCGAACGGCCGCCCCCGCCCATGAGACCCTTGGCGGGCGTGTCACTCACGCGGGCCCTCCCCGTCGTTATCCGACGCAGCTCCGTTAGCCCGGTTGGGTGGGTTGCCAACGATCACCTGGAATTGTTCGGGCTCAAGCCGGATCAGGGTCAGCCAGTCCGGATGCACCACCTGTCCGGCCAGGACAAAAACACCCTCGGCCAGGTTGTCCACCGGAACCACCACCGCGATGCGGTCGCGGGTCAATGCCCGGACCGAATCGGCAACCCCCCTGACCATGACGTCCGCAACGGGCGGGGAAATGCCCACGTCGGGCCGACCCGCGTCCACCAGGGGTATCACCGGAATGTTGGCGAGGGTCCGGTCCTCCAGCTGTCCCACCAGAAACCCCACCTCGACTTCGGGGAGGCCCAGCTCCAGGAATTCGCCCGGGGCCACCAAGTCGACGGTCATCCTGGTCTCGCCGGAAATACGGTCGAGTTCGACGGCCTCCGTGGAAAGCATCAGATCCTCGCTGAAGAAACGCGCCGGTCCCGTTACCAGAACCGAATCGGGCCGGATCCTCGGCGCCATGACAAAATCCAACCCGCTGGGCAGGGAACCATCCGCGGCCAGGTGGACGGCCAGGGGACGAGAAACTTCCCGGTCCACCGTCACGGTCAGGATCCGCGGGCGGACGATGTCAGCATCCTTGAGGCCTTCGGCGAAAATGTCGGCCCGGTCCAGCTGGTAGGAAAATGTCGTGTCGGCCAGACCGGTCAGATTGACCCGGACTTCGCCGATGTAGCGGTTGAAATATTGATGGGTCAGCAACTTCAGCTTGCTGCCGGTGACCCGAACCCGGATTTTCTGGGGGAGCAGTTCGCTCCCGGCCACCGTCAGGCCATCACCCAGACCCGTCATGCGCAAATTAAGTTCTGTGGTCTGCTCGATGTCGGCGGTAGACGCCACCTGGATCCAGATGAGCACGGCAACCAGGAAACAACTGATTTTCAAACCGAGACTGTTCATGGTTCCGGCTGCACCTCCGGCAACTTCAACAACTGCCCCACCAGGATCGACCGGTCGGCCAGGTGATTGCGGCGGGAAATTTCGTTCACGGTCGTACCATGCCTCTGCGCCAGGCGCCACAGGTTGTCGCCCTGCCGCACTTTGTACTCACGGGTCCAGGACGGGTCACGCACTTCGCCGGTCCGCCGGGCAGCCGAAGCCACCAACACGGGCTCAGCCTGGTCCCGCCGCCAATCCAGGATCCCCTCCACCATGATCCGGGCTATCCTGCGCCGCTGATTCCGGTCGGCGAGCAGTTTGCGGTCCCCGCCGTTGGAGAGGTAGGCCACCTCCACCAGGGCCGAAGGCATCGCCAGGGATTTCAGGACCTGGAAGCCCGCCTGCTTGACCTTGCGGCCGCCGATCACGCCGCTGGATTTCGCCGCCTGCACCATCCGCTCGGAAAGATTGGCCGACTGGTGGAGCACCTGGCTCATGCGCAGGTCCATCAGGATGTCCATGACCAGGTCGTCAGGCCGGCTGTCGGGATCGAGGCCCACCAGTTGGGCCGCGTTCTCCTTGTCGGCCAGTTCGCGGGCCTCGCGATCGGTCGCGCCCTGCAGGGAAAGGAAATAGACTTCCATTCCCGACACCGAGGACCGTGGATGGGAATTGCAATGGACGGAGATGAACAGGTCTCCCTCCTTGCGCCGCGCGAACTCCACCCGCTGCCACAGTTCCAGGCCGTAGTCACCGGTCCGGGTCAGGTCCGCCCGGTATCCCGGCAGGGCGTTGATCAGCCGAGCCATCTCCAGCGAAATGTCCAGCACCACGTCTTTTTCAAGGACCCCCTTGCGACTGGCCCCCGGATCGAGTCCCCCGTGCCCGGGATCGATGATCACCCGGAAGGGCCTCGGCGCCGGGGCCAACACGATGGCCGGCCGGCTGACGGGTTCGGGTAGGGCATCGGTTTCCACCGGCGAAACCGCCCTCCCCGGAACAAGGAGCTTACCCTGGGAGGATTTGAGCACATCCAGGACAATCCGGTCGGGCCGGCCATTGGACGCCGGCAAGGAAAAGCTGCGGAATTCCAGTTTCCGGTCCAGATCCAGCACGACCTGGGCCCTATCTGACCCCGCGTTCCGGCGAATGCGCCGGACCCGGCCATCGCCAACCTCGATGGCTCCGGTATCCCGAAAGCGTGCCCCGGAGACATTGACTGCAATACGGTCGGGATCGCCGATGCGGCGCACATCGAAGGAAGCAGGACCGCTCAGATCCAGGACGATCCGAGTGTGCTCGGGCGCCGTGAAATGACGTACCCGCACCACGTCCGGCCCGGTCGCGGCGCCGGCCGAACCAGCCGGCCAGCTCCAGGGCTGGCACAGGATAAACACAATGAAGACGGCAAGGGCCCGGGCCGGGCCTCCACCTGGATATCGAGGGTGCCGCATGGAATTCCGCTCCTTCGAACCGGCGCGTCTAAAAAAGGGCATACTCGTGCTTCGACTCCGTTCGAGACCATGTACATACCCATCCACGATTAAGCTACCACACGGGACCTGGAGTGCCAAGGGGAAATGGACTGGAGAATATCGTGGGAATTGCCGCCAAACAAGTTATCCCAGCCGTGGGGAGCCGGGACTACTCCCGGGCGGCGTAAGAATCCAGGATGTAGGAAACCGGATTGACCGGGCGGTCCGAAATCCTGATTTCATAGTGGAGATGTGGAGCCGAAGAGCGACCGGTGTTGCCCGAACGGGCGATGACATCCCCGCGGGAAACCACATCCCCCTTCTTGACCAGGTGCTGATCCAGGTGGGCGTAAACTGTGACAACCCCTTCGCCGTGGTCTACCTTGATCACCTTGCCGAAACCCCGCTGCTGCTGGACGGCGGCGATGACACCGTCGCCGGTCACCCGCACCGGAGTCCCGACGGGAACCGAAAAATCGAGCCCCCGGTGGAAGGTCTGCTTCTGGGTAAAGGGGTCGGTCCTGAATCCGAAGCGGGAGCTCATCCAGCCGGTGTCGGTCGGACGAATGGAGGGAATCTTCGCCCTGACCGAGGCACGCGCCTCGAGGGTGTCCAGCATGGCCACGTACCCCTGCCGCTGGATCCTGGCCTGGCGAAGCATCTGTTCCAGGTCCTGGCCGAGGGCTCCGGTCTCACCAAAATCCGGGTCGAGGTCCAGGCCGGGCACTTCAGCGGCAGCATAGGCCAGATGGCCACGGCCACCCACGCCGGCGGCAAAGGTCTCCCCGTCGATGCCGGGCAGATCCATCGCGGTCGCCAACAGATCCTGGACCTGGCGCACACCTTCGATTTCTTCCCGCAGGACCACGACCTGGCCTTCCAGTTCGTTGATGGTCCCCCGCAGACCCCGGTTTTCCTTCTGCAGGGATGAACCGCCGGGCATCCAGCTGTTGCCGGTCCCGACTCCCACGCCGTAGAAAACCGCGATACCCGCCAGTAGCAGAATGATGCCCGCAGGACCCAACAGGCTCCAGATAGACAGCCGGAATTGCCGGGAGGCGCCGTGGTCTTCGGGCATGTATAGAAAATTGTAGCTTTTCTTCAGCTTCATCGACGATCCCAGATTTTTGAGGGACAGAACCCCTGGCAGGTAAGTTGATCCGTCAGCGGGCCGGACGTCCGGGGAACGAAACGGGAATTTTGGTGTCCGCAAAAGATGCCCCCCGGCTGAATGCTTGTCAACAGAGTTCCCTGATCGGCCCCAAACAGGCGTTTTAAGCCACCGGAAGGACTCCCACGCAAGGAGCGGGCCACGCGCGAAGGAACCGGGCCGCACCCCCACCCCTGATGCGCCGGTGGCAAAAAGCGACCCGGGCCCTCCGCTGGAGAACCCGGGCAGGAAACAGGGAGCCGGCGGCGGCCTCCTAGTAGTAATCGAAAAGCAGGACCCGGCCCTTGGAGTTCCTCAGCTTGGCCAGGGCCTTCTCCTTGATCTGGCGAATGCGCTCCCGGGTCAGCCCCATGCGCTGTCCGATCACCTCCAGGGTCTGGGCCTCTTCGAAGCTCAGCCCGAAGTACTGGATGATGATCTGGGCTTCCCGGTCGGCCAGGACGGCCAGGCACTTGCGCACGTCCTCCCGAAGGCCACGCTGCAGCACCGCGAAGTCCGGGGATTCCTGGCTGGTATCCTCGATCACCTCGGCCAGGGGCCGGTCGCCGCCCCCTTCGCCAGTGTCCTCGAGGGCCAGTTCGGTCCGGTCGGATTTCAGGGCGTGGACGACGTCGGCCACGTCCAGGTCCAGCCGCTGGGCGATCTGGTCGGGCGTGGGCTGGGGATTGCCTTCGTTCTGCAGGATGGAACGCGTACGGCTGATCTTGATCAGAAGCGCGGTCTGGTTCTGAGGCAGACGAATGGTCCTCGACTTGTCCAGCAGCGCCTGCATGATCGATTGGCGAATCCACCATACCGCGTAGGAGATGAAGCGGTAGCCCCGTTCCTCGTCGAAGCGATGGGCGGCCTTCAGAAGTCCCAGGTTGCCTTCGTTGATCAGGTCCGACAGCATCAGTCCCTGGTTGATGTACCGCTTGGCCACCGATACCACGAACCGCAGGTTGGCACGGACCAGGCACTGGAGCGCCTCTTCCTCGCCGGACTTGATCCGCCGGGCCAGGGCGACCTCGTCCTCGCGGCTGATCAGATCATAGCGGTTGATGTCACGGAAGTAGACCTCGAGGCCCTTCTCGTGCATCGCGGGCAATATATTTCTGCGGCCAGCCATCGGATTCCTCCATGACAGCGTGGGGGGTTTCTATCAGTTCTCCAGCCCGTCGTGACG
Organism: uncultured bacterium; assembly: GCA_965363725.1. Lineage (GTDB taxonomy): Bacteria > Krumholzibacteriota > Krumholzibacteriia > LZORAL124-64-63 > LZORAL124-64-63 > JAGLCY01. Next base: position 11,155 of record CBDTUS010000054.1, on the reverse strand, counting down.
GGGTTGGACCGAAACGAAGTTCTCCATGTTTCCCGTCTTCAGACGGACGGACAGCAGATCACGACCGGGCGCCAGCAGCGTCCGGACCTGGTCGTAGGACTCCAGGTCGGTAATCTCGTGTCCGGATATGGACAACACGACGTCGCCCGGGCGGATACCGGCTTCCGCGGCGGGCTGACCATCCTGCACCTCGACGACCATGATTCCCGTCGTCGCGGTGATACCCAAGGCTTCCCTGAGGCGAGCGACCCGAGGGTCCCCGCTGGTGACCGAAGCCACCTCCATGCCGAGCCAGAGATCCGCCTGTCCAGCGGCATCGGGCTCCTCCTGTATCCATTCAATGGGGCGCACCGGAAATCCATTCCGCTGGCCGTCCCGATAGACTTCGATCTCGACATCCTGGCCGGGCAACGACCCGGCGATCAGGAACAGAAGCTGACGGCGGGAATCCACCGGCTGCCCCGCGAAGGCGACGATGACGTCGCCGGCCTGCAGCCCGGCGGCCTGTGCGGGCGAATCATCCACGACGCCCACGACCCGGGCCCCGACTGGCGGCTCACCGGGAACCTCTTCCCCGACCACCTGGATCACATCTTCGGTCCGGATCCCGAGATAACCCCGGATCACCCGGCCCTGCTCCCGCAGCTGGCGATAGATATTGGTGACCAGGTTGCTGGGCACGGCGAATCCGATGCCCTGCCCCCGCTGGTTGATGGCCGTGTTGACCCCGATCAATCGCCCGTGCACATCGACCAGGGGACCGCCGCTGTTGCCGAAGTTGATGGAAGCGTCGGTCTGGATGAAGTCCTGGTAGCGGGGCGTCAGCCCGCCGATCTTCAGGTCGCCGCGGCCCTTGGCGCTGACCACGCCGACTGTCAGGGTGCTTTCCAGGTTGCCGAAGGGGTTGCCGATCGCGATGGCCCAGGAACCGACCTCGACCAGATCCGAGTCTCCAAATTCAAGGACGGGCAGCGACCGGCCCGCGGGATCGATCCGCAGCAGGGCCAGATCCGTGTTGGGGTCGGTCCCCACCAGGTCGGCGCGGTATTCCCGTTTCTCGCCGCTGAACCTCACGAAGATGGCGTCGGCCCCGTCAATTACGTGATGGTTGGTGAGGATTTCCCCATCGACGGAGACGACAAATCCCGAACCGGTCGAAGGCGATTCGAACTTCCCGCCCTTGCCTTCTTCGTCCGGGAAAAACCGCCGGTACATCTCCTGCAGAGAGCCGGTGCCCATCCCGGAGGCATTGGTGGAACGGGTGATCCTGATATTGACCACCGCGGGCCGCACCGTCTGGCCGACGGCGACGAAGGGGGAGTCGGGAGCCTGGTCGTTCACGGCACCCTGCGCCACGGCGGGCACCAGGGAGCCGAAAAGAACCGTCAGCAATGCGATCAAAATACCAAACAAAAAAGGCCTCACTAATCCACGGCCCGAACCAGGCAAGGTCCAAGCGGCGCATTGGTGTGACCCTCGTTTAATGTCTCGATCGCGACGCATTACGTTTCACCGTCCGTTTGAGCGGAAATCGGTGAAGGAGCAATGCCCCCGGACTTCCCGCGGGGTGGGATGCCCGAGTGTTACAGGGAACAGTTAAACCGTATCCGAAACCGATATCATTGTCAAGCCCCTTTTTCCGGACTTGTTTCGTCGGCTTTCTCCACCGCCTCGGCCCTCGCAGCAGGAACTTCTTCCACGTCGACCACGACCGGTTCTACCAGAATAGCCGATTCTTCCCCGCCTTCTTCCAGTACGGGCTGATGGAGGATAGCTTCAGTGGTCTGCCCAGCAGCGGCGGCTTTCGTTCTTTTTTCGCTGTACTCCTGCTGAATATCATCGATTTCCTCGTTCTTGACAATCAGCTCGTTCTCCAGGCCCTTGATCCGCTCCATCAGGACCAGGATCGCGACGTCGGTCAGCAAATCGTCGCGGCCCTCCTTGAGCCCGTTGTACACCAGACTGCCCAGTTCGCTGAACTGACGCTCGATGTCCCGACTGATTCCGAACTTGTCGTACCGCCGGGTCGTGACCCGCGCCACTTCCGCGGTCTTTTCCGAAGAAATGCTGTACCATTCCACCAGATTCTTTTTGACGTCGTCGAAAAGTGACATGATTGCCTCCCTGGTCCGGTTCTGCCGCCGGGCTGGAATCGGGAGGGCGAATTGGCCTCCGAATCCCGATTCATGTTGCCAGCGCCGCTGTGATCCTGCAGATTATGCGGCATGAATGAATTGAAACAACCTACGGCCATTGTCGTGGCCGATTCCCATTTTCATCTGAATCCCGACCAGGACGAAAAGCGGCGCCTGGAGAGATTCCTCGAACTGGTCGACCTGTCTTCCGGAGCTGACCATCTCATCCTGCTGGGGGACATCTTCGATTTCTGGTTCGACTATCCCCATTTTCAGATGAAAAGCTACGACCATATCCTCCATGCCCTGGACCAGGTTCGGGACTCCGGGACCAGGATTCATTTCATCGGCGGCAACCATGACATCTGGGCCGCGGGTTTCTTCCACCAAAGGTACGGCTGCAGCCCCACCGGGGAAACCGAAATCCTCCCCTTGGGAAGCCGCCGTCTCCTGTTGATCCACGGCGACGGTCTCCTGAAATTCGATTGGGCCTACAATTCCTTCAGGGCTGTTGTACGCACAAGGGCCGGAATAGTTCTGGGAAAATCCATCCATCCCGAAATCCTGTACGCCTTCAGTACCTGGCTCAGCGGCAAAAGCAGGTCCGCCACGAGGGACGAGGCCTCCCAGATCGAAGTCAGGGCCAGCCAGTGGCTGTCCCGGCAAACCGACTCCGATTGGGATCTGGCGATCATGGGTCACGTGCACCACGGGTTCCAGATCCAGGCCAATGGTCTGCAGATGGCGTCTCTGGCCGGCTGGTTCGACCCCCTCGGCTACGGGGTGCTCCAGGATGGAGAATTTCGGCTGCTCGATTTCGGGCGCGATCCTCATCCCGAATTCTGACCCCACCAACCCTACCCTACCAGACCAGGTTGAGCGTGAACTTGTGGCCGTCGCTGAAACCGTCGACCGTCGATTCCTCGTAGGCGTAATCCACGCCCAGGACACCAGCCCGGAAACCTGCTCCTGCGGTCAATCCCTGGTTCGTGTAATTGATCCGCGTCCCCAACCGCAGAGCGAACTCGGGAAGGATCCGCCATTCCCCGCCCAGATGGGCTTTTTCGTTGGTGTCGTTGGGGAAGACCACGTCACCGGCGAACGTCACCTTTTCCCGGAAGAACTCTCCGGTCGGGGTCCAGCCCACCCCCAGCCTGAAGGCCGAGGGAAGCTTGAAGGGTTCGGCGTTGAGATTCATCTTGCTGCCCAGGTTGGTCGCGCTGGCGGCGAAGACCAATCCGTCGACCACCGCCCGATGAGTGATGAAGAAATCAAAGGCGAACCCGGTATCCGAATAGATGTCGATCTTTTCGTAGATGAACTTGGCATTGATGCCCGCGGCGAAGCTGTCCCCCAACGGGTGCGCGTACGAGACCCCGAACGCGACGTCATATGGACTGAAGGTGCCCTCGGGAACCCCGACCGGTTCGGCTCCGTACCGGTCGATCGAATCGGAATACAATCCGGTGAAAAGGAATCCCAGCACCCCCTTGCCCACGCGTTGGGCCACCGCGGCCGATTCATGGTTGAAAAGGCTGAGGTAGCGGTAATGCTGCAGCACGAGCCCCGTTTCGAATTCCGCGAAGACATTGTTGGCTGGGTTCCAGAAGACCGCCGCCGCACCGGTGCTCGAAGCGACCCCTGTCTCCCCCATGGCCGCCTCGCGCGCCCCGATGCCCATCCGAAGAGACAGGAGTCCTGCCTCTCCCGGACTGCCGGCCACCGTGGCGGGGGCCAGCACGACCACCAGCCCGGCCAATGCCAGCAGGGTCATCGCTTTGGTATTGATCTTGCCAACCATGCCATACCTTTCCTTGTTCATCACTGAACCCGATGGGATACCGGATCCCGTTTTCCCGTGGTCTCTCAGCGCACCACCGCGAACTGGACCACGCTGTAGTCCGTTGCTCCATTGTCCGATTCGACCACGAGCCGGCAAAGATACAGCCCGGTGGTCGCCCCGTCCAAGGCGACTTCAATGGAGAAGGGGTCCACGGCCGTCACTTGACGCCAATCCGTCGAGGTCACTTCCTCGCCCTCCAGGTTGTAGATGAAGGCCCGCGCCCGGGCCGAAGACCGCACCTGCCCCCGCACCTGCAGCGGCCCGGACAACAGCGGGCTGGGATAACAATGGTGACTTCCGGACACCAGGCCCGTCCCCTGGTCCACGACTGGAATGGTCACCCAGCCGGTGGCGTCGTAGGAACCGTTGCGCCAGGGCGAACCGCCCGCCATGGACCATACCGAGCTGGTCAGGGCTATATCATGCCACACCGCCACGGCGGAGACGAATTCGGTTTCGAGGGCCGAGCTTTCGGACCCGATCCCGGTGATCCTAGGAAAGGTGCCTGCAGCCACCAGATCCAGCAATGATTCCCCGGCCAAAGGCCCCAGCGCGGGGCTGCCGGCACTGTGCGCCGGACCTCCCAGGGGCCAGCCCGGTTGAGATTCCCCCTGGGTGCCCAGACCGATCAGGCGGCCGTCCCGGGATGGAAATATGTACTGGTCGAGATTGTGGGGTGAATCCACCAGCTCGGCCACCAGCGGTGAACCCGCTCCCGGGCCGTCAACGGCCTCGACGGCGGAAATCGGCCGCCGCGGCCAGCCGTCCTGCCAGAACCCGCCGTGCCCGACCCGGCCCAAAATTCCCTCGCCGAAAAACGCTCCCCCGGGAGCCAGCGGAGAACGCACAATGATTTCCTCATCCCAGACCACACCATCCCGCGCCCGGCGAAGCTGCCCATCGAAAAAAACCGTTTCACCGCGCCCGGTCACATCGACGACGATGGCGAAGAAGATGGGATCGGTGGTCGACGATTCGGGAGTCACACCCCAGGTGACGGGAAACGGGCCCGGCTCCCCGGCCAGGGGCAGTTCCAGTTTCACCGGATCCTCGGGAATGGCCGACGGCGTCAGGTCCAGCACCGTCAGGTGGTGATCCCCACCGAGGGTGTCGGCCACGGCCGCCAACAGGAATTCACCGGCCAGGACCGGGGCCGAAGGCACTTGACCAGTCCCCAGGTTGATATCGGACCCGGGAGTCGCCTCGGGTCCCGAGAAGAAACGCAGGCGCGCTCCACCGGAAGTATTTTCCACCACGCAAACCGCCGCCGGGCTGGTCGGCCCATTGCCGGGAAAAGCCGCAGGCAACAGAATCGGTGGCAGCGTGCAGTCCGACAATCCGCCTTCGTACAATCCGAATGATCCCGGCTCGATATCCCGCACCGGCGTGCCGTCCGCCTTGAAGGCATACAGCCCGTCGGGTCCGGTCAAGACGATTTCGAGGGCCCCATCGTGGTCCAGATCCCCCGCGGCGGGCGGCAGGTTCCAGGGCACGGGCTCTGTTTCGCGCAGGCCGACGGCAAATGGTTCCAGGGTCGACGGATCGGCATCATGATCCAGATACTCGTTCAACTGGCCATCCAGGACAAATATCGAACCCTGCTGGCCCGCCAGAATGATCTGGTCGGAGATGCCCGCCGATTCCAACCGGGCGATCAGGACATCGGACCCGGTGATATCGACGCCGGCGGGAAGCTCCCTCCACGCAGCCGGGACCGGCCCATGGGCCGGGTCGGTGTCGACCGCCAGGGTGAAGGTCATCGAATCGGCGTAATCGTAACCCCAGTACGTGAAGCCATTCCATTCGGCCTCGTAGGCCTGGGAGTCCACCACCACATTGCTGAAAGCTGCGAAGACGATGCCGGTGGCTGCTCCCCCGGCCGTATCGGTAGGCGGCAGCGTGCGGGGACCGAATTCGTGTGTCCCTTCGCCGCGGTAGCTGTCATCGTCGGCGCCCAGCATGAAATCAGATGGTTCGCTGGAATCCAGATCCTGGATCTGGTCAGCCTCCTCGAGGTCCACCGATTTTCGCTGAGGATCGGCGTTGAACAGATTGCCGGGGGCGTCGAAAACATCCAGGATGACGCCCTCGTCGATATGCCAGATGTAGATCCCGCTGCCCGCGGCCAGCTCGCCGGAAAGCCGCGCGTTGTTTTCGCTCATGGCGAAATCCCATTCGGCGTCGGTCACGCGTTCCCTGGTATCGGTGTTGGGATCGAATTTTCCCGTGGGGGTGCCGTCGCCGTTTCCGGAATCCGCATCGAAGAAGTCCGGGACTCCGTTCCCGTTCAGGTCGTCGGAAAATGTGAATCGCCGGTCGCCGTTGGGATCCTGGAGCCGGTACTCCAGCAGCCAGTATTCCTGACCTGAAATGGCCACCCGTGCACAGGCCGCCGGTCCGGACGGCTGCTCACTGGGTCTCAGCTCCCAGGTGGCCCCAGAGGCCGCATCCGCAGCGAAGGGGTCCAGCCATCCCATCAGGTACTTGTTGTAGGCGCAGGGATGGGGTGGGATGAAACCCAGTCCGGCGAAAAGACCGTAGCCCATCAATCCGAAATTGCCGATGCCCTGGCTGTCCGGTCGGCCCGATGGTGTAAAATCGGTGAGCGACAGCATGCCCAGGTGCAGACCCACCTCGAAGCAATAGATCCCCAGTGCACCGAAGCCGCCGTCGAAACTGCCCACCGGATCCTGTTGAGCCGTTTCAGGCAGAACCAGAACCCGGTCGATGCCGGTGCCTGCGGGGAAACCCGTGGCCGGGATGTAGGGGGTGTCCAAGACGCTGTCGGCCATGGCCGCGGCGAAGTCGTCAGGGTCCAGGTAGGTGCTGAATATCTGCTCGGGACTGTTCCCCAGGATGTCGGTTTCTTCGCCCGCCCCGGCACTGACCAGGATGAAGGTGTCGAAGGCCGTGAAATCGATCTCCTCATCGAGACTGTCCACCACCGTGGCGGCCAACAGGACCTGCTGCTCACCCTCTTCGGGATGGTCGCCGTAAAACCACATGGGATGTGGCAGGTTCACCGTGCGCGGATGTACCGTGGTGGTGACCGTCAACATGCCGCCGCTGACGGTGCTGAAATAGTCCTCAACATCTCCCATCAGATGCTGGAAATAGATGGAATCGTGCGCCGTGTAGTAACGGCTGGTCTGCATCGGTGGAGGGAATTCGCCGGGCACCTGCCCGAACCGGCCGAACATGAGACTGTCGGAGAAATCGCACATCAACACGATGGCGCTCAAGGTCGCGGGCGCTTTTTCCCCCGCCAGCCGGCGGCCCTGCCGCCCCTTGTCACCGTCATCCAGGACCGGCGTGAGGCGGGATTTCAACAGATCCTTGGCCGGGGCGGTGATGCTGCCGACCCCGGCAAAAGGCAGCGACCGGGCCGCAGGCGGAGACTCCTGGCCAAAGGCAACGCCCGCGGTAACAACGCAGGCGAATACCACCATCACCAGGGCAAGGGTCAGTGGAGTTGGGCGCATGGAGGGCATGGACCTTTCGGGAACATCATCAATACGGGCCATCCGCCAGGGGCGGGATGCGGGCATTATGCGGGGCATTATATAGACGCACCCTGGAACGGTCAATTGTCTGGTCGGGTCTCGAAAAATCGGGAGAGCCCATGCGCGGTACCTGTCACCCCTGATCGACATTCCCTCGCCGGGCTCTCCCTCATGTGTCGGTGTCCCCGTCCGGTCGGTTTGCACCCTATCCCGTATGGCTGCCAACCTCTTCGAGAATCCGGATTCTCACCGGCCGACGGGTGATGGGGGGAAACCACCAACACAACACTGTAAATCCAGAAGGAGTTCTACCTCCTGCCCCCGCTGCGGCTACCGCCGCCGGATCCCCGGCTGCCGCCGCTCCGGCTTCCGCCCGAACTGCGACCGCCGCCGCTTGAGCTGCCGCTACTGCGGCTGCCACCGCTGGATCGCGAACCTGAATTGCTTTTCACCGAACTGGATTTTCCGGAACCTGAACTTTTGCTCCGGGAAGAACCGGACTTGGGTTTGACCGCGCCCGATCCGCTGCGGGGCTTGGAGCCCCCGGAACTGCTGCCGCTGCCGGGCCTGACCTGCCGGGTCCTGTCGTTTCGATTGGAGGTGCCGCTGCTGCGCCCGGAATTCCAGACCCGGGTTCCCTTGTTCCTCGGCTTCATGGGTTTCAGGCTTCTCTGGGTCGCGCTGCCGCCTGAGCGGCCATCGGTCTTGCCGTCCCGGACCGCGCCGCCTGTCCGGCTCATGCTGCCGCCCCTGAGAGTAGTGCCGCTTTCCCCCCGGACCGAAGTGCCACCTCCGCCGGAGCCCCTGGCGACCGGAACCAGTGAGGACCGGTTCCCGGAACCGCCGGCGCGATGCCGCAATTCGGACCCGGAACCGCGGGCCGCCGTGGTCCGCGACCGTCCGCTGGTGTTGCCGCCGCCGCGAATGCGCAATCCGGAATTGCCGCTCACCCGCACGCCGCCATCCAGGTCGGGGCGAGAGCGGGATGTCACCTTGACGCCGCCCAGATCGGCACGGGCCCCGGTCGTGGCCAGGTTCCCGGAGCGGCCCCTGACACCCTCGAATTCCGAGGTTCGGACCCGGTTGGTCATGGCTTCCCGCTGACGGGAATCGGGCGTATCGGACCCGACCATACGGCTGACGCCAGCGTATTCGCGGGTCTTGGTCACCCGGCCGTCGGCGCCGTCGCTGGTCAGGGGACGATAGCGCTGGTTCGCGCCTCCCCAGCTCGAATTGCAGTTGCCGGCGTAGTAGGGCGAGTAGCCCCAGGACCAGCAGGCGCCACCATACCCGCCCCAACCGTAGTAGGGCGCACAAGCATAGGAGGGCCAGTACCAGAAATTAACCCAGGGACGCCAGGTCCAGGGATCCACGTAGACGTAGACCGGGTTCGCATAGACCGGGTAATAACCGTAGTCCGTATACCAGCGGTTGACCCAGCCGTAATCGTAGGTGATTTCGAGGGTGCAGTTATCCTGGTAGGGTTCGTAGGCCACCTCGTCCTCGAAATGGCACTGATTGCACAGGTAACGCGGATGGTCGACCTGGCGATGGACGAAATAGCTGGCGTAGTTAGTGACCACGTATTCCTCGGAATTTTCCAGACCGGTCACCGCGAAATTGACTTCGTTCATGGCCAGGAAAGGATCGCCAGCCACCATGAAACCGAATTTTTGCACGTCCGGCTCGTGGTGGAAATCGATCTCCAAGTCTCGCAGATCAAAGGGATATTTCGAGACGACAGCCTCGACGTACCCCTCTCCCTCGAGGGTGGAGACCTGCAGCTTGCGGGACCCCGCCACCGGCAGGAGATATTCGTGGCCACCGAATGCGAAACCGTCATCCATGCGGCTGCGGGGCCACAGGACCGTCACCAATCCGTCGACATCGATCCGGTAGACCACTGCGTAGGCATCCTGGTTGGTCTGGAAACCTGCGCCCATCTCGTCACCGCGCTGATAGACTTCCTCGGTTTCACGGTCCAGCCACACCCCCACGCGCAGATCGACCTTGCTGTAGTCGAAATCACTCCGGTCGGGGTCACCGCCAACTTCATAGTCACGGACGGTTTTTTGGGGCGCGTAACCATCGACGTTGCCGATTTCACTTCCCTGGGCCAGCGCCCCGGAGGCAAAGGTCAGGGCCAGGATCAGGGAAATCAGTGCGAGGATACCTTGAGCCGGCCTGGCGGCCGTGCGGCCCTGGTGGGTCCTCTTGTATTCCTTGTTGGTGGCCTTCATGATTTCACGCTCCTGTTTTCCTCGAATGATCAGCTGTCAGAAGCTGACGACCCGGGGGTTTCCTGTGCCGGATTCCAGATCCTCGGGAGCCTTCAGCTCCGGCAGTCCGGGGATGGTTTGATAGGCCCAGATGATGTCGACTGATCCGGTATAGATCCCGGTCACCCCGAACTTGGCGTAGTGCAGCTGGGGCGCCCTGATCTCAACCACGTAGATGTGCCCGGCCACCAATTCCAGTTTTCCGGTCTGGGAATAGCCGTCGGCGGGTGCCCAGGACACGCCCTCGAAGATGAGGTCCCCACCGCTGGTGAACACTCCGAAATCCTGCAGGACCACTCGCGCAGGGTTGGCCGTCACATAGGGGAACCCGTTTTCAAAAGAGATGGCGATGTCGGCCGTGGTCGTCGCGGGGTCGACCCGGCCCGCGTTGAGATTGCCCTGGTCTCCCGCAGCCCGGGCGAAGTCGAATCCGGACTGGTCGGCCTGCGTGCCGTTCCCGTCCTGCAGGGTCACAGGAATGTAGTTGCCATTTACGAAGGGGCTCATGGGCAAGGGAGCGTCCACCACGAATTCGTAACTGAGGGCGCTCTCGATGCCGGCCGCGTTGATGGCCGCAACGGCGTATTCGTATTGGAAGCCGTTTTCCGCTTCGTCGTCGTAGAACCAGTGCAACCCCGTATCGCCGTCGAAATTTTCATCCCAGGCCACTTCCCCGATATAGAAGAATTCGCGGTCGGGATTTCCACTGTCTCCCTCTTCGTAAAAACGGCTGTAGATGACGTACCCCACCACGTTTTCATTGTAGGCTCCGTCATAGGGGGCGTAGGAGATATCGTACCACTGGACGATGACCAGGTCATCGGCGCTGATGCTGTGGACACCCGTCGGAACCACCGGGGGCGGCAGTTCGACGCAATTGAGGCAATCCTCATCGGATTCGCAACCGACCATGGGCACGATCATGAGCACCAGGATCATGGCCGAAAGAATGGCCCTTATCCGGGAGTTCACTAGGTGGTTTTCCTTGGCCCAATTCATCTTACGACCTCCTGGTCAGCGGGGGTGGTATTCCCTGCCCCACCATCGCACGGTCCGTGCCATCCGGAACCCTTCCCGCCCGTGGACTTCGGGGTTAGGCCCGGGGTGGGCACCTACGGGGCAAGGGCGTGGCCGAGACTCAAGTAACCTACTTTTTTTGAATGGCTTGCACCAATCCAGACAGAACATGGAATAGCTCTAGCCGGGTCGGGGGTGCACCCAAAACGATTTTCGATCATGAAATCGGCCTGTCATATTTGTGTGATTTGAGGGACAGATTATCCAAAAAGAGACGTCAGCAGGCCATTTGAAGCTTTAATGCATCGCAATAAGTAATAAAAAAGAGCCCCGCCTTACGGCACCCCCGTCTTGAATCTCGCCATTCCAAGACAGGTT
>CBDTUS010000053.1:0-20038 GCA_965363725.1 uncultured bacterium | reverse complement strand
TGCATGATCGGCGCCCTGCAAAAACGGGAGTACGGCATCGTCACCTGGGCCAGCGACCGCTGCATCGGCTGCCGCTACTGCCAGGTGGCCTGCCCGTTCAACATCCCCAAGTTCGAGTGGGAAAGCACCAACCCGCGCATCATCAAGTGCGAGCTGTGCAACCATCGTTTGAAAGAGGGCAAGGAGCCCGCCTGCTGCGAGGTCTGTCCGCGCGATGCGGTGATCTATGGCAAGTACGATGAGCTTCTGGCCGAAGCCCATCGGCGCCAGGCGGACCATCCCGGACGATACGTGGACAGGATCTACGGCGAACACGACGGTGGCGGAACCCAGGTGCTCTACCTCTCGCACGTGCCCTTCGAAAAGCTGGGTCTGCCCGAACTGGGCGATGAAGCAGTGCCCAAGTTGAACCGCACGATCCAGCACGGGGTCTACCAGGGCATGATCGCCCCGGCGGCCCTGTACGTGGTGTTGGGCGGCGTCATCCTGCGCAACCGGCGCGCGGACAAGAAGGACAAGGGGGGTGAATCATGAGCACCCACAAGGCGACCCCCGTCGGTGGACCCCTGATGACTCCGACGGTCCGGATCCTGCTGTTCGTCTTCCTGGTGGGGGCGGCCCTGACCGTGTGGCGTTTCGCCGTCGGTCTGGGACCCTCGACCGGGCTCAGCGACGGTTACCCCTGGGGAATCTGGATCGCGTTCGACGTGGTCACGGGCACGGCCCTGGCCTGCGGCGGTTACGCGATCGCGTTGCTGGTCTACATCTTCAACAAAGGCAAGTACCATCCCCTGGTGAGGCCCGCGCTGTTGACCAGCGCGCTGGGCTATTCCGTCGCCGCCATCGGCATCATCATCGATGTCGGTCGGCCCTGGTACATCTGGCGGATCCCCATCTCGGTGGGCAAGTGGAACCTCGATTCGGCCCTGCTGGAAGTGGCGCTCTGCGTCATGGCCTACGTCATGGTGCTGTGGATCGAGCTCTCTCCCGCCTTCCTGGAAAAATGGCAGGACAGCGGCCAAACCGGCCTCGCGAACTTTTCGCGGGGGCTGTCGAAGTTCATGGACAAGGCGCTGATCTGGTTCATCGCCCTGGGCCTGATTCTGCCGACCATGCACCAGTCGTCGCTCGGCTCGGTGATCATGCTGGCCGGCCCGCGGCTGCACCCGCTGTGGCACACGCCATGGCTGCCGTTCCTGTTCTTGATCTCCTGCATCGGCATGGGTTACGCCGTGGTGGTCATGGAGTCGACGCTGTCGAGCCGGGCCTTCGGCCGCCGGCGCGAAGACAAGATGCTGGCATCGCTCTCCAACGTGATCGCGGGCTTCCTCCTGCTGTTCGTGGTCTTCCGCCTGGGGGATCTGTTCCTGCGGGGCCGCGGCCCGTTGATGTTCAGCTCAGGTTACCTGAGCGTGCTGTTCTGGCTGGAGATCGCCCTGTTCCTTTTGCCGGCGGTCATGCTGCTGGCCTACCGGGGCAAGATTCCCATCGCCTGCATGTTCCGGGCTTCGACCATGATCATCCTGGCCGGTGCCATGTACCGGTTCAACGCCTACCTGGTGGCTTTCAACCCGGGTCCGGGCTGGTCCTATTTCCCCTCGGTTCCCGAAACGTTGATCACCCTCGGACTGATCGCGATGGAGATCACGGTCTTCATCCTGCTGGTCAAGAGTTTCCCGATTCTCAGCGGCACCTCGCCCCTGGCAGCGGATAAAAAGTAGGAGTAATAAACATGAGCAAGAGAATCGTCGTAGATCCGGTCACGCGTATCGAAGGCCACCTTCGCATCGACGTCGAAGTCGACGGCGGCAAGGTGACGAAAGCCTGGTCTTCGGGGCAGATGTGGCGGGGCATCGAAAACATCCTCCAGGGGCGCGATCCGCGCGAAGCCTGGTTGTTCACGCAGAGGTTCTGCGGGGTGTGTACGACCGTCCACGCGATCGCCTCGGTCCGCGCGGTGGAAAACGCGGTCGGCGTGGAGATTCCCCTCAACGCCCAACTGATCCGCAACCTGATCCTGGCGGCCCACGCCATGCACGATCACATCGTGCACTTCTTCCACCTGTCGGCCCTCGACTGGGTGGACGTGGTATCGGCCCTTGATGCGGATCCCGCGGCCACGGCCAAGCTGGCGCAATCGCTCAGTCCCTGGCCGCGCAACAGCGTGCAGGAACTGACGGCGGTCAAGAACAAGCTGGCGGGGTTCGTGGCGCGAGGCCAGCTCGGCCCCTTCGCCAATGGGTACTGGGGACATGCGGCCATGAAGCTGCCGCCGGAGGTGAATCTGCTGGCGGTCAGCCACTACCTGCAGGCCCTGGATTATCAGCGCACCGCCAACCAGGTCGTCGCGATCCTGGGTGGCAAGACGCCGAACATCCAGAACCTGGCGGTCGGCGGCGTGGCCAACGCGATCAACCTGGACAACCAGTCGACCATGAACATGAACACCCTGTTCAAGATCAAGAGTCTGCTCGATGAGATGCACGACTTCATCAAGCATGTCTACCTGACCGACGTTTGCGCCATCGGGGCCCTGTATCCCGACTGGCTGGGATTCGGTGCGGGTGTCACCAACTACATGGCCGTGCCGGACATGCCGCTGGACGCCGCGGGCACCAAGTTCGATCTGCCCGGCGGCACGATCATGAACGCGGACCTGAGCACCTTCAAGCCGATCACCAACTTCCAGGACAAGTACTTCGCCGACAACGTGGTCGAAGGCATTTCCCACTCCTGGTACGAGGGCGACTGGGAACGTCATCCCTACGAGGAGGAGACGGTCCCGAACTACACCGACTTCCAGGAGGACGGCAAGTACTCGTGGATCAAGTCGCCCCGCTTCAAGGGCGAAGTGATGCAGGTCGGACCCCTGGCCCAGGTACTGGTGGGCGCAGCGAGTGGTCACGAACCCACGGCCAGGTGGTTGAAATGGGCCACCGATCTGGCGGGCAGCGTGGCCGGGATCCCGATCAAGGGCGAGATGCTGCATTCGACGCTGGGACGCCATCTGGCGCGGGCGGTCCGCTGTGCGGTGATCTGCGAGAAGGCCCAGGACCACTGGCAGATGCTGGTGGACAACATCGCCTCGGGCGACACGGACATCTTCAACAAGCCCGAGTTCTCGGGAACGCAGATGGGTTTCGGTTTCCACGAGGCACCGCGCGGCACCCTGTCGCACTTCATCGTGATCGAGAACGGCAAGATCAAGAACTACCAGGCCGTGGTGCCTTCGACCTGGAATGCCGGGCCGCGGGACGCCCAGAATCGGCCGGGGCCCTACGAAGCCTCGCTGGTCGGCAACCCCGTGGCAGATCCGGAAAGACCGCTGGAGGTTCTGCGCACCATTCACTCCTTCGATCCCTGCATTGCCTGCGCGGTGCACACGCTTGATGTCGAAGGGAATGAAATCGGGTCCGTCAGGACGCTCTGAGCCGCGGCGGGCCAGGATAGCACATAAGTACGCGACGCGATGTCCTCGGCCTGGCGCCTGCGGCCTGCGGATTACGCGTCGCGTACTTATGTGCTACCCTGGCCCCACACCTCCCACACCGTCCTGAAGGAGCCGAATGCATTCCAGTGACAACAAGACTGCACCGATTGGGGTTTTCGGGCTCGGGAACGTGCTCATGGGGGACGACTCGCTCGGGCCGACGGTCATCGCGCATCTGCTCGCCGGATTCGAATTTTCGGATGACGTGTACGTGGAAGATCTGGGGACGCCGGGATTGGACCTGCATCCTCATCTGGCGGGACGGCGCACCCTGATCCTGGTGGACGTGGTCAAGTCGCAGGGGGAACCGGGGGAGTTGCGGCTCTACCGGAAGGATGAAATTTTGAAGCACGCGCCGGGGGTGCGGGTCAGTCCTCACGATCCCGGGGTGAAGGAAGCGCTCCTGGCCCTGCAGTTCGCCGGAGGTGAGCCGGAGGAGATCCTGCTGGTGGGGGTGATTCCCGGTGAAGTCGGCCACGCCTTGGGCATGACTGGGGCCGTGCGCGCCGCGGTGCCGGTTGCCGAAGCGGCGGTGCTGGAGGAACTCCAGCGGTTGGGCCAGGCGGCTCAACCTCGCGAACCGCGCGGCAAACCCGATCTGTGGTGGGAGGAAACAGATGGGTAATCCGACTTTCTGGCGCCGACTCGAAGGCGTGGGCGTTTTCCTGGTCGCCCTGCACAGCCTAACCATCGGCATCATGCTGATGTTCACCACCGCATGGGTCCTTCAGTTCGCCGGCTGGGACGAGGTTTCCCACCTGTTCTTTCCCCGCCAGTCGGGGGCGTTCCACGTCATCCTGGCCGCGGGATATCTCTGGGAATACCGGGTGCACCAGACCATCCGCTTGATGCTGCTGGCCAAGGGTACGGCGGTGGTTTTCCTGCTGATCATGAGTCCCTGGAAAGAGGCTTGGTCGGTGCCCTTTTCTGGAGTCTTCGACGGATTGATGCTGGTGGGGATGGCCTTTGTTCACCGGATGGCGAATCGTTAGGCTATCTGCAACGGACACGGACAAAAAAAGGCCGGAGCTTGAAGCTCCGGCCTTTCTTGTCCTGCTTAACTACGGAGTGGCAGGCGTGATGGCTTCGATCGAGTTCTCCAGCAGGGCTTCGACGTAACGGGGGTTGTGCACGCCGAGGCTGCGGTCCTCCGTCAGGCCGACCCAGTTGTAGAACGCCCGGGCATTGGCCATCGGGTGGACGCCGACGATGGGCTCGTAGGCCTCGTCCTCTTCGACCCACTCAAGGGTGCCTTGGTCCACCAGGAGGTCCCGCAGTTCATCCAGGAGAGCCTGGGTGTCGGTCTGTACGCCACCGTAGTTGAAGTCGGTGGTGGCGTGGCAGTCCTGGCAGTTGTCCACGTTGGGCCACCAGGTGTGACCGCCGGTGCCGTCGGTGTAGATTTCCATGTGGCAGGTCACGCAGGTGGCGCCGGCATTGACATGGATGCTGCTGGTGGGGTAGGCCGTGGAGCCCTCGATCTCGGCGAAAAGTTCGCCGGCCAGGACGTTGGCCATCGCACCATGATGCGGACCGTAGTGGGTGCTGGTGATCTCGAAGGTTTCACCAGGGGCGGCGATGTTGGGCTCGGCGCGGCGGGACTGGTGGCATTCGGCGCAGGTGTTGCTGTTGTCACCGAAGTCAACGGAGGTATCTCCGAAGCCCTCGTCGGCGATCCAGGTCACCGGGCCGGTGAGGCGAAGATCGAAGTTATCGGGGTGCACGGTATGACAGGTCGCGCAGTCGATGGCCGCGGGGCTGTCGATGTTCCCTGACACCTCGCCGGTAACGGCATACTCGATGTAACCCTGCTTGCCGTGACAGCGCGCGCAGGAAGAGCGTCCGCCGGCGTAGCCGACGTACAGGCCCAATTTGTGATGGGACTGGGCGTACTCGAGATAGATCTGCAGGTCGTCGGCATCGCTGTGGCAATCCAGGCAGACGGCAACGCTGGTGCCGTTGGCACCATCTTCACCGTCGCCACCGGCAGCTCCAGCCGGTCCAGCGGGTCCTGCGTCACCCTCGCAACCCATGATCGCCAGAGCCGGAATGAGAAGGAGCAACCAGAGTAAATGCTTTGAATTCACGGGACACCTCCGTGTCGAGTGTTCGGAGTCTGGTCGGAGATTCGAAGGCCAGGTCAAACCTCGCGCTTCCCAAAACTCCGAGAACTGTAGTGGGCTAACTGGGATATCATCGGCAATTGAGCGGAGAAACTCAAGTAAATGTTAAGAAAATAACGAGTTGAAAATAGGTATCAAAATGATGGGAAACCAGGGTTTTTGGTTGACTGGTAAGGGGTTGCAAATAAACAGATTAATCAAGTGTCACACGGACTGCGCCCCTCGCCGCCCTGCCGCTCGTGGATCCGGTCGCAGGTCTCCAGTACCTGGTCGATGCCGAACCGGATGGTCATCGTGATGCACTGGTACATGTAGGGCTGCATATCTTCAGCTTCCTTGTCCCGCATCAGGGCCTGGATGCATATCCGGTCCACGGTTTCCAGGGCCCCCACCAATTCTTCGGCCGTGAAACCCTGGTCCAGCCGACGCTCGGCCAGATCCCGGCAGTAGGACATGAAGTCGATCTTCATCCGGCTGCGGATCGCATTGAACAGGTTGCGCAGGATCAGCCGGTGATTCCAGTGATGTTCCCGTTCGTCCAGTTCCTGGTAGTGGGGATACTTGGCGCGAAGGGCGTTGGTGCATTCCACGATGATCTCCTGCTTATGCTTCTGCAGCAGGCTGTGGATTTTCAGGTTGGGCCGGACGCGCACCATCTTCATGGCGTCCCGGTTGCGACGCGTCCATTCGATGCGGTCGTACTTGCGGTTTTCGATCAAAAACGGGAGGCGGTAGAGGATCTCCAACCTGCGCTTGGGGGCCCAGTCGAGGCGCTGCCGGGTGCGGGAAGCGTCGACGTTGAGTTCCAGGTCCACGTAGTTGGCCATCCAGGGTCGCTCGAAGGGTTTTTCGGAGCTGAACCGTCCGAAGAAACATCTCCCGTAGATGCCCGGCTTGATCAGGATTTTCGGGGTGTGAAAGGGCGATTTGGCGTTCTCGAAATGGTACTGGGTCGCTTCGACATAGAGTTGTTCGTGGCTGACCGCCCCGTCGGGACTGGCGATGAGGACCTCGCCGCTGTCCAGCTCCGCGTGTTTGCGCAGAACCCGCATCAGGAAGCTGATGGCGTCATTGACATGGAGGTAGGGAATGGCCGACTCGCCCCGTCCGCCGAGGATGCGGGCGTTCCAGGCCCGGGACAGCCAGGTGCGCAGGAACATGTAGAGCGGCGGGTATTCGCACCAGTCCGAAAACAGGGCCGCGAAGCGGACGATTACCGAAGGGAACGCGTCGCTGTACTCGCCGAGCATCCTTTCGCCGATAGCCTTGGTCTTGGCGTAGATGTGGTCCCCGTCCGGCGGGCTCGTTTCGGTCAGGGCCTTGCCTTCGGGCGGGAAGGCGCAGGCGGCGACCGAGCTCGAAAAAAGGAACATGCGCGGCCGCAGGGCACGGCAATGCTCGAGGATGCTGCGCAGGCCCTCGACGTTGGTCCGATAATATTCGGGGTGCTCGTCCCCGGTGAAATCGTAGTGGGCCGCCAGGTGGATCACGATGTCCACCGGGCCCTCGGCCTGGATCTCCTCGAAAACGGTTTCCAGGGTGGCCGGATCACCGATGTCCACCTGGTGCCAGCTGATGTTGTCATGGATGGGCGCGCCGCAGCGGATCTGCGAACGTCGGGCCAGTCCGATCACCTGGAAATCTTCCTTGAGGGCTTCCAATAGATGACGGCCGATGAATCCCGAAGCTCCGGTCACCAGGATGCGGGGAAGTGCCATGGAAACTCCCGGGCGGTCACCCGCCGATGACGGCGGTGGTCGGGGTCAAGGTGACTTGGAGATCTCGGAGCCGCTCACGAGGCGGCCCGTAGGTCGGAATTCCCTCGGCGTCGAATTGTCCGTCGTGACAAGGGCAGAAATAGATCTGATCGTCTTCGATCCACCGCACATTGCAGCCCTGATGGGTGCAGAGCAGGGAACGCGCCGTCACGCCGTTTTCGGTCCGCACCACTTCCACCGCCCGGCCTTCGTGTTCGAAACGCATACGGCGATTCAACGGCAGTTCGGCCACGGGGATGGTCAGTGGGCCGGCCGGTTCCTTCGAAGTGTTTTCCGCCTGGCATCCGGCCAGCAGGTTCCACAGGGGTGCGGTCAGGCAGGCGGCGAACACTCCGCAGCCGCGGGTCATGAAATCCCGGCGGTCAGTCATGGGAGGGAGCGGGGGGTTCGGGGGCATCGCCGAGTTCGCGCAGGGCTTCGAGGGTCTGGGCGGCCTGCTCCTCGTCAAGCTGGGTCAGGGCGAAGCCAGCGTGGACCAGGACAAAATCGCCCGGCTCCGCCTCGGGCACATAGGCCAGGCAGACCTCGAGGGACGAGCCGTCGAAATCGACGGTTCCCATGCGCACCATCCCGTCTTCTACGGCGGTGATCCTGCCGGGCACACCCAGGCACATACAGACAATCTCCACGGTTGTTGAGGTCCCGGCCCATTGTAGACCCCGGGGGCGGGATTATCCAGCCCGCACTTGCCGTGACGGGCTCTTTTCGGGACCGTCCCGTAGCATCAGCGCCAGGAAGACCAGGGCGGTGGCGACCAGGAACCGGGGCGTGATGTCCTCCCCGCGGAAAACCACACCCAGCACGGCGGCGATCACCGGCTGCAGGAAGATGTAGAGTGCGACACGAGTGGCCTGGACCCTCTTGACCGCCCACAGGTTCAGGAAGTAGGTCGTCACGGTGGCGCCCAGGATGACATAGACCATCATCCAGAAAAGTTGGGGCGTGACCACCGAGAGATCCGTGGCCCGCAGGCTGGAACCGCCGTAAACCATCATTCCAACCGCGCCGAAGAAGAAGATCACGGTGGTGGCGGCCAGGGGGTCGTTGCGGGCCATGACGCGACGGCTCAGGACCACGAACACCGCGAAGCTGGCGGCGTTGGTCACCGTCAGCAGGTCGCCGGCAAGATAGCGGCGGTCCAGGGTGAACCGGTCGGCGCCCAGCAGGACCAGCACTCCGGCGATGCCCGCCAGGAAACCCAGCGCCTTGCGCCAGGTGAGAAGCTCCTGCCGGGCCAGCACGGAAAAGAGCAGGACGAAGGTGGGGATCTGGCTGCAGATCAGGGCCGAGCGCCCCACGGTGGTCCGGGACAGCCCTTCCAGGAAGAACCCCTGGTTGAAGACTACGCCGAACAGGGCGCATATCGCCAGCAGCCCCAGATCCCGGCGCGCGGGCAGGCGCCGCCGGCCGACCAGCGCCACCACGGCCAGCACGAGGAACGCCCCGCTGGTGCGCAGAACGGCCCAGGCGGCCGGGGACATCTCGGTGACGATGACCTTGGAGGCCAGGTAATTGATGCCGAACAGGATCTGGATGGTCAGCAACGCTGCCCGCACCTTCGCCTGGGAGGTGCCGGCGGGAACCTGGAGGCTGTCGGGTCGGTTCACCTGGTTCATGTTCCCGGTTCTGGAAGCGGGCGGTTCCGGTATTCATGTGCAGAAGCGGCTGCCCAACCATAACCATCGGCCGTAGGCTGGCAATGCGGGATTTCAGATTACCCCCCGATGGGATTGCCACGGGGCCTCCCGGAAGATATGATTTGCGGAACGTTTCCGGATCCGGACCGACTCTTGAACTCAAGGATACCTTCAGGAATGACAACTTCGAACCCAGCCGGGATCCAGAACCGAATCGGCGCCGCCCTGCTGGCGGGAGGACTCCTGCTGCTGATAGTGAACCCGGTCCTTGCCGGCGGCCATCCGCGCAGCCAGGTGGTCTTCGAGGCGGGGTTCGTTCAGCCCTACGGCGATCTCGCCGACGATTTCCTGACCACCGAGAAAGGCCTGGGCATCAAGAGCGGCCTGGAACTGGGTTTCCGCTGGCGGTACCGGTTCTCGGAGTCCCTGTCCATCTCGCCCGGTTTCCATTTCATCGACTACAAGAATTTTTCGGGGGAGAACGAGGAGATCGGGGCCTACCGGATCAAGCCCACCACCCTGAACTACAGCCTGGAGTTCATGTACATCATGCTGGATCCGGGCAAGGCCGTGCGGCCCTACTTGGCCGTGAACGCGGGGGTGTGCCGCAACCGCCTGGAAGGCTACTGGAAGACCTGGGACAAGGCCTTCGATTCCTCGGTCAATACCCTGGGTATCGGGGCCCGGGCCGGCCTGTTGATAGGGGGGTTCGAGTTTAGCGCCGTCTACAACTTCAACCGCTTCGATACGTGGCGCTTTTTCAATACGGGCTACGAGGAGAACTACGTCTGGGACAACCTGGTGTTCCGGGCGGGCTGGATCATTCCCTTCGGGGAATAGGCTGGATCAAAAAAAAACCGCCGACCATATAGGCCGGCGGTCTTTTTCCGTTGGCGGTCCGAAAGTCCGGATCAAACCATCAACAGACAGGTTCGTCAGAATAGAATGGGTTTGCCTGGCTGCCCCGGAGCTCCCGCGTCGGGAGTAAACGGGTCGCTGGCCACGGAAAAGGGACCCTGGCGATCATCGGCGTCCACACCCGCAACTCGGATCTGGTGGGATTCGCCCGCGGTGGCGGACAGGGTGTAGGTGTTCTCGGTCGAGGTGTCGACCTGGGTCCACTGGCCGCCGTTAACCGAATGCTGAACCACGTAGAATTCCACGGGGGTTCCGGTCGTGGGGGCGGTCCAGGTGTAGCTGACCGGAATTTCCTGGGCAAAAGAGGCGGCGGCAGGCAGAACGACGGCGAGCAGCACCGCGAACATGGTGATTTTCAGGAGAGTCATGGTGCGCATTTCTTCAGCTTTCCTTTGGCTAGCCCGCGGGGGCGAGCCCGGGCGAGCGAGTCGATGAACTTGGTATCGGCTTCTGGGTGTGAATTGCAATCGGGGTGCCATCCTCCAGGCGGCTCCGCAGGCAAAGTTGAAGCCAAAGGCATGATTGAAGTTCACCCCGTCCCGGCTTCGGGTGACTCCGAATGGACGATTGATTTCAGGTATCGCGGTCGCCATGGATCTGCGAAAATGCCCCACGCCAATGCAAGATGCATCAGTGAAAATCCGGATCATTTTCAAGAAGGATTACCCGGGAACCGTGGCTTGTCGGACCGAAATTCATGGCCTACCTTCCTATACCGCTCCCCGGGCCTGGTGCGGGCTTTCCGTTGTTTACTCAGGATTCCTCGCGGTGGGTTTTGTTTTCCATTTCGTCCCTCCTGTCCTTCCGGCGGTGATCGAGGATCTGGGCATCAGCCACGGACAGGCGGGGCTGCTGATGTCTCTTTTTGCCCTGCCGGGAATTCTGCTCTCTTTCTTCGGCGGCCAGTTGGCTGACCGTTTCGGCGAAAGGGTGGTCGGCAGCCTGGGCCTGGCGGTCATGGGGGCCGGAACCCTGGTCCTGGCCGAAGCAGGCAGTTTTCCCCTGATCCTGGTCGGTCGCACCATTTCCGGAGTCGGGATGGTGATGGCCGTGATCGCCATGCAGCGAATGGTGACCCGCCTGTTCGAGGGCCGTCCCCTGGGGGTGCCGATGGGGGTCAGCGGCAGCGGCATCCCGCTGGGGATCATCGTGGTCCTGAACCTGGCCGGCCCCGTGGCCGCCGAGCACGGCTGGCGGGAGGTGGCCGTCCGGACGGGCCTGTTCGCCATCGTGATTGCCGGTGTTTTCTTCTTCGCGAGCTGGATATTGACCCGGGGTCAAGCCCTGGGGCGCGAATCCGGCGGCGGCGCTTCGGCGGAAGAGGCGGCCGTGGGCCTGCGACGGGGGATGCGGGCCATCTGGATCGCTGGTGTGGTCTGGTTCTGCGCCAACGGCGCCATGACCGCCTTTATGACCTTTGCCCCGGACCATTACCTGGACCTGGGATTCGCCACCCGCACCCGGGGCCTGTTGACCAGCGTGCCGATGTGGGCGTCCGCCCTGCTGGGTCCGGTCACCGGGTGGTTGGCCGACCGTTACGGCGGCAAGGCGGCCTTTGTGGTCTGGGGTATGGGCTTGATGGCCGTCAGTCTGGTGCTGGTGCCGCTGGGAACCGTTTCCCCCGTGATCCTCGGCCTGGGCCTGGGGGTTTCCCTGGCCGCCATGGTGACGCCGACCATGTCCATGCCGGGGTCGGTCCTGCCGCCGACCCACATCGGGCGGGGTTTCGGAATCCTGAGCACCTGGGCCAACGTGGGCATCTTCGCGATTCCGCCGCTGGCGGGGTATGTCCGCGACATCAGCGGGGGCTACCGCTGGCCCTTCCTGCTGATGGCCGCCGTGGCCGCAGCAGGAGTCCTGGCGGGGGAAATCCTGCGCCGGGGCCGATACACGCCGGGGTTCGACATCCGGCGTTAAAATCATGCTTGTGGCCGGGCGATCGGTGAATGAAATTGTGGCGGACCTGGGCATCCGAACGTGAAAGGGAGGCGCGATGAATCAGGAAGTGCTGGACCTCTGGCCGGAATTGATGTGGATCGAGAACGATAAGCTGCGCGAGGCCACTGCTCGAACGTGGGAACTGGCCCTGGAACGCAGCCCCCTGACGGTGGCGGACCTGAACACCATCCCGTTCACCCTGCTGGTCCCCGATCTGAAGGTCACCTTCATGGCCCACAAACGCTGCGTGGTGCACGTGGCGCGCGATGCGGCAGTCAAGATGAACGAGTTCTTCACCACCGACCTGCCGGTGGATCTGGACGTGACCATAGCCGGCGCGATCCTGGCCGATGTGGGCAAGCTCCTCGAATACGACATCAAGGATGGAGAATCCTGCAAGAGCGAGACGGGCAAGTACCTGCGCCATCCCTTCACGGGCGTGGCCCTGGCCCTGGAAGCCGGTGTTCCCGAATCGGTTTGCCACATCATCGCCGCCCACGCGGGCGAGGGCGACATGGTCACGCGATCGACCGAGGCCTACGTGGTCCATCACGCCGATTTCATGACCTTCCTTCCGTTCAAGAAGCGGCTGAAATAGCCGAAGCAGGAAAATACTTGGCGCAGGGACCTTTCTGGTATATCTAGAACGAAATCGGATACCGGGGAAAGGGTCCCGCCCGCGCCCCTCGCTTGTCATGAAATGCCAGGAGGAAAACCATGGCTGACAATACAGATAAAGTGGAAGACAACGTCGACGGCGCCTGGTTCGTGGACACGAACTGCATCGACTGCGATCTGTGCCGCCAGACGGCTCCCGACAACTTCGAGCGCAACGAGGACGAGGGCTATTCCTACGTCCACAAGCAGCCCGAGGGCGACGATGAGACCCAGGCCTGCCAGGACGCCATGGAAGAGTGTCCGGTCGAGGCTATCGGCGACGACGGCTAGGCATTCTTGTCGGGCTTCTGCCCGGTCGAAAACGCCCTTTCGGCCCGCCCCTGTGGCGGGCCGGTGTTTTTTTTGGAAACTTATGGGTAAGATTCAGGGTTGTAGATCGCCGAACAGACCATTCCCGACCGGCATAATCCGCGCGGCCCGGCCGCGCTGAACAGAACTGAACCCGGGTACGAGCCCGGACAGGGAGGAACCCCATGCGCAAGTTCGTCAACCGCAGCGCGGCCGTGGCCTTGGTCCTGGCCGTGTCGCTGATCACCATATCGGCGACCCTGGCTGTGGCCCAGCGGCCGAATATCGAGAAAAAGCCGGAACACAACCAGCTGCGGTCCTACGCCGACGTGGCGGAACGGACCATGCCTGCGGTGGTCAACATCTCCACCGATAAGCTGGTCGACAATAGCATGTCCGGGCATCCCTTCATGGACGATCCCATGTTCCGGCGCTTCTTCAACATGCCGGACGACGACACGCACAACCAGCAGGAACGTCTGGAACACTCCCTGGGCTCGGGCATCGTGATCTCCGCCGACGGCTACATCCTGACCAACAACCACGTGGTCGAAAACGCCAGCAAGGTCCGCGTGACCTTCCTGGGCGACAAGGAATACGAGGCCGAGATCATCGGCACCGATCCTCCGACCGACGTGGCCCTGATCAAGATCGACGCCACCGACCTGCCGGCCATTGCCATCGGCGACAGCAAAAAGATGCGGATCGGCGACCAGGTCATGGCCATCGGCAACCCGTTCGGGGTGGGCCAGACGGTGACCATGGGCATCGTCAGTGCCCTGGGCCGGAACATCGGCCTGATGGACTATTCGGATCTGATCCAGACCGACGCTTCGATCAACCCCGGCAACAGCGGCGGCGCCCTGGTCAACATGAAGGGCGAACTGGTGGGGATGAACGCGGCCATCCTGAGCCGCAGCGGCGGAAGCCAGGGCATCGGCTTCGCGATTCCCACCAGCATGGCCATGCGCATCGTCGATTCCCTCCGGGAAACCGGCACCGTGCAGCGGGCCTATCTGGGCGTGCTGCCCCAGCCGGTGGACCAGTCGATGGCCGACTATTACGGCATGGACAGCCCCCGTGGCGTGCTGGTCACCCAGGTCAACGAGGACACTCCGGCCGAGAAGGCGGGCCTCCTGGACGGCGACATCATCCTGAGCGTCGATGGCCAGGAGATCAAGAATCCGAGCATGCTGCGCAACGTGATCAGCCTGTCCGAGGTGGGTGAGGATGTCGATCTGGCCATCGTGCGCGACGGCCAGGAACGGACGGTCACGGTGCGGCTGGACAAGTTCCCCGACCCCGAGACCCTGGCCCAGGGCGGCGCGACAGAAGAGGACAACGAGGACGAAACCCTCGAAGGCGTGATCGTGCGCGAAATGACGGACCAGATGCGGACCATGATGGAAACCCTGCCCGAGGACATCGAGGGCCTGATAGTCACGGGCGTGGAGCAGACCAGCAACGCCGCCCGCGAGGGGCTGGCCGAGGGCGACATCATCCTGGAGGTGGGCGGAGAACCGGTGACCACGCTGGCCGGGTTCAAAGAGGCCCTGGGCCAGAACACCGACCGGCCGGTTTTCATGAAGGTCTACAAGCCGCGCCAGCAGCAGAAAATCTTTATCGCCGTACCGCGGTAGGCGGCTTCGGGCACCCCTTTTTGTTGATCGATGAGAAAACCCGAGGGCGTCCTCGGGTTTTCTTGTGGTCGACGGCAAGCGGGATTCCTGCCATCAGTGGTTAATCGTGATGAATTGCGGTAGATTATCCCTCTCATAATTTTTAGCCCCTGAAACATCCCCCCACCGGAAAGGCCCCCGTGATAGGAAGGTTGCTGGCCCACTACGAGGTTTCCGGACTGCTGGGCAAGGGCGGGATGGGCGAGGTCTACCGTGCCCGCGACACGAAACTCGGGCGGGAAGTGGCCCTCAAGATCCTGCCGGCGGAACTGGCGGGCGACCCGGTTCGCCTGGAGCGCTTTCAGCGCGAAGCCCGGGCTGTGGCCGCCCTCAATCATCCCCATATCGTGACCCTGTACTCCGTCGAGGAAGCCGACGGCGTGCCATTTTTGACCATGGAACTCGTCGAGGGGGACGATCTGCAGCAGGCCCTGGCCGAGGGGCAACCGACGGTGGCCGAGGTGGTCACCATCGGCATCGCCGTCGCCGAAGCCCTGGCGGCCGCCCACGCCAAAGGTGTCGTGCACCGGGACCTGAAGCCCGCCAACATCGTGGTGAATGCCGACGGCCGCGTGAAGGTGCTGGATTTCGGCATGGCCAAGCTGGCGGACACGGCGGATCCCTCCGACATCCAGGCCACGATGGATGCTCCCTTGACCATGGAGGGGGCGATCATGGGTACGGCGCCGTACATGTCTCCGGAGCAGGCCCGCGGCGAAGAGGCCGACCACCGGACCGACATCTGGGCTCTCGGCGTAGTGCTTTACGAGATGGTGGCGGGCGAACGGCCCTTCGCCTCCGACAGTCTCGCCGGGACGCTTTACCGGATCAACAACGTGGAACCGTCGTCCTTGACGCAGATCACTCCGGACACGCCCACGGAACTGGACGCGGTGGTGGCCAGGGCCCTGACGAAGGATTGCGGGCAGCGATATCAAAACGCCGCAAAGGTGGTGGCCGACCTGAAGAGGCTGGAGACATCCCTGGCGTCGCCGGTAACCCTGACGGCCCCTCCGGAAAAATTACCGCATCTGGCCGTCCTGCCCTTTTCGGGCCTCAAACCGGACCCGGAAACGGACTTCCTGGGTTTCGCCCTGGCCGACCAGGTGATCAGTTCGCTGGCTTATATCGAGAATCTCCTGATCAAGCCCTCGAGCGCGGTCCGGAAATACCAGGGCCAAACGATCGACCAGGCCGCCGCGGCCCGGGATCTGAAAGTCGACTACCTTTTGACCGGTTATTACCTGAAGGAAGCCGACACCGTCAGGCTCAATGTGGAGCTGGTGAAAACGGGGACCGAGGAGATGGTGTGGCGGGATGCCATCCAGGTCCGGTACGACAACGTCTTCCAGCTTCAGGATATCGTTTCTGAAAAGGTGGTTCAGGGACTCGAAGTTCAGTTCCCCCAGGAGGCCCGGGGCAGGGCGGAGGCCAACGTTCCGGCGAATCCGGCTGCTTATGAATTCTACCTGCGCAGCCTGTCCTATCCCAATACCAACGAGGGCGACAACCTGGCCATCGGTATGCTCCGCAAATCCATCGAACTGGATGGGGAGTTCGCGGCGGCCCACGCGGAACTCGGTGCCAGACTCAGCCACTATGGGCTCCTGGCCCTGCAGGGTCCGGACATTTTCCACGAAGTCGAGGCCTGTTACCTGGCCGCCCTGACCAAGGACAGTGAAAATCTCAAGGCCCTCGGTGGTTTGGCGCTACTTTTTGCGGAAACGGGGAAAACCCAAGAAGCCCTGGAGCTCACCGAGCGGATGATGCGGGTGAACCCGAATCATGCCTGGAGTCACCGTGTGCGCAGCAGCGTTCTCCGCATTGGGGGCTTGCTCCAAGAGTCGTGGCAATCAACTCAAAAAGCCTTGTCTCTGGATCCGGGGAATCCCAATTTCAACGCCCTGGGCTTCGGTCCTTTCTACGCCGGGATGTATGAGGAGGCGATCGAGGTGTTCAACCTCGACAAGGACAGCTTCCACACCATCGCCTGGGTCGGATTCGCCAAGTATCTCAACGGCGAGAAAGAAGAGGGCCTGAAGATGATGGAAGCGGGAGCGGCGCACGAACCCGATGCGCATCTCGGCCATCATTTCGGTGCCCTCATGGCGGGGTGGCACGGTGATTTCGAGGAAGGGCTGGCACTGGCCCATGAATGGGAAGCCCCCGGGCACTACGACGCCGAATGGTACTACAACCTGGCCAACACCTATGCTCTGCTTGAAGACCTGGAGGGTTGCGAAAGGACCTTGAGAAGGTCGGTGGAGGGGGGGTTCTTCTGTTACGAGTACTTCATGAAAGACCCGCTAATGGAATCGATGAGAGACGAGCCGGCCATCGCGGAGCTGATTGAAATGGCCCGGGAGAAGCATCTGGCATTCAAGGAAGTCTACCGGGCTAGGTTTGGTTGATCGGGGCCTGGCACCTCCGGGATACCTGCCATCATTTTCGTAGATTAGGGGTTTATCCGGCGGATGATGGGCGATTTCTGGACATTCGGATGGAAAATATGTTATAATAAGAGAAATTCAAGAGTGTGTGGCCCAGGGGAGTTCCGTTCCGGAGGGAACTGCGGATCCATCCCTTTGTTTCCCACACCTAGCGCATTTGATCGCCGACACCGGATAAAGTCGGATATCTTTAGGCCAATTACATCCAGGAGCATGGCAACATGCGGAAATTTGACCGTAAATGCGCCTGTTTCCCGGGCATCCTCCTTCTAGTTCTGCTGCTGGCTGTTTCGAACGTTTCGGCTCTCGACACTCCCATTCCCTCCTCTTCTTATCCGGACAAGTCCAGAGTGACCGCAGGCCTGGTCGTGCTTTACGACTTCGCCGCGGGCTCGGGTAGTGTGGTGCCCGATGTATCAGGCGTAGGTTCACCCCTGGACCTTGAGATCGGCAACACAGGGGCGGTGACCTGGCTTCCCGGTGGAGGTCTTTCCCTGGACTCGGCGACCATTGTACGTTCGACGGGCCCTGCGACCAAGATTATCGATGCGGTGACCAGCACGAATGCGATCACCGTGGAAGCGTGGCTGGCGCCCGGTAGCGTGTACCAGAGTGGTCCTGCTCGGATAGTGACGTGTTCCACGGATCCGACTCTCCGCAACTTCACCCTGGGTCAAGGGGTCTTCAACGAGGGCGAAGACCGTTACGTCATGCGACTGCGGACCTCCTTGACCAGTGACAACGGCATACCCGAGACGTCGACGGCGGAAGGTTCTTTGACCACGGATCTGACTCATGTGGTGTACACGCGGGATGCCGCAGGTGCGGTGACGTTTTTTCTGGACAGCGGCCTGGTTCAGTCGGGAATCACTGGCGGTACATGCTCGAACTGGGATGCCAACTACGCATTCGCCCTGGGAAACGAACTGACCGAGGACCGGCCGTGGCTGGGGTCCTATTTCCAGGTGGCGGTGTACGATCGGGCGTTGTCGGTTGAAGAGGTCGGTCTGAATTTTGCCGCCGGTCCCCAGGGGCTGTCCCTGCCGTCGGCGCCGGTGATCATTTCGTCTCCCGTGCTGGTGGGGGCGCTTGATCAGGATTACCTGTACGACGTGGGAGCGAGGGGATATCCGGCCCCCGCATACTCGCTGCTGACGGCCCCGACGGGTATGACCATCGATGCGGTAACCGGCTTCATCAGCTGGACCCCCGATGCCCTGGGAGACTACCCCGTCGAAGTCGTGGCCAGCAACAGCGAGGGAAGCGAAAACCAACCTTTCACGGTAACAGTGTATCCCGATTACCCGATACAAATCGAGGTCTGGCATGGGCTGGATCAACGCATCGGTCACCTTGGGCCCGCCCAGGCCGACTTCAACGTGCTGGGTAAAGTCAGCCCCGCCGCCGACGTCTCATCGCTCGCCTACCAGTTGAATGGCGGAGCTTTTACGGATCTGACCATTGGGCCGGACAACACTCGCCTCGACGACCTGGGGGACTTCAACGCGGACATCCCCATCTCCCTGCTCCAGACCGGGCTGAATACCGTCACGGTTCGAGCCATCAAAACGACGGGACTCGTCTCGACGGTGGACGTGAACGTCACACTGGAGACCGGTGGAGACTACCTGCTGCCTGCGACCATCTCCTGGGGCGATGTCACCGATCCCCAGGATGTCGGCCAGTACGTCGACGGTCATTGGACGCTCGAGGAAGGCGGGCTGGGCGTCGTAGAAGCAGGCTACGACCGGATTTTCCTGGTCGGCACCGAGGACTGGCAGGATTACGAAGCCCTGGTGCCTATCACCATCAATGGAGTCTATCCCGGGGAGACATCGGGGCTGGGCCTGTTGATGCGGTTCACCGGCCACATCGTCGGCGGGCACCGCAATTGGCCGGACGGCCAGCCCAAGTGGGGCTACCAGCCCTTTGGCGGGATCGGTTGGTTGCGCTGGATTGACGGCATCACCAGCGAACCGACGATGCAGTTCTACCACGGGGATTGGGATGCCGTGGACAACTTCGGCAACCCGACCAAGATGCTGTTGGATCCGACGGCGCTTCCCTTCGGTGCCGAGGAAATGACCAAGAGTTTCGACAAATTCGCGGTGGCCATTGGCGACCAGTATTGGATGCGCATGCGCTGCGAAACCCAGCCTGATGCCCCCGATGGCGACGGCGTTACCAAGTACAGCTGGAAGATCTGGAGCAGCAGTGCCCAAGAGCCGGTTGATTGGAGCTTTCAGGTAACCCAGGAGAGCCAGTACGCACTTCGCCAGGGCGGTCTGGTGTTGCTGGCCCATCATGTGGACGCGACCTTCGGCGACGTTCAGGTCACCGAAATTCCTGAAGCGATATCCGGCGTAACCAATCTGACCTCCACGCAGGTTATCACCGGCAATCCGTCCGGCAACGTGACTCTGGTGGATTTGAGCTGGACGCCTTCAGTGGATCCCAATGCCGTCAGTGTGTCGGTGTATCGCAAGGGTCATGATGGTGTCTATCCCGAGTATGTCGGTGACCTCGGCCCCGATCTTCCGCTAAATCCTCTCGCCGAAGGCTGGGAGCTTGTGGACACTGTTCCGGTGGGAACGAATGTCACCACGGACTTACCTGCAACCCGCGATTTTTGGTATTATTGCGCCCAGGCCAACGATTCCGGCGGCAACCCCTCTGCCGCCGTCATGACCACGGGCGTGCTGAACTATCTGCTTGGCGATGCGTCAGACGGTGGCGCCCCCATCGCCGACGGGGACAACCTGGTTTCCGTCCCCGACCTGGTACTTCTGGGCAGCCATTATTTTTCTTCCGAAGGCGATGGAACGGGCTTTTACCTGAACTTCCTGGATTTTGGCCCTACCCACGACATGAGTGTGTCCGGACGACCCCGCGCCGATAACAGGATCGACTTCGAGGACCTCATGGTCATGGCGATCAACTACAACAAAGACGCTACGGCGACAGAGCCCCCACCGTTGCTGATGGATGCCCCGCCACCGTCCGACCGCAACTCCCTGACCCTGGACATTCCTGACCTGCCGGGAATTGGCCAGACCTTT
>CBDTUS010000052.1:0-20359 GCA_965363725.1 uncultured bacterium | reverse complement strand
CCAGAAGCCGCACGATGCCGGATCGGAACGTGATTGGCAAGTGTGGAGGGGCCCCCGGGGGCCCTCAATTCGTCCGAACACAATTCCCAGGGCCCTCCCCAGGCAAAAAATAATGCCAAAGCCGAAAATCCCGGTTAGATTGGTCGGCATGCCAAACTGTCCCAAATGCGCCGCCGACTATTCGGCCTGGCACGCCCAGGGCGCCGTGTTGGCCCTGGTCTTCATCGTGGTCTTAACGGTGTACGGAGCCTGGGCCGCGATGGGCGGCAAGAGCAACGGCGCTCGATCCTCTACCTGAAGATGGCCTTCAACGAACTCCAGCTCATGGGCTCCACCGCAACTCCCGCGGGATCCTCCCACTTCACCACCAGGCTCCCTACATAGGGATCGATGACCGTTCCGGTGGTCGTGGCCTGCAGCGCATCGATGGTCAACGTGACCTGGTAGACGCCGGGATCGAGATCCATCTGGACCTCGAAGGGGTTCGGGGCGGAGTCCGAAAACTGCCATTCGGTTTCGTCGGGAAAGACGATGGTCAGCATGTGCTCATCGGTGTCCAGATTGTCGGTCACCTCCCGGCGAACCTTTAGCCTCGTGGCCACAAAAATATCGACTGTGCAGGAAAGTTCGACACGATAGGCGCTGCTGCGGACGTACAGCCCGTCGATGAGTGGCCAGGAACCCCGGTAGACCAGGCTGTCGGTGTCGCAGTGGACCAGCCAGGGATCGATGCAAAAGTTGCCGAATCCCTCGTCGTTGGTGGCGTGGAAGGTCGGGCCGCCCGCCTCATCCTTATCCCAGTAGCAGAATCCGGGGGTGGGACTTGGGTCCGCGTAGATCTCCCGGCGGAGAAGGCCGGCCGAATCCGTGATTTCGACCCCGTCCCAGGAAAACGCGGGCCAGGCCAGGACCAGCAAAGCAAAGGTCAAAAGGCAGGATTTGGTCAAGGGCATGACAAGACCTCCGATAAATATACCAGAGGACCATGATAACACATCCTCAATACTCGGAGTGATTTCCGGAGGGCCAATCAGGGCCTTTATCTCCTCTGGCCCACCTCCGATACCCGTGCTACCGTTCGCTTGGTATCCACATGGTGCCATCGCCAAAACGAAAGGATTCGCTCATGTTCAATCGGAAAGTCCTAGTGGTTCTGGTCTGTCTCGGTGCCCTGGGAGCAGCCTCGTCCGCCTCGGCCGGGGGCTCGATTTTCGTCGGCGCCGACTTCCCCACCGGCGGCTTCGGGGACACTGCCAAAACCGGCTGGACGGCCGGCGCTTACTACACCGGCAACCTGATGCCCATCGTCGAACTCGGGGGGCTGGTCGCCTATAACGATTGGACCCTCGACCTGGGCGAGACCCCGGAACTCGCCGCACTGTTCGGGGATTCCATCAACGCCTGGGAAGTCCACGCCCTCGGCCAGCTCAATTTCCTCATGCTGAAGGCCTTTTTGGGGCTGGGCTTCGCCAACTACAACGGCATTGGAGATGATCTGGAAAGCAAACGCGAGACCGACTTCTCCTGGCAGCTGGGAGTATCCTTCAATTTCGCGATGCTCCAGGCGCGTCTGAGCTATCACCAGATTCCTGTGGAAGACAACTCCATCAACTGGATGAAGTTGACCATCGGTGTGACTTTCTAGGAAAAGTTTCGTCAGATAAAAATGGGCCCGGTCAATCGACCGGGCCCTTCTTTTTTCCGCAATTTATCCCGCAATTTATCCGGCAATTCATCCCGCCATTCATCCGGCCATCAGAACTTGAAGGCGAACCCCGTTTTCGTGTGCCAATCGGTCGGGTGCACCCCCACCGGCGGCCTGGAATTGTGTTCGATCTCGTATCCGGTGAACAGCGACAAGGATCCGGTCAGTTCGACTTCGAGGTAGATTTCGCCGAACATCCGCCAGTCCTTGAAATCGCTCCAGCGCGGCTGGTAGAAGATCAGGAAATCGATGGTCACGTCTTCGCTCAGCAGCGTCTCCAGGGAGGCGAAACCGGAAAATCGCTGGGCCTTTTGGTGGCCTTCTTCGTCCTGGATCCTCTCCTGTTCGAACATGTGCGAGGCGCCCAGATAGATCAGGGTCGATTTACCCCGAACGGCTTTCCAGCGCCCGCCGAAACCCAGCAGGTAACGCGAATCGAGCCTCTGGAAGGGATTCCGCTGGTGCTGCAGGAATGCCAGGGTGGCCCACCGGTCGCTCAGCAGATAGTTGTGGCGCAGATGACCCAGGACCGCATTGGCGGTTTCGACGTCGTGGACGGTGGTCCGCCGACCCGAAGCCAGCAGGCGCCAGACATTGTTCTTGCTCCGCAACTGAACCCGGCCCGACCCCTCGAAGGTCGATTGCGGGGAATTGCCCCCGCTGGCCCCGTAACTGCCCGCGACCGCGCCGGACCAGCCCTGTTCGTCTTCGGGCCAATCGCGCAGGCTGTTCACGATGGCGGCCCCCCCGACCGCCGGGATCAACAGGAACAGGGTCACCGCCGCGAAAACGGCCTGACGACGAATCAATTCAGGTCCATCAATTCAGCCACATACTTGGGCGCCGGCGAGCCGAAGCTCAGGACCTCGTTGTGGAATTCCTCCAGATCGAAACTGCCGCCCTCTTTTTTCTCAGCGCCCCGGCGCAGGCCGTTGATCTCCGTGTTGCCCACGTAGTAGGTCGACAGCTGCGTCGAACTGAGCTGCGAGCGGATCCACTTGCCGGCCGCTTCGCCCTCTTCCTGGAAGCCGTCGACCATCATCATCTCCATGGCCTCACCCTCGGTCATGCCCGCGGTGTGGATCTTCTGGTCGATGATCGCGTTGATGATCAGTCTGAGCCGCATCTTCAACTGCTGCATGTGCAGTTCGGGACCACCGTAACCGGCCTCGACCATGAGCTGCTCGGCGTAGGTGGCCCAGCCCTCGACGAAGGTGCCGCTCGAGAAGATGGCGCGCAGCGGCGTCGAGGCCTCGAACTTGTTGGCGTGGGCGATCTGCAGGTAGTGACCCGGCATTGCTTCGTGGACGGTCAGGTTTTCCAGCATGTAGTCGTTGTACTCGCGGTAGAAGGTTTCGGCGCGTTCGGGCGTCCAGTCCTTGGGCGTGGGACTGATGGCGTAGAATGTGGTGCCGTTCTCCTCCAGGGGCCCGGGCGAGTCGCAGTAACCGATGGCGAAGCCGCGCTGGTGCTCGGGCATGACGATGATCTCCACCGGATCGTCGGGCACATCGACCAGCTTCTTCTTGCGGACGAACTCCGTGATCTCCTTGAGGCCTTCCCGAGCCTGGGGAACGATGGTCTCGTTGGTGGGATGATCGTCGGCCAGCCGCGCCAGCACCCGGCGGATGACGGCGTCCTGGCCTGGCGAATCGTCGTCGACGTGGCCGCCGAAATAGTCCCGGTAAAGAGGCAGGGCGATTTCGTACATCTGCTCGCGGGTGGCGTCCAGGTCGCGTTCCGCGCTGGCCAGGATCTCCTCGGGCGTCAGATCCGACGACAGGGAGTACTCCAGCTTCTGCCGCCATTTGTCGGTGCCCAGCCGGAAGTCGCCTTTGCTCCGCGGCAGCAAATCGGTCTCGAGCCAGGCGCCATACTGGTCCAGCGCCCCGATGGCGCGCGACCGGGCGCGGGTGAAACCGTCCTTCATCTCCGGCACCTCGTCGAGGTAGGGCTGCAGACCGTCCATGACCAGGTTGATGACGCCGGGGTTCTGCCTGATGGCGGTTTCGGTCATGATCGCCGGCGGATTGTCCAGGTTCGCCCTGGCCGCTTCGAGCATGGCGGGGATCTTGAGCAGCCGCGACTTGACCGCCTCCAGCCGCTCGGGCAACGGTGCGTAGTCACGGGCCAGGATGTTGTAGATGCCGTCGCCGGCGTTATACATGGTGGGGTTCCACTTGTACTCCTGCACCTCGGTGATCATGAACAGGACGCGTTCGATGCGATCCCGCAGGATTTCGTAGTCGATGCGGTTGGCCAGGCTGAGCTTGCCGGGATCGATGTCCTTCAGGCTATCCCGGAAGTCCTGGTTGAACGCCACCCGGGCCTGGAACCCGCCTTCGGACATGTCGCTGATGTCGCCGTCGAAGCGGTGGTCGCCCAGGTTGGTGGCCCATTCGGGGTTGAGGGCGAGCATCTGCTCGAGATAGCTGTTGGCCAAATCGACGAACTGATCGTCGGCCGAGGGTCCGGACGAGCAGCCGGCGACGGCCAGGACGGCGGCCAGAACGGCGAATGCGGCAAATCGGCGGAACTTCATGAAATAATCCTCCAGCTAAGCCTTCGGTCAGACACACGAATCGGGCCGGGGCAGCCCCGCCACGCGGCAGGCGCCCTTGGCGGGCCCATGGGGAAAAAGTTGGTAGATCTCCTTGAGCGTGAACCCGGTTTCCTTGCAAAGCACCCGGATCATGGGCGCGACCCCGTGTTCACCCTGGTAGGCGCGCAGAAAATCGATGACCCGCCAGTGATCGCCGGTCAGCTTGTCGATTTCGCCATCGGTCGCGATGGACGCTGCGAGCTCCGGCGTCCAGGCGTCGAAATCCAGCAGGTAGCCTTTGTCGTCGAAAGCTGGCACGCGGTCTCCAGGGGGAGGAATTCAAGGACGGATTCCTGGCCGACCAATATAACAGGGATGGAAATTTTTGGAGTCTAAAATCCGCACCCCGCATCGCGTGCGCCGATCAGACCGCATTCCGCTTCATCAGGATGATTTCCCGGCAGGCATGGGGAATTCGACTGCAACAGGTAGCCCGCCCGGTCGCAGAACAGCGGGTCGACCTCCAGGTTGCCGCCCAGGTCGACATGGCCGAAGGGCAGCTGGTTTCCCCCGTCGTGCCCGTACACCAGGATGCAGCCTGCCTCCACGACGCTCTGCACGACCGAACTGAAAGCCGCGCTGCCGGAATTGAAGGCCAGCAACGAGTTGGTGATCCGCAGGGTGGAGTTGTCCGCCAGCCGGATGGCCGAACCCCAGTTGGCCTGGTTGTCGGCCACGGTGCAGCCGTCCACAAGGGAGTCCACGTGCAGGTGGGAAGTCGAAATCCCGCCGCCCTTGTCCGAGGAATCGTTGTTCACGATCAGCAGGTTTTCCAGGGTGGTCAGGACGTTGTACGCGAAGATGCCTCCGCCCGCCCTGGTGGCGTGGTTGTTGCGGATGGTGCAGTTGCGCACGGTGATCCGCGGTTCGCTGTTGATCAGCATGATCCCGCCGCCGGCCCGGGCCTGGTTGTTTTCGAACAGGCAGTTCTCGATGATCGCGTCGCCCTGGCCTCCCACCCACAGGCCGCCGCCGTCGGTCGCTTCGTTGTCGGTGAAGATGCAGTTGCGCACCACCGTGTCGGTCAGGTGCAGGTTCAGACCCGCCCCCGACCAGCCCTCGTCGGGGTTGGGTTCGAGACCCA
Source organism: uncultured bacterium (assembly GCA_965363725.1). GTDB lineage: Bacteria > Krumholzibacteriota > Krumholzibacteriia > LZORAL124-64-63 > LZORAL124-64-63 > JAGLCY01. The sequence continues at coordinate 14,968 of CBDTUS010000052.1, read as the reverse complement.
GCGCCTGGCCGTTGGTGAAGGTGAAGCCGTCGATGGTGATCCCGGCGTACTCCAGATTGGGCGATTCACCGAACGAGCCGCCGGTGACGGACATCACCTTGCCGTGGTGCTCGGCGTCCAGGATGGTCGCCTCGGCGCCGGTGGTACTGCGCACCTCGAAGTCGGTGTAATCGCGCGGCACGTTGATCATGCCCAGCAGCGAATCGCCCGTGGCCTGGTTCGTCCAGGTGTAGCGTCCCGGCCCTACCAGAATGACGTCCCCCACGGTGGCGTCCTCGATGGCCGCTTCGATGGTCAGATAGTCGCCGGTGCCCTCGACATTGACGTAGATGCTGCTCAGGTCGACCGTGACGGCCGCCAGCACGTTGGAGAGTTCCGAAATGTTGCCGTGGTCATCGGCGGCCTTCACCGCCACAAAATACTCCTGGTCGGTAATCAGGTCGGTGATGGTGGTTTCCATCATCCCGGCCAGATCGCTGGGGCCGTTGGTGCCCGGCACGGGCGTGGCTGTCTCCCAGTTGGCCGGGGTGATCCGCTGGTCCGAATAGCGCGCGAAGTAGCCGCTGGCCTGCCCGTGGATCCCGTCGTTTCCGGCGAAGGGCCAGGCCACCGTCAGGGTGGTCGAGGTGCCCCGTGTCTGGATCAGGTTGATCACCGCGGCCGGCGGCGTGGTGTCGAAATCCGGGGCGGCGGTGGCCACGGTGATGTTCGACGCCTCGGACCATTCGGTGCCGTCGGTGCTGGCGGTCATCCGGAAGGCGTAGACCTGGCCCGAGGTCAGACCGGTCACTTCGTGGGTGCGGCTCTGGCCGGACTCGGTGTCGGAGGCGGGCGGAGCCGCCACCGTCCAGGAATCCCAGGGGGCGCCCTCGGAGCCGAAGGCGATATAGCGCAGGTCGTACTGGATCGTGGCCTTGTCGGTGAGGCCCGGGGACGTCCAGCCCAGGGTGACGGAGGTGGCCGAGCCCGCTGTGGCGGCCAGATCATCGACCATCATGGGGTTTTGCGGGGGCGGCGGCGGGCCGGGATCGGTATCCTCGCTGCTGGAGCAGGCGGTCAGTAGGAGGGTGATCACGGCCAGGATCACGAGCGCGCGCGAGGTTGGACGAGTCATGGGAGCCGCCTTGCCGTCGGGGGTGTTGGGGCCGGAACCAACCTGGGAGCATCCTCTTAAACTTAATGGATATATGGAATCAGGTAAAGCAGGGCAATCGGGTGGGATAAATAAAAAGGACCCGGGTCACCCCGGGTCCTCTCGCATAACCCTTTTACATGTTGTCGGCTACCGGAACAGAGCCTTCACGTCACCCCAGGACGAGGCCTCGGTGGCAACCACTGAGCCCAGATCCAGGAAAGAGACTTCGCCCCATTCCACGTTGAAGTTCGCGCCTTCGCCCGAACCCGCCATGTTGTTGAACTGCATGTGTCCACCAACATGGGCCGGGGACAGAATGCCCCACAAGCCGTGCACATCGCCTTCGGCGGGGTTGCCCTCGTCGAAGGGTAGCGGACCGCTGGAGTAGGAGGTGCCGTCATCGTAGATGTACTCGATGGTGGCCGGCATCGTCTCGTTCATCTCGACGTTCGGGGTATAGATGATGGTCAGGTTGACCGTGGTCCCCTTGACGTAGGACACGCCGTTCGCGGCCGTGAAGGAGTAGAACGGCAGACGACCGCCGAAACAGGCCACTTCGCCGTCCGGAGTGCGCACGTTGAAACGCCCGTCGGCATCCGACCACCACGGCGAGATCTGCAGCCCGCTCTCTCCGTCACCGGTGCCGCTAAGGGTCACGTCGGCCGAGTACATGAAGCCGTCGGTGTTGGCAAAATCCTGGGGGGTCGCTCCGTCGACGGAGAAACGCCAGGCGTGAAGGTTGGCCCAGCCCAGGGGACCGGCAGCCTCGTCGTTGATGCTGATCAACGCTGGGTAGCTGTTGTTCACCGTCAGGATCGAGGCGAAGGAATCGTCCCAGATCCGCTCCAAAACCACGGCGCTATTGGGGTTTTCCGTGGCCAGGGCGTTGCCTGCGAGGGCGGCCAGCATCAGGGCCACCGCACACAGGATGCTGAATTTTCGCACAATATTCATGATTGAGCTCCTCGGGTTGTGAATCTATAGTCTATTTTGAGAATATGGTTCTTTTTCCATTATATCAGATTTCACCTCCTTTCGGGCGCATTCCGTCCCGCCTTTGTTATTTCACCAGAATGGCTCGCTTCCAGACTTTGTGACCTTGGGATTCCAGCGAATAGAAATAAATGCCGCTGGCCAAACCCCTCGAATCCAGGGTGATCTGGTGCGCACCCTCGCCTACGGACTGATCGAACATGGTTTTCACCAACCGGCCCCGCACATCGTACAGGCGCAGGGTCGCGTGACCCGCCTGATGCATACGGTAACTGAGAGTGGTTGAATCGAACCACGGGTTGGGAACATTCTGATCCAGGGAGAACGGGAGACCGGGGCCGACAAGATTGTCCGGGACTGCCGACACACTGGTGAAATTGGCCTGGATCAGGCCGTTCAGGATATCCGGATTCTGCATGAACCGGTTCCAGACCGATCCATTGAGGTGGTTTTCGATCATCATGATGATCGGACCCTGGTCGATGCCCAGGTAGTCGGTGCCCCACCAGAACTGGGTCAAGTTGAAGGCGTCCTTGAATCCGTATTCGCCCCAGAGCATGGACCCGTAGGCGTTGTACATGTTCTGCAGGGCGGGAATGACCACTTCGGGGGCAAAGGCGATCGACCCGGCCGCCGCCGTGGGAGTGATGGTGCCGTTGTCATTCTGGGCCGGGGGCGCCCCGTGGGCCAGGTATCCGCCGGGATCATCCGAGGCAGTCAGGCCCCAGGTGTCCGGTCCGTACCCGGCCCAACCCAGAGGATTGTCGATGCAGTATTCCCGGGCCGCCAGGGTCGCCCGCCGGGAATTCTCGAAATAGGTGATGCCCCTCAGGCTCATGTACACGTCCTGGATGTCACGAAAATCGATCCAGCAATGGGAATACTGATGTCCGAACAGGGGCGGGAAGGTCAAATAGGAGTAGCCGTACTGGGTGGACCACCAGTATCCGCTGACCCAGCTGTTCCAGGCATCGGGAGAGACCGGATGGGTGGGCGAGCCCAAGGCCAGGATGTAAAGGATCATGGCCTCGTTGTAGCCCCGCCAGTCGTTGTTCAGGAATCCCGATTCGGGCTTCCAGCCGTGGCTGATGACAGGGGGCCTGGCCACGGTCCATTCCCAGTCGACCCTCAGGTAGAGCGAATCCGCCAGGGCGCGGAGTTCCTCCTCCGCGGTATCGGCTCCGTCGAAAAACTGTTTGGCGTCCAGCACGCCGGCCATCAATAGGGCGGTGTCGATGGTCGACAGTTCGCTGTCCCAGGTCCGGACCCCTGAGTTGAAGTCCAGGAAATGGTAAAACAGTCCCTTGTAGCCGTTGCGGTTGTACTGCTCGGGCCCCTGGGTTCCGTTCCAGAGGGTGTCCAGGCCCAGCCTGATGCGGGCCAGGCCCTCCTCGCGGCTCACCCACCCATGATCGATGGCGATGCAGATGGCGCTGATCCCGAAGCCCTGGGCGGCGATGCTGCAGGGGGACCAGGCCTGGCTGCGGTCCCTGATCAGTCCGTTGACGGGATTCGCCTCGTTCCAGAAGTACTCGAAGGCCGTGCGCTGAAGACTGTCCAGCAGGGCCTCGTCGGTCAGGGCGGGCAGGGAGTTCGGGGCCAGGACAAGATGGCGGCCCGGGCCCGCTTCGTTCGCTGCCGCAGGGACCGACAGGACGGAAACCACGGCCAAAAGAGCCAGGCCGAGACTGATCCAGAAGGTAGGCAGCGACGCCCGACTCCTGGTCATGGTGTGGAAATTCGAGTGTTTCTTCATGGTCCCGCCCCCCGGTCGATCCCGGATTTCTAGAAGGTGATGGCCAGCGACAATCGATGCGTATCCTGCAGATAGTCGTGGCCCGCCCAGGCGTAATCCACCTGGTAGGTGTTGTTCCCCAGATCTCCCTTGATCCCGAATCCCAGAGTCAAACCCAGTTGCCCATCGGTCTGGAACAGGGTCTGGTACCCCGCCCTCAGGTCGAACGTCCTTATCAATTCCCATTCTAGACCAAGATTCAGACTTTCGCTGTTATCGCTCGGATGAAGGGCCTCGGCCACCAGGAGAAACTTGCTGTCTTCGCTAGCGACCAAAGGGACGCTCAATCCGAGCCGGAACATGACCGGAACGGGGAAAGCGTCCGTGGCCTGTTCCGCGGGAAGCGATCCGTTGTTCCCGTTGATGTCCGGATCGGGATCGTATTGGATGGCCAGATCGCCGCCGGTGAACTTGGCGCTGGTGCCGAAATTCATCAGGCCGAAGCCCAGGGTCGCGCCGCTTTCGCTCAGTCGGTAGATCGTCCCCACGCTGAAGGTCAACAGATGGCTGGAGGTGTGCCAGATCTTCTCGCTGCCGAAATTGACCTGAACCCCCGTGGAGAACCGGCTGGTCACCCGCAGGCCATAACCGACGCCCACCGCGACGTTCGACACGCTGAACAGCTCCCCGGTCCCGAGGGGTTGTTCCACCGTACGGACATCCATTTTGCCCGAATTCAGGGAGGTCACGCTGAGGAAGAAGTTGCCCACGCCTTTGACCGGTAGCGCAAAGGCCGCGTAGTTGTAGTCGATGTCGGCAAACCAGAAGCTGTGGGTGAAACTGATCGCGGCATCTTCCATGGTGCCGATGGCTCCGGGATTGAAATAGATGGCTTCGATCCCGCCGGGAAGCGCGGAGCCGGCATTGCCCATACCCGCGGCCCTCGCCGACGGCTCGATGCGCAGGAAGGCGCCGATGGTCGTGCCGACCTTGCTCTGGGCGTAGGCCGATCCATCGGCGAATATCACAACCAGCAGCAACAGCACGATTTTCTTCATTTTGCTCCTCGTGCTCACTTGATTATGGCGAATTTCCCGATGCGCTTTCCGGCCTGTCCGCCTTCCACATGGAAGATGTACAGGCCGGGTGCCACATCGATGTTGTCCTTGGTCCTCAGGTCCCAGCTCACGTAGCCGTCAGTGGAACCGTCATGTTCCAGGGTCTGGACCAGCTCCCCGTTCACGTTGTAGATCCTGATGGTGCACCGGGAGGGCAGCCCCCGAAATTCGATCCGGCGTTCCCCGCGACCCGAAACGGCGAATCTGTCGGGTTCGAAACTGGCCGAGCCGACATAGGGATTGGGCACGACGTAGGGCTGGAAATCATCGGCCGAGGCCACCGCACCGAGGTATTCCCCCCGGGTCTCGAATACGAAGACATCATCCGCGCCGAAGGGCCGGATCAGTTTCAGGGCGTAGGCGTCACCGGCGCCCGGAGGCGAGGCGGGCACCACCACCGGAACCTCCAGGCGGAACTCCCAGGTGGATTGGGGTTGGTCCGGTTGACCCGGGGCATAGGTGATCGCGCGCACGAGATCGTTGGCGGTGCTGATCGTTCCGTCACCGTCCGCATCCCGGAAAAGGAAGTCCAGCTTCAGTTCCCCGTCGGCCGTTTGCGCGATGATCTCGAATTTCGCGGGCATGGGTTCGGGCCACCGGGGGTCGCCCTCGATGGCGATGGATGAATCAACCACCGTATCGTAGAAGAAGATCGTTATGTCGTCGGGATAACCGGGTCTGATGAAGTTGGCCGGCAAGACATCCTGGTAGGTCGTCGTGAGCCGGGCGTCGGTCGGGCTGCCGGGAAGGAACCCCGTGCCCGCCGTGTCCACCGAAACATTGGCAGCCGTGCTGATGATCGGCAGCAGGCCCGCGCCCACCGGGCCGACACCCTGTCCGTTGAAGTCGGCTCCGGTCTGGAAGAGGATCTCTCCGGTCGTGCTGTCGGTGAGCGAATAGGCCGTCGCCCTGAGACTGTCCGGAGCCGGAGTTGTGAACGAGACCTTGAACAAGTGGGTGTCCGGCACGATTTCCGAATTGACCACGTCGACGACGACCAGTCCGGCGCCCTGGTCGGCGATCTGTACAGCCGAATCCGCACTGGCCGGCACGAAGCCCAGGGCTTTGGGGTTCGCCCTGACCGCCACCACGTTGGTGGGCAGGATCAATCCCCCGCGCAGAGTCCGGGAGGCCGTGATGGCGTTTTCCGAGGGATAGAACTCGAAATTATCCGAGCCGTAGTCGTAGGCCGTCACGGCGTAGTAGTACAGCTGGCCGTTGGTCGCGCTGTAATCGGTCCAGGTGTGGGTGATCCCGCTTTCGGTCCCCAGGAAGTAGGCGACCCCCTCGACCACCTCTTCGGAAAATCCGCTGCGTCCGTCGACCAGGTCGAATTGGGCGAGGGGTCTCCCGTTTCCGATCGGCCCGCTGCCCGTCCCGGTGGAAATCACTTGGGGATCGCGGAACTCCGGATCGGTGGAACGATAGATGCGGTAACCTTCGAAGTCCTCCTCCCCCGTGACGCCGTCGAGACCCTGCTCGGCCACGTCGTCCCAGGACAACCGCACAAAACCGTCGCCCGTTTCCGCGGTGGCCGTGGGCATCCGGGGAGGAACCGCGAAACGGTAGTTGGCATCGTAGATGGTCTGCACGGTCCGGACCGTGCCCCGCAACTCGGTGAGGTCGGCTCCGAAGGCCAGGGCCAGACTGAACCTTTCGGTCTGCCCAGCCGCCAGGGTGAACGGCCCCGACGCGAAGAGGAAACCGATGTTGTAGTTGGAGGCCAGGGGATCGTCGAACCGGACATCCGGATCGGGGTCGGTGAACTGCTCGTAAAGGCGCTCCGGCCAGTCCTTGTTGTCGGTGAAGAAAACGATGTTGTCCGTTTCCTGGTTGGGATTGCCCTGGCCCGGGGCGATGCGGTTGATCTTGAAGCCCGTCAGCCCGATCTGGTCGGATTCATGCAGATCGGTGGAATCGAAATTGGGTTCCCCGTCGGTGGGGATGCCGTCCCCCTCGCCTTCGTCGTTGGTGTCGGCCACCCCGTCCACACCCAGGTCCTGGCCCTCGACCGTCCAGTCCAGGTCCTCGTCGCCGGTCCACCACAGGCCCTTCTTGTAGGCGGGTTTTTCGGTCACCGGGCCGAAGGTGATCTCGAAGCGCTCCAGGTCGTAGTTGGCCGTCACGTAGGCCAGGATCTGGTCCTCTCCGATGATGGGAACGCCGGGACCGCCGGCGCGCAATTCGTCGGTGATGCCGTCCTCGTCGTTGTCGACGCCATCGATGGAGTTGCCCGGGGTTTCCATGTAGGCGTAACCCAGGTACCCCGTCTGCGCGCAGGAACTGTTCAGGTTGCGACCCAGCCCGCCGTTGTCCCAGGTGTAGACCAGGTTGATGACCTCTTCATCGAAATCCCGGTTGTAGAAGGCGTTGTCGTCGTCCGACTCGAAAATGTTCTCACATGACAGGGCCGATCCCCCGACCCCCGAATCCATGTACAATCCGAACACGATGTTGTCGTCGTAGTCTGTCGTGCCTTCGTTGGTGATGTCGTACAACCAGAAGATCACGTTGCGGGCCTGGGGATTCGCCCACTGGAAACCCCTTTGTTCGATGCGCAGGCCGAGTCCCCGCCGGGTGGAGTCCCGGCTGTCGGGATAGAACTGCCAGGCGTCATAGAAATCATCGTCCAGGACCATGTAGCTTTCCTGGTCGGCCACGATCTGCTTGCCGAAAAATCCGTTCCAGGAGCCCGACCAGCCGGGGTCGGTGATGTCGTCCAACCGGTCCGGCCAGAGGTCGGGCCAGGTCCGGGGGTCATTGCTGATCGCCGGGGACCGGCCCGTATTGATGGCGGGGTCGGCCTGGAAAAACCCGGGGCGGGGTTCGAAACGCATCACCCGGTTGAAGTAGGGACTCGTTCCCTGCCGCTCGCGGAAACCCGTTTCCATGATGTAGGCGTCCCCTCCGTTGGTCTGGGTGATCTTGGCCAGGACAAAGGGCGTCACCCCGTCGCTGTAGTTCATGCCGCTGCCCTTGGGCACTTCGACGGAGTGGAAAACACTGAGATCCACGTTGCCCGGGTCGGCTGGATAGTCCCCGACCATCCCGAAATTCCAGAACCGGGTCCGCATGTTGTTGGCGTCGTGTTGCCCCAGGCGTTCCGCGTCCAGTCGGCCGCGCTGGTCCTGGGGGACGGGCGTGACGACCTCCGCGGAGGACCGCACTCCGGCCAGGACGGCCACCAGGACCAGACCGCTCAAGAGGATGGGAATCGTTTTGGGTCGCATTTCCACCACTGGGTTTCTCCTGGAATTTCTGGTTCGCAAGAACATCACATGCCCCCCAGTCTTATCTGAAGACCGAGTTCGATCCTGCGGGGGGGGAAGAAGCGGGTGGGATCGGCGAGCGTCACCCGATCCGGTTCGGGGAACCGGGAATAGAACGGGCTGCCGGTGCTGTCGAACACGAATCCGTTGAAGAACCTCGAGTCGAACAGATTGAACACCCTGGTGAACAGATTGAACCGACCCTTGGAGCCGAGGGTTTTCGAGGCCCGCAAATCCACCAGAATCCCGGAGGGCTTGCGGCCCGAATTGGCTTCCAGACCATGGCCGAAACCGGATTCGAGCACCGGCGTGAAGGGCTGGCCACTGGCGGCCTTGATGACCGTGCTGATGGAATAGTTCCCGGGCTTGTTCAGGGCCGCGGTCACATTCAGGGTGTGGCGCTGGTCCCAGTCGAAGGGAATGAGCCGGGGCCGGGGGTCCTCTCCCGCGGCGGCCCTGGTGGCGGTCTCGTTCGGATCGCTGGAATTCCCCAGGGCCCTCAACCAGGTGTAGTCCACGGCCAGGGCCACCGGACCGACCCGGCGGTGGTCCACGGCCAGGGTGATCCCGTAGACATTCCCGAAATCGACGTTCGTCAGACGGGGATACCTCGCACCGGTATAGGTTTCGATGAACTCGACCCCCAGCAGGTTCCGGATGTCCTTGTAGAACAAGGTCAGATCAAATCCCAGATCCGGGGTCAGGATCTGCTTGTAGCCGATTTCGTACTGGATGGTTTCTTCGGGTTCGACGTCGGGATTTCCCATGACGCCGAAGTTGTCGCTGCCGGCCTGGAGGTTGGCCAGGACGTCGTAATCCGAATTGGAGAAGATCCTGCCGATGGCCGGAAACTGATGGAAATGCCCGTAGGCGAAATGGATCGCCGCACTGTCCTCGATGGGATAGGCCACCCCGAGCCGCGGCGAAAGCGACGTCTTGACCGTGGTGTCCTGGGGGTGGGATTCGGGGGCGCCGCCGATGGCGTTGGCCGGGTTGGCCAGATCGCTGGGAATGGTCGACCGGGCGTCGAAATAGCTGAAACGCAGGCCCGCCCGCACGGTCAGATCCTTCAGATCCATCTGATCCTGCAGATAGGCGGCCCCGGATACCGGGTAATAGGTCGCGACCGCGGGGAAATCCGGGGGCTCGTCGATATGACGGACCAGGGATTCGACCCCGTTCTGGGAGGAAAAAGTCAGGTGGCCCGGGGTCCCGAACGTCACCTCGGGCAGGCTGAACTCCAGTCCGGTCTTCAGCTGGTGCTGGGGGTTGATCCGGCTGACCAGCGAGGTCTTGATGAGATAGGTGTTGGTTTCCTGGAGGAACCGGCCCAGCTGAACCCCCTGGACGATGGCCCCGTCCTCGAAGTTCCGGTCGCCGTCCGGCTGGCCAGCCTCGTCGTAGCGGGTGTCATAGACATCCGCATAGGCGAAATCCTCGTACTTGAAGTAGTTCTGGCGCACGCTGACGTCCAGGTAGGTCGCCGCACTCAGGGTCTGGGTCCAGTCGAAGCCGTGGGCGATGGAAAAACTCTCCTGGGTCGACAACCCGTCGGGATTCAACCGGAAGGCGAAGTTCGTGCGCCGGCTTTCCCCCTGGTTGAAGATGGCCTGGTAGTTGAAGATCGAATTGGCCAGGGACGTGTTGGTCAGCTTGACCAGGCCCGACCATTCTTTCGTATAACCCAGAGCCACCTTTTCCCCGTCCCCTGTAGGGGTGTAGATCTGGTTTTCGAAGTCCGCGCGGTCCGTGGGCAGAAAAACCCTTTGCCCGATTACGTAGTCGTCGAACAGGTACCTCCGCCCACTCAGCAGGTAGGTGGTTTTTCCCAGGGGGATGGGTCCGCTCAGCGAGAGCTGGTAGCTCTGGATGGCCGTGGGGTGGAAAGTGTCATCGGTCAGGCGATCCTCAGCCCTTCCGGGAAAGAGCCACCCTCCCAGATAAGCCTCTCCGCTCATCTCGAATTTTTCCGTTCCCTGCTTCAGGATCGCGTTGACGACCCCGCTCATGGCCTGGCCGTATTCCGCGTCGAAGGTTCCGCTGATGACCTGGACTTCCTGCAGCAGGGAGCGGTCCACGTTGAGACTCGAGGAGTTGTCGAAGGCGTTGTTGACGGTGACCCCGTCCACCTGGTACTGGACTTCCCCCGACCTGCCGCCCCGGAAATGACCGTCGACCACACCGGACTGGAGATTCACGACATCCTCGAGACTCTGGACCGGAAGATCTTCGATTTCCTCCGTCGTCAGATTGGCCTGGGAGCTGGTGAGTTTCAGATCCACCGGTGGCCGCTCGGCCACGACCACCACCTCTTCGGTCTGGAGGGTCGTATCTCCCAGACCGACATCCAGGGTGGTGGCCGCGTCCGCGGAGATGCGGACTTCCTCGGTGGTCACCGAATTGTATCCGAGACGGCTCACCTTCACGACGTAGGTGCCGGCGGGAATATTGAGAATGCTGAAATTTCCCTCCGCGTCCGAATAGGCCCCGAGCCGGGTGCCGACCAGAAGCACGGTGGCCGCCACCACCGGATTCTCATCTGCGTCGGTGATTTTTCCGGTCAGGGAGCCCGTCGTACCGGCCCACAGGCTGCACGGAACCATGAGCAGGCAGACCGCGGCCAGGAATTTGCCGAACAACGGGAATACTCTGCGGCTCCTCAACGGCACCCACCTTCACGTGATGGACGGAACGAACATCGGGCGCGGCCGGCTTCATGGTCCCGGCCGCCCCGGCCTCAGGACAGTTATCTCAACAACATCATCTATCTCAACAACATCATCTTGCCGGTCAGGGAATCCCTCAGCCGGCCTGTTTCCGGGTCCTCGATGTTCAGGCGGAACAGGTAGACCCCGGCGGCCGGTCTGTTCTGGGTGAATACCGGAACCTGGCTGTCTCCGGCAATGGTCAGCCCCAGGGGACGACGCATCACCAGGCGGCCGCGGATATCGTAGACCTCGAGCGTCACCACGTTCTGATCGGGCATCGAGTAGCTGATCATCGGACGTGGCGAGGGGTTGAGGGAAGGCCGCAGGAAGGCATAGGCCGTTCCCCGCGGACCACCGTCGATGACCGGGCTCATCGAATGATCGAGATGGGCCCAGGCCGCGCAGCAATCGTTTTCATATTGCCGGTACCACCAGGTCCTGGTGCCATAGCTGTCGGAAATGGGATTGAGGAAGGAATCGCCGTCGAGCATGGTGACCCCGAAGAAGAAGGCCCGGTCGCCCAGACCCGAGGGATAGCCGAGGGCGGTCAGGTCGATGGCGATTTCCGCCGTATAACCCTGATCGAGCACGCCCAGGGTGTCCACCGTGGTTCCGGGATTCAGGTGGATCGCCACCTGGGCGTTGCCTCCGGTCACCAGGCTCAGAAGGTCGTCCTGGGCGACGGCCACACCGCCTTCACCCACCTGGAAGGCCAGCCGTTTCCCCAAAAGCACGTTGTCCGACCCCTTCTCCACGCGGTCGTTGATCGTCAGGAGGAAACCGTCCCAGCGGTCGAAATTGGGATGATACTGGACCAGGATGTCGTTGACATCGAAGCCCACGAAAAGGGTGTCGGCCCTGGTGAATAACTTCACGTTGGCGTCGGGAGGATCGACAATGAAGGCCTCGCCGCCGTTGACGGTCGGCTGAAACTGTCCGGCCCGGAAGGGACCCACCCCGTCGTAGGAGGCGATCAGGTCGGCATCCATCCAGCCGATGTCGATACTGTAAATGCTCGGATCGCTCCAGATGGGGTCGATCAAGTCTCCGTCCAGTACCGGGGATTCATCCAATCCCGGAATGGTCATTTCCGGTTGGATCACCGGGGCCGGCCCCGAGGAGACCGTCACGTCCGGCCGGGCCATGACCCTCACCTCATTGAACCAGATGTCGTTGCCCCAGGGACTCTGCCACCAGACGCGGTTGGAGCTGAAGCGGCCCACGTCGAGGGGCCAGTACCAGTCGGTGTCGTAGATGGAGATGTTCCATTCGATGACATCGCCTTCGGGCTGGGTGACGTCGTACCCCATGGGGGTCAGGTTGAAGCGCATTTCAATCGTGTAGCTGACGTCATCGGTCGTGTCGTCGTTGCTCAGACCATCGACCACCGTCACCGCATCCCAGGCCTCGATCTGTTCCGGCGTCCGGGGGGAACCGTGGGGCAGTTCGGCCCAGGACCCGATGAAGGAGGGGTCCTCGCCGGCCGGCTGGGGATCGGTTAACTCGTCATGCCACCAGGAATAGAGATATTCCGCGGGGGGTTTCGGGACAAAGTCGACGGAATGGTCCTTGAGGGCCATGAGCAAACCGTCGAACCGGTTAAAATCTACGCTGCCGCCGATGGACCGGTCCTCCACCACCGCACCCAGGTAGAGCTGGTTGCCGACGACCAGGAACCTGAGGGTGGCCCGGGTCGGGTCCACCGGATCCACTCCCAACTCGCGTTTCCAGCCGCTGCCGGGGATACCGGCGTCCACCTCGTATTCGACGATCTTGGTTTCGGCCTGGCTCCAGGCGGCCTCATCCAGAACGCCGTCGAGGGTGATGGGACCGGGAGCCACCCTGGCCCAGATGGCATCCTCCCGGGGCGCCTGTCCCAGGGCGGGGTACGCGGCTCCGCACAGGGCAACCAGGAGTATGGTGGTTAGCAATCGTTTCATGGGTCAATCCTCCCAATTCGAGGGAAACCTCGGTTTCCCCATTTTCAGGCGATGTGTGACTTCTCATCCCGCTCGTTGACCTTCCAATTCGGCTTGGCCCCACAGGACCGGCGAATCTTCAAAACAGCGGGCAATAGGATGTGGTGACTGGTCCCCTTCTCTGGGGATTGGATTTCATTGACCATCATCTGGGCCGCACGCAGCCCCAGGGCGAAGGGGTCGATGTGAACCGTGGTCAGGGGAGGGCGCAGATAGCCGGCGATGCCCACATCGTCGAAACCGACAACACCCAGGTCGCCCGGAACATCGACATTCAATCCCTCCAGGGCCGCCAGAAGCCCAACGGCCATGCTGTCGTTCGCCACGAACACAGCCGAGGGCCGCGGAACACATCCCATCAATTCGATACCCGCGCTGAATCCCGAGGACTCGCGAAAGTCCCCCTGAACCACGAGGGCCTCTCCGGGGTCCTGGCCCGCATCGGACAGGGCCTGGTGGAATCCCCGCAGCCTTTCGTTGGCGTCCACGTTCCCTGAGGGCCCGGCGACCATGGCGATTCTCCGATGACCCAGTTTCAACAGATGGTTGACCGCTTCCCGGGCGCCGGAAAAATTATCGGTGGATACGGAACAGTTTTCCGCGGAGTCCGCGGCGGGGTTGAGCAGCACCAGGGGGATCCGCCTCCGGATCTGGTTCACCGTATCGGCGGAGGCGTTTTCGGGGGCCATCATCAATAGCCCGTCGATGCGACCGAGCATGGAGCGCGCCGCGGTCAGGATTTCCTCGTTGTCGGCATGGGAACTCGAGAGCATGACCTGGTAGGATTCCCGGCGGGCCAGGCTGTCGATGCCCCGAATGACTTCGGAATAGAATTCTCCAAAAAGATCGGGCAGAAGGACCCCGAGGGTATTGCTGCGATTCGTGGTGAGGCTCTGGGCGGCGCTGTTGGGCCAGTAGTCGAACCGGTCGGCGACCTGCATCACCCGCTTGGCGGTATCCTCGCTGACCAGGGTGCTCTTGTTGAAGACCCTGGACACCGTGGCAATCGAAACACCCGCTTCGCGGGCCACGTCACGAATGGTTGCCAAGCTGATTCCCCGCCATCAGAAAAATGGGATCGCCCGGATTTCCTGCCTCGGGCGGTTCCGCGATCGAGGTTGCTGACCATCCATGTCCGCCAGGAATGTAAACGGTTTCATAAATCCCGTTTTTTGTCAACCCCGACTTTGACAAAACCTGGGAAATAGCCTAAGTGTCTGGGTTGGGAGGGGGACGGAAAACGGTCGTATTTACCCCAAAAAACCTCTTTTCCGGAGTTTTAGTTGTGAATTCTCCTTTTCAGGACCACCCTGATGGCCCGCCGGTCTTCCGCTTTCTGGGGGGCGGGGACCACTCGGTCTGGATCAATGAACACGGCTCGGAAGGTTCGTTTTCCGGGGATATCCTTCTGACCGGCTGGCCCGACGGTCACGACCATGCCCTGGAAGGCCTCCGGATTTTCCTTCGGGATCAGGAATCGGGAAAATTTGGAGTCATCGGACAAGAAAACTCAGAAGAAGGCCATTCCGACGCAGCCAGGGTCAAATTCGACTGGAAGCCCGGCGCATTTTCCATTTTTCACGAATGGGAAGGTATCCAGGTCCGCCTCGATTGTTGCGTGGCGCCGGGCCGTTCCGCCGGAATCCGGAACGTGACCCTTACCAATACCTCGGACCGCTCCCGCGAGCTGGATTTGACCACCTTCGCCGAAGTTGTGCTGAACCGGAAAGAGGCCCATCAGGCTCATCCCGTTTTTTCCAAATTGTTTCTCCAGACGGAATACGACCCGGCGCACGCCAGCCTGGTGGTTCAAAGAAGGCCCCGCGACCCCCAGGACATCTACCCTCTGCTGGTTCATGCCTTTCTGGGGTCCGGAAATATCGAACATGAAACGAGTCGACCTCGCTTTCTTGGCCGGGGCCACCATCCCCTGCGCCCGGCCGCCCTGGTGTCGACCGCGCCCTTATCCGGGACCACCGGCAACGTGCTCGACCCCATCGTCAGCCTGCGCCGGTCTCTTCATCTCGAACC
>CBDTUS010000051.1:0-20869 GCA_965363725.1 uncultured bacterium | reverse complement strand
TCGATGATCAAGCGGTTGTTGATCGAGTCGTACCAGGAGAAGACCCCGCTCTGGAGGCCCCGGTCATAGAGGTCGTCCCAGTAGACGGCGATCATGTTGTCGGGAGTGCCCAGGCTGGGCAGGGTCCAGTTGCGGTAGAGCCGCTGGTCCGTGCCGCCCATGCTGAGCCAGCCGTTGGAGCAGACGCTTATTTCGGTGAAGGTCTGGCCGTAGTAGGTGAAGGGGAAGGGCAGGGGCATGATGACCACGTCATCCTCCCAGCGCCCGAAATCCCGCAGGTTCACAGGGGATCCTGAACCGCCACGTTCGGGGGAGATTTCCACCCAGTTGTAGGTGGGAGCGTAGCCGTAGCCGGTGTCGGTGTTGTCGAAGGCGTAATAGCCGTGGCGGTCGGGCCCCGAGGGGTCGGTGCTGACCAGGCTGCCGATGGTCAACAGGACCGGCAGGCTGGCAGTTCCGCCCTCGGCGTAGACCAGGTCCAGGGTCAGGGTGGCCACGTGGCCGGGATAACAGTCCGCGGCCACCAGGAAACCAAAGGTGTCGGTGGTGTTGGAGCCGGTGGAACCGGAACCGATGGAGCCGTAGGAGCCATCCGGATCGGTGACGGTGATCCAGTGGTTGTCCGAGCTGAGGGTGGCGGTGATGCCGGCCGTGGCCAGATCGCCGATGTTGCTCAGGGTCACTTCCAGGGTGGAACTTCCACCCGGATTGATGCTGCCGCTGCCCAGGGAAATACCTGCCACTTCGGCCGCCGGTCCGGAAACGACCAGCTCCACCAGTGATGACCAGGATCGAGTGCCGTCGTCGGCGTTCATTTCCAGCATCAGGGTGGATCCGCCGCGGACGGCGGGATCCAGGGAGACCACGTAATTCTGCTGGCCGTCGACGACCGCGCCGCTGCCCATGAATCCGTAGGTGGCCGAGGACTGGTCCACAGTCACCAGGTCGCTCCCGCTGCCAAGAACGCCCGTGACGTCGTTGACGCCGCCGGTGCCGTTGTTGATGAGGCTGACCAGCAGTTCCACGGTCTCGCCGGGATTGACGATCGTGTCGCCGTTGCCCGTGCTGCTGCCGTTGTTGTCGTCATCGACAACCACCGCGGCGAAATCCACCGAGGCCGCCAGTTCGCCCACGTTCACCCCGCCGAGGTAGGGCTTGAGGTTACGGCCCGTCACGGTGACCAGGTACTCGCCGTCGGTAATGTTCTCCAGAAGCAGGTTCACCCGGCCGTCGGCGTCGGTGGCCGCGCTGACCTGGACCACGCCTGCGGTGCCCTGGCCATAGACGGCCACCAGGGCGCCTTCCACGGGCTGGCCGCCGCTGGTGACGGTCACCGGCAGGTTGTTGGCGCCGGTGGAAAGGGAGTCGGGGTAGGACACGGTCAGGAGGGAAGGAACGGCCGACCAGAGGGCCGTGGCCGGATCGCCCATCAGGTTGTTCCAGGTGGACCAGATCGTCACCTTGTCGGGTTCCACGTCATAGTAGTTCTGAAACAGGTGCAGCTTGGCCAGGGTCAGGCTGGGCCCCAGGCGGGAATCGCCGCTGTTCAGGAGGCCTTCGGCCACGCCCTGGAACATGCAGTTGTTGTAACGGGTGTGAGTGCCGATGGTGGCGGTGCCCATCGAGCCGATCGCGCCGCCGTCGGGATTGCGGAAAAAGGATTCCGAGCGGCAGGCGGTGTCGGACCGGAAGCTGCCGGTGTCGCAGGTCACGATCAGGGCGAAAGGCAGCTTTTCCTTGTTGTTCAAGGCGTCGATGTAGCTGCTGTTGACGCCGCTCATGCCGTAGTACCCGCGGTAGGTGAAGAAGCTTTCTCCCTGGTCCACGGTATTGAAGATCTGGGTGGCGAAGTTGCCGCTCCAGATGGTGTCCACCTGGGTGTAGTTCAGCTCGAGCAGCTGCTGTTTGACCCACTGGTTGACCCAGATGCAGGAATACCCGGAAGATCCGGGGTCGCCGGAAAGTCCGGCGCGGGTGAACCAACCGAGATCGTCATCCATGTAGGGCGCGCTCTCGTACTTGACGATCTTGTCGACCATGTCGGCCAGCATGGTGGTGCTGGTGACGGAAATACGCCCGATGTGAATGTCGGACAGGACGTCGCCGCCTTCAAGGCGGGTGTATTCATGATCGCCTTCACCGCCGTATCCCGAGAGGTTTTCGACATAGGTGGGGATCATCACGGAGCCGGTGGCGTCGCCGACCAGCGAAACGAATTCCAGGGGGGGGGTCGAGGTGTTGTAAAGGTTCTGGATGTAGGCCTTGATGCTGCCGGTGCTGCCGCCGGCCAGGGCGGTGCTGGCCACCACGACGTTGTATCCCTGGCGCTGGCGCCAACTGATCAGGGGCTGGAGGTTCGCCAGCACGGTGGCGTTGTCAGGATGGATGAGCAGGTAGGTGCCCGGGCCTTCCATCACTTCGCCACTGGTCTGGTATCCGATGATCTCGCGCTCGTACATGGCGGCAAACGACTGGGGGATCGGGCGGCCGGCGTCGGAACTGTCGCGGCCGTCGGGGGAATCCACCAGTTCGAAGGTGACGTCGATTTCGGCCGCCACATTCAGCCCGCCTTCACCGGGAGACCAGGCCACGGGCCGGAATCGCACGGGGACCACCCGCAAGCCCCGCACCAGGCCGGGCTCGCCCACGGTCACCAGGGCCGGGGCGGCCTCCATTTTCGAACCCTGATAGAAGGCCGTATCCAGGCTGAGATCCTGGTGGTTGGCGTCCTTCAAGCCCTGGGCGGGCCAGGGGCGGAATCCACCGTCCACGGGAGTCTGCCGGGAATTGATGTCAACGACCCGCAGGGTCTTGCCGTCCGGGATGGCCACCAGGCGGGAGACCAGGGGCAGGGCGGGACGGCCTTCGGCGCCGTCCAGCACCTCGCCGGGCAGGTTGATCAGCTGGTAGCTGTCACCGTTCTTTTCCTTGCCGGTGATCTCCAGCGAAGGCGCCCGGAAATGAATGGTCATCCCGGTGGAGGATTTTTTCGCCAGATCCACGGAAACCGTCCCGGAGGGGGTTTCAGGGCCCAGGGGGATAAGATTGGAGTTCTCAGCAGACAATGCCAGGGTTCCGGTCGACAACAAAATGAGGGCCAGAAGGGCGACCCGGCGCAGGTGGCTCATTATTAATCCTCCGTTACGAGTTCCATTTGAGGGCGAATTCAACCCCTGAGGTGGACGACAGGCAAAATGGGACAATATCCCAAATAAGGACCCCAAAAAGGAAAAGTGGGGCTTTCTGTCGCGCCCACCCCCCTGAACCCCTAACTATATCACATTGATCCGGGCGACGGAATTTTGTTTTTTCCGCTTCCCGGCCTTCTCCAGGAGGCGATGACCTAGTATTTTGGTCGGGCGGGAAATTTTCCGGGAAAGCCCCGATCCGATTCCGGTGGATTTCGGCGGGTCTTATTTGGTATCTTATTAGGCAGAACTCAAGTGCACTGCAGCCCCCGCACCGCCCAGGGCATTGCCGCGATCGCCCGCGGATGCCTTTCTCAGCGGGAAATGGAAAGGACTACCATGAAACGCACGATATTCGCCTTCGCCCTGGGCACCGGTCTACTCTGTTCCAGCCTGGCCGGCGCCGGCGTCCTGAATGTTCCCGGGGACTACAGCCAGATCCACGACGCGGTCCAGGCTTGCGCGGCTGGAGACACCGTGCTGGTGGCCGCCGGCACCTACAACGACTGCACCCATCCCACCGAGGGTCCCGAAACCACGCCCGCCTGCGTGATCATGAAATCCGGGGTCACGCTGATCGGCGCCGGGCCCGAGGCGACCATCATCGACACCCAGGGACTGGGCCGGGGCATCTTCATTGAATTTGTCACCAATTGCCGGGTGGAAAACCTGCAGGTCACCAACGCGTTTGCCGCCATCTACGGGGCCGGTATCCTGATCCGAAACGTGGGCAGCACGGTCGAGGTCAATGATGTTCGCGTGACCACCTGCACCGACGGCGGCGTCATCTGCATCGACAACAGCAGCCCCACCCTGCGCCGGGTCACCATGGACAACAACGAAGCCAAGCAGGGCGGCGGGTTGGCCATCGAGGAGAACAGCAGTCCCCAGGTCATCGACTGCGTCGTGAACGACAACCAGGCGCCCAGCGGCGCGGGCATTTTCATGCGCAACAACTGCGCGCCGATCCTCAGCGGCTGTTTGGTTTCCGGCAACATCATTTCCGCGAGCAATACCTATGGGGGCGGCGTGGCCGTCCAGAGCAGCACGCCCACGATCACCGATTGTGAAATCCGGGGCAACACCGCCAACGGATTCGGCGGAGGGATCGCCTTCACGGATGCCTCGACGGGGTTGATGGAAAACTGCATCGTCGATGACAATGACAACACCAACGCCAACGGCCAGGGTGGCGGGGTCTTCATCAGCGGCAGCGACCCCATTCTGCGCAACGTGGTGATATCCCGCAACAGCGCCAGCGGCTTCTTCGGCACCGGCGGGGGCGTGTATATCGCTTTCGAGCCTCCTCCGACCCTGGAAAACTGCACGATTGCCGACAATGCCTGCGGCCCCAACGGATTCGGCGGCGGCATCGCCGTGGAGTGGTTCTCCTCCCCGACGATCAACAAGAGCATCATTTCCGGTTCCACCACCGGTGAGGGGATCTACTGCTCCAATGCCGGCCCGCTTGTCTCGTGCACCAACATCTTCGGCAACGCCGCCGGCGATGCCCTGTGCGGCACCGATGGCGGCGGCAATTTTTCCGCCGACCCGATGTTCTGCGGCAACCCCGGATTCGAATACAACCTGGATCCGAACAGCCCCTGTGCGCCCGGCAACCATCCCGATGGGCTGTGCGATGGAGACCTGATCGGCGCTCTGGCGGCCGGCTGCGGATCCAGCCCGGTTCCGTTGCCCGGCGCCGGCAGCCTGGTGTTGGGGAATCACCCCAATCCATTCAATCCCCGCACGACCATCTTTTTCGAACTGCCGGAAGCCGGACCGGCGACCTTGCGGATCTTCAACCTGGCCGGCCGGCTGGTCCTGGAAGAATCCTGGGACGACCTGCCCGCCGGACGCAGCGAATTCCCCTGGAACGGTTTGGACCGACAGGGCCAGGCCCAGGCCAGCGGGGTCTATCTCTATCGCCTGGACACCCGTGACCAGTCCCTCAGCCAAAGGATGAGTCTGATCCGATGACGAGACACCAGTTGTTTGCCCGTACCCTGGGTTCGTTCCTCGTTCCGGCAGCCATTCTGGCCATCGGCACGTTGCCGGTCGCCGCCGAAGAGCTGCCCTTCCCCGCCCGTCAGGGCAAGGCCGCCCAAGTTGCCCAGGCCGACCTGGTCGATGGGCAGAGCCGTCTGACGATATCGGCCCCCGCCTGGGACCTCCCGGCGGACAAGAGCTCGGCCGAAGAAGCCCGAAGCCTGCTGGTGGCCCTGCCCCGGGGAACCACGCATTTCCAGCTCAGTCTGGACGGCCCGGAAGGGGCGCAAGCAACTGCGCCGGAAGGTCTCATGAGTCTGCGGGGACAGCCTGTGCTGCGGGTGCTGATCACCGGTGCGGGTGATGGACCCGTGGGTTTGACCATCGACCATGACGGAAGCTGGAACCGCACGGATCTGCGCCTGGACACGGCCGGCGTGCGTGCGGCCCTGAAGGGAACCCTGCCTGTGGCCAGGGCCGTGGGCGCCGTGGGAGAAGGCTCCTACCTGGTGATTCATGCGCCGGCCCTCGCGGCAGCCGTGGCGCCCCTGGTGGATTGGAAGACCCGCAAGGGATACCAGGTCGTGGCCGTTTCGACGGCGGTGACCGGGACCACCACCGAGAGCATCCAGGCCTACATCCAGTCCGCCTACGATACCTGGGAGATGCCTCCGGAGTACGTCCTGCTTGTGGGAGACGTGAACGAGATCCCCACCTTCAACTTCTACGCCAACCCCTCGGACCAGCCCTATGTGATGCTGGACGGCGACGATTGGCTGATGGACGCCGCCATCGGTCGCCTGCCCGTGGAAAACGAGAACGAAGCCCAGGCGCTGATCAACAAGACCATCAACTACGAGCGCTATCCGGACATGGCCGGGGATCCCACCTGGCAGACCCGGTCGCTCATGGTGGCGGGCGTCTACGCTTCGGACACGCCCGGTTACACCGTCGATTTCTGCGGCGAAAGACTGCAGGACATGGGCTTCCCGGAGCCGACCGGTGTCTCCTCGCCGCCGCTGCCTTCGCTGCAGGGGGCCACGGTGGTGCGGGCGACCATCAACAACGGCGTGGGCTTCGTGGTCTACCGGGGCTGGGCCTACGGCACCGCCGGCTGGGATCCGCCCACCTTCACGGTGGACGACATCCCCGCCCTGGAAACCAATGACATGACGCCCATCGTCATGAGTTTCGTTTGCCTCAACGGGGACTACACCTCCAGCAGCCCATGTTTCGGCGAGGTCTTCGTGCGCCAGGGCAGCCCTTCCGCACCGGGCAAGGGGGCGGTGGCCTTCATCGGCAACGGGGAGCACTGGTCCCACACGCGCTACAACGACGCCATGGCCATCAGCATTTTCGAGCGCATCGTGGACGAGGGCGTCACCGATCTGGGGACCCTGCTGAACACCGGCAAGATGCGGTTCATGGACTACTTCCCCAACGAAATTTCCGCCGCCGAGTTCGGTGAGGAATCGGTGGAATTCTACTTCCACATCTACAACCTCATGGGGGATCCCAGCCTGAAATTCTGGCGCGATCTGCCTCAGACAGTCACGGTGGATCATCCCACCGTCCTGATGGCCGGAGCCAACCGCCTGGCGATCACCGTGGCCACGGAGGCCGGTGGGTTTCCGGTGGCCGGCGCGCGGGTAGGCGTCGTGCAGAACGGGGTGCTGATCGGGCACGGCCGGACCCTGGGCGACGGCACCGCGGCTTTGACCCTGGACCCGGTGGTGACGGGGTCTTCCGTACATGTCACCGTGAGTGAAGCCGGGGTAAAGCCCTTCGAGGCCGCCATCAGCACCGGAACGGCGGGGGTTTTCCTGTCGGCCACCGATGCGGGCATGGAGGACTCCGCGGGCAATGGCGACCAGACGGCCAATCCCGGAGAGGCGCTGGCCCTGACGCCGACGATGCGCAACCACGGCAGCAGCACCAGCAGCACGTTCACCTTGAGCATCATGGATATCGATGGCCCCGCCAGCAGTACCGGCGGTGTGGTGGCCTATGCGGAAATTCCCGCCGGCGGCGAGGCTGTTGCCCCGACCGCTTTGCACCTGACCGTGGACGCCACAGCGGCGGACGGGTCGATGATCACTCTGCATCTGGACGCCGAAAACATCGCCGGCTCCCACAACTTTTCGACAGTAAGCCTGGAAGTGGCCGCCCCGTCGTGGAGCGGGATTTCGCTGGCGGCGGTCGACGGGAATGCCCCGCGGGCCGGCCAGACCACCGACCTGGCGCTGACGGTGACCAACACGGGGAGCGTCGCGACCATCGGGGGAATCGCCTTCCTGACCCTCCTGACTCCCGGGGGATCCAGCCTGGGCACGATGACCGCCACTTTGCCCGCCTGCCTGCCCGGGCAGACCGTCTCCACCAGCGATGTCTTCGATCTGGCCGTGTCGCCGGAAACCGCCACGGCCACCAATCTGACCTTCGATTTGACCATCACCACCAGCAACGGCTACCGGACCGATACGACCTGCGCCGTGGTGGTGGGCCCGGTGGACGTGTCGGCGCCCGTGGGCCCGGACAACTTCGGGTACTTCGCCTACGACAGCGCCGATTTCGATTATCCCGACAGCCGCCCGATCTATGCCTGGGACGAGATCTCCACCGAGATGGGCGGACCGGGAACCAAGCTAGATTTCCCCATCGAGAACGAAGTGGTCTGGATGGTGGTCGACCTGCCCTTTACCTTCCGCTATTACGGCCAGGACTACACCCAGGCCCGGGTCAGCGACAACGGCTGGATCAGTTTCGACACAGGCAGCGACTACGATTTCTACAACTGGACGATCCCCACCCAGTACGGCGTGGAAGCCCTCGTGGCCCCGTTCTGGGACAACCTGAATCCCGTGCCGCCGGGTGAGGGGGAGGAGAACGTCAACGGTATCGATCCGGACGGGATCTACACCTATCACGATGCGACCGACGGCCGATTCCTGGTCGAGTGGAGCCGTCTGCCCCACTACAAGCCCGAGATCCTCGGGCTGCAGACGTTCCAGGTGGTCCTGCTCGATCCGGCCAACCATCCGACCGCCAGCGGGAACGGCGAGATGCTCTTCCTGTACCGGCAGGTCAACAACAACGACCATCTGCGCATGTACGCCACCGTCGGCATCGAGTCGCCCGACGGCGAAGACGGGCTTCAACTCAGCTACGGCAACGTCAACGCCGCCGGGATGGCCCCCCTGCAGCCGGGCCTGGCCGTGCGGGTGACCACCGAGGCGCCCGTGCGGGTGCCTTTCGCGGTAACCTTGCTGGCCGCCACAGCGGCCTCCGGACAGATCGAGCTGACCTGGGAACCGGCCGACGACCGGCCGGTGATTGGCTGGCACGTGGACCGGATCGGCGCCGGTGGGCGGGTACGTCTGACCAACGCCCCTCTGGCGGCGGGAAGCCGACGTTTTATCACGCAGCTGGAGGGTGATCCCGCCGAGGATCAATACCTCCTGACGGCTCTGCACCCCTACAGCGTGACGAGCGAACCCGGTCAGACCAGGGTGGCAGCGGGCTTGGCCACTCGCCTGGCTCTCTACCCCGCGCATCCCAATCCCGCGCCCGGATCGGCCACCATCGGCTTTGCCCTGCCGGCCCAGTCACATGCGCGTCTGCAGGTCTACGACGTGGCGGGCCGACTGGTCCGGACCCTGGTCGACGGCCAGGTGGCCGCCGGCGAGGGCGTGAAAATCTGGGACGGTAGGGACAATTCGGGAATCCCCGCGGCCGACGGGGTGTATTTCTACCGTCTGGAAACGGGCACCCGTGCCCTGACCCGCAAAATGATCTTGATACGCTAGTCAGCGGATAGGGTGTGCCGTGCAACTGATGTTGATCCTGCTGGTCCTGGTGACCACCATGGGTGTCTGGGAGATGCTGCGGCACAGGCTGCACCGTCGCCGGATACCCATCCGGATCCACGTCAACGGCAGCCGGGGCAAGTCCTCGGTGGCCCGCTTGATCGCCGCGGGACTGAAATCCGGCGGGATGGCGGTCGTCGGCAAGACCACCGGCAGCGCCGCTGCGGTGATCAATACCGACGGCAGCGAATCCCCGATCGTGCGCCGCGGGGCTCCCAACATCAAGGAACAGCTGGCCGTGTTTCGCCGGGCCGCCCGTCAGCAGTGCGAGGCGCTGGTCATCGAATGCATGGCCGTGCGTCCGGATCTGCAGAGGGTCTGCGAGCACGGCATCGTCCAGGCCACCCACGGGGTGATCACCAACGTGCGCCCGGATCATCTGGAAGTGATGGGGCCGACTCTGGACGACGTCGCGGCGAGTCTGGCCGGCACGGTGCCCCACCGAAGCCATCTGTTCACCGCCGAGGACCGGTATGCCGATTACCTGGCCGGACGATCCCGCAGGGCCCACAGCAGTTTCACCTGCAGCCGGGCCGAGGACGTTTCGGATGATGAGATGAGCCGCTTCGCCTATCAGGAGTTTCCCGAAAACGTGAGCCTGGCCCTGGACGTGTGCCAGGCGGTGGGCGTGGACAGGGAGGTAGCGTTGGCCGGGATGTGGGACGTGACCCCCGACGCGGGCGCCATGACCTGCCGGCGTTATCGGCACGAGGTGCCGGGTGAAGGGATCCGGGAAGTGGAATTCATCAACGGTTTTGCGGCCAACGACCCGGACAGCTATCGCCGGGTGTGGTCTCGGCTGGGCCTGACGGCCCACCCGGAGCGGGTGATCCTGCTGGTGAACATCCGTTCGGATCGGCAGCGTCGCAGCAAGGACCTGGCGCCCCTTTTTGCACGGGACCTGAAAGCCGCCGAATACGTGCTGGTCGGGGAAAGCACCGCCCTGTTCGCTGGACTGCTCAAACGCGAGGGTGTCTCTTTCGCCCACATCCACGATTGCGGCGACCTGGAAGCCACCGCCCTGTGGGATCGCCTGGTCGGTCTGGGTCCGGATGGGGCCCGGATCATCGGCGTGGGCAACATAGCCGGCATCGGGAACCGTCTGCTCGACCACTTGAAGACCCTGGAGGTGGCGGGATGATCTTCCAGGCCATCGGGCTGGGGCTGGTCGTCAGCCTGGTCTTTTCGGAAATCCTCGGCCTGGCCGCCGGCGGCCTGGTCGTGCCGGGCTACATCGCCCTGTACCTGGATCAGCCCCTGCGCATTCTCGGCACCGTCATGGCTTCCCTGGTGACCTACGGATTCATCCGGCTGGTGGGCCGCTTCGTCCTGCTCTACGGCCGTCGCACCATGGTCTTCAGCGTGCTGGCGGGTTTCGTGTTCGGTTACCTGACCCGCTACATTCTCGTGTTCAACGATGCCATGAACCTGGGCGTGGACACCAGCGTGATCCAGTCCATCGGCTACATCATTCCCGGGCTGATCGCCTACTGGATGATGCGGCAGGGCGTCGTGGAAACCCTCTGCACCATGATCATGGCCTCGTTCATCGTACGACTGGCACTGGTCACAGCCTACGGGGGGAAGGTCATTGAGTTGGCGGTTGGATAACCGGCGCAGGTTCATTCTCCTGCTGTTGGCGGTCTGCGCCCTGCTGATGCAGATGGTGCTGGACCTGACGCGGACCCCTACCCGGCAGTGGGACTTCGACCTCAAGCTCGAGGCCGCCACGCAGGCCGAGCGGGCCTTTGCCGCGGTGCGCGAACACCGCGGGCTGGTGGGAGCCAGCCTCGATCTGGTCAACGATCCCGCAGGCACGGGACTGATCGGTCCCGAGATCAGCCTGATCACCAACGCGGCGGGGGATCTCAACGCCAAGCTGACCAGCCTCAATCCCAACTTCGCCGCGGTCCTGGTGCAGTATTTCCGGCAGGCGGGACTGAGGCCGGGCGACCCGGTCGCGGTCGCCGTCAGCGGGTCCTTTCCGGGAATGAACATCTGCCTGTACGCGGCCATGGAAACGATGGCGCTGCGGCCGGTGGTGGTCACCTCGTTGGGGGCTTCCAACTGGGGCGCTAACAGCCCGGAATTCACCTGGCTGGACATGGAGTCCCTGTTCTACGACCGGGGCATCTTCCACACCCGCAGCCAGGCGGCCTCCTTTGGCGGCGGCAACGACATGGGCCGGGGAATGAGCCCGGCCGGCCGGCGGCTCTTGCAGGAGAACATCGAAAAGAACGGGATACCCTTCCTCGAATCGGAAAATATCGAGGACGCCATCACCCGGCGCATGACCCTCTACGAGGACGCGGCCAAGGGACGCTCCTACAGCCTCTACGTCAATGTGGGCGGTGGGGTGGCCAGCATCGGCAACAGCCACAACAAGACCCTGCTGCCAGCCGGATTGAGCTTCAATCTCAAGGCTCACAACTGGCCGCGCAAAGGCACGCTCATTCTCTTCGCGGACAAAGGGGTTCCGGTGGTTCACCTCCTGCGGATCAACAGCCTGGCCCGGCTCCACGGACTGCCCCTGTCGCCGGATTTCCAGCCCCAGCCGGGCGAAGGCGAAGTTTTCCTGCGGGAAATGTACCGCTGGCCCCTGGCCGCGGCTTTCCTGGTCGTCTATTGCCTGGCCTGCATCCTGATTCTGGCGCCGGAAATTCGGCGAGGGATGTTCGACCGGCTGGGGCGGCGGTCGGTTCCCACGGCTCTGGTGTTCATCATGTGCGGCGGATTCTTGGTCCCGCTCCCGGCTTCCGCTGCAGATCAGTGGAACAAGGTGAACCCCACCGGGAACAATCCGGAAATCTGCCTGAACAGTGACGGCCAGCCGTTCACCTATCTGGTGCTGGATGCTGGCCGTCCGGTGGAGTTTCAGGTGAATGGCCCCCGCCGGGTCAAGCTGATCAACCGGTACATTTTCAGCACCGAGGACCCCGACCGGCAGGGCTTCGTGGTTTCCGTGAATCTGGACGGAACGGAAATCCTGCGCAAGAGCTTCACGGCCAGCACCAATGGCGGCATGGCTGTTTGTGATGGCGAAGGCCGCGTCTCGTCCCTGAAACGGGCCTATGTCGAAATTCCCAAGGGTTCCCACATCCTGCAGATTACCGGACAGTCCGCGGGCGGGGGCGATATAGTTTGCCGGCTCTTCCGGGAAAACAAACGCAAGATCAGCGGCAGTGTCCCTTTCGCCCCGGAAGGCTACGCCGAATTGACGACCCTGCAGTTCGAGAGCGGCAAGCAGAGCACCTACTATCGCTTCGAGGCCGGCAACCCCCTGACCTTTTCCGTGACCGGCCCGACCAACCTTCAGTTGTATACCCGATTGGATTTTGCCCAGGGTATGCTGGGCAGCCAGAAATACATGCTGGAAGTCTGGCGGGACGGAGAGGTCTGGCGCACGTTCCACTATGACGCCACACGATTGGCCAACGCCTTTTATCCCAGCCACCTCGACATACTGCCGGGAACCCGGAAAAAACTCCGGATCAGCGTTCCCGAAGGAAGGCACAATTTCGAGGTGCGCTGTGTGCGCCCGGACAGTTGCGGGATCACCGCCCAAATTCGCATCCCCAGGAAGGACCTGCGCGGCCACCCATGAAAAGTTTGAGAAACATCACCTCGGGGTTTGGGATACGCGCCGCGGTCCTAGGCTTCTTGGCGGTTGCCCTGGCCCTGTCCGGTCCGGACGCGGTCGCTCGTGAGGTTCTGCAGCCGCTCGAATCGGTGGAACAGGTGCCCATCGGTTCAGCCGGGAAGCTGTACCTGACGGTGGGGGACAAGGGGATCAGGGTGCCGGTCGTGGGTCCGGGCGTGGTCACGGGCTTTGTCCGCATCGCCTTTCCTCCCGGTTTGAAAGGTCCGGTCGACGGTTTGCTCGAGCTCAGCGGGGTGCCCAGGGTTGAAGGTCGGACGATCTTCGAGTTCAGCCCCTCCGGGAAATCCACCTGGGGCGACGACCGGCCCGGGGTGCCCAGTGGGGGGAAAAAATTCACCGTGGACGTTCCCGCCGGCGAATATCTCCTGGAAATGAAGGGCACGCTGGCCGGCGGCAATTCGATGCTGATGCTCTTGTACTATGAGGGTCCCCCTCAGCCCCACCTGGCTGGTTCGAAGTCCGGCCAGAAAAAAAAGGTCAAGGCCGCGGTGACCTTTGTGGGCAATGCGGCCATGGATGTCATCTACAACGACAATATCCTGAGCAACAGCCCGGGCTACAACGACGATTTTCTCAGCGGAAGCTTTCCCTGGAAGTTCATCAACGGGACAACGGACGACCTGATCGTCGCTCCGGCCTTCGACATCGAGGCCCGGGCCAGACTGATTTCCTGGGGCCAGTCCCGCCTGAAATTCAAGGTGAAGTACTGGAGATATGCCAACAATCCCATCAAGACCAACACCGATTTCCACTTCTATTTTCGGCAGTATTTCGGCAAGAGTCAGAGCCTGGAGCTGTATTTCCAGACTTCACCGGAACAGTATATCAGGCAGCTGTCCGACCGCTCGCCCCTGGGCGATCCGGAACTGAGTATCGATTGGAACCAGTTCCGTTTCCAACGCAACGTGTGGAACGCTACCTGGCGCCAGCGAATCAATCGCAAGTTCTCGGCGAAGGTTCTTTATGAGCAGAACTACCGTTACTACAACCAGCCTTTCATGGAGAACGACATCACCGCCTGGGAAGTGCGCGCCAATCTGACCTACAAGATGAGCCGCGTTTTTACCTGGAATTTCGATTACAGCTTCGAGGATGCCCAGGCCCGGGCCATCGACGAGGTCGGGGAAATCCCGGAGAATTCGAACAATTCGGACGCCTCCTACGAGCGGGACCTCTATCGGATCGGGTTGGACATCCGGTACGGTCCGTTCAAGAAGCTGGTGGACAGAATCGGCCTGTCCTTCCTGTTCATGGACTACTACTTCACCACCCAGAAAACCCTGGTCCAGGACCCCTTCCACTCGGGGCGTCGGGACATGTTCTACAAGGGTACGGTGGAGGTGCGGCGCAGGCTGTCCAAACCTTTGACCCTGAAATTTGCCGTTCGGCGCACCGAACGGGTTGTCGATTCCCCCTGGGAAGGCGACATCACCACCGACAAGGATTTCACCCAGTGGCTTTACTGGACCAGTCTCGTTTATCGGTTCTAAGGAGTAACCATGCGTTCGCATCGCCTTGATCTTCGAGTTGTGTTCCTGACCGCCCTGTCCCTGTTGCTGTGGGCCGGTTGCGCCCAGCAGGACCTGTATGAACCTCCAGGCACTCCTTTCATCCGGGTGGGCAGGCTGCCCTTGCCCAGCGAGAACGAAGGGGTGGCCCTGATGGGGCGCTACGCGTTCGTGGCCGGCGGTCAGGCCGGGCTGCATTCCATCGATTACACCATCCCCAGCGCTCCGGTTCTGTTGCAGACCCTCAACACGCTCAAGTACAGCGAGAGCATCGAGGTCGTGCGCACCTTCGTGGGCCACCAGCTGCAGGACATCGCCCTGGTGGTGGAAGGGACCGAAGGCATCACTTCCTACGACATCACGGACCCGTCCGCGGTGACCAGCTTCAACAGCGGGACCACCGCCGTGTTCGGCAACCGGGTGTTCGTCGATCAGCCCGCAGATCCGGAGGCGCCGTACATCTGTTACCTGGCCGAGAGCTGGAAGGGTGTCCGCATTTTCGAGTCCATTCCCGCCCAGCCGGGAATCCTGGCCTACAACGGCGTTTTTGTCGGCACCAACGGTTATGCCGAAGGCATCGCCGTGCGGGACGGCTTCGCCTACGTGGCCGACGATCAGATGGGCCTGGCGGTGCTGGACGTGCGCATCCTCGATCTGGATACCGTCGAACTGACCAGTTGGGCCGACAGTCCGGGCGAAGCCCTGGACGTGGTTCTTTCCGGTGACTACGCCTTCGTGGCGGACGGATACGCGGGACTGACGGTGTTCCGCATCAACGGAGGAGATACGCCGGTTCTCGTAGCCAACCTGGACCTCGAGGGCACCAGCCGCGCGGTGGCCGTGGCCGACGGCCTGGCCGTGCTGGCCGCCCAGGGTGGGGGCGTGCACTTCGTGAACGTGAAGGATCCGACGCGTCCCGAATTCCTGGGGCGTGTCATCACCGAATACGCCATGGATCTGGCCCTCAGCAAGGAAGGCTTCGTCCTGGTGGTCGATCGGGAAGAAGGCCTGGTCATTCTGCAGGGTCCCGCCTTCAAGGACGAGATACCGCCCGCCGCGGTACAAAGCCTGAGTTCCGAGCCCTTCGGGATCGGGGCCGTGCGCCTGAGCTGGTACGCCACCGGGGACGACGGCATGGAAGGGACGGCCGCGAGCCTGGAGATCCGGATGGCCAACACTCCGATCACCGACGAATCCGCCTGGGAGGCGGCCACGACGGTGCCCGGCACGTCGGAGCCCCTGGCACCCGGCTCGGCCATGAGCTTTGTCGTGTCCGGACTGGGCGACGGCCAGAAATATTTCGCCCTGCGCAGCACCGACAGCGCGGGCCTGGTGTCCGGCCTCAGCAATACCGTGAGCGCCACGCCCGGCGAGGGCATCCTGCTGACCGGGGCCGGCCTGGACCTCCAGGGCGGCACGTTCAATGACACCTTCACCTATGAGGTGACCTTCGTCTATCCGGCTGACCCCACCACCTACAACGTCGTCATCGACGGGGTGGGTCATGCCATGACCGCGGTGGAAACCGTGGACGGCGCGACCCTCTACCGGTACCAGAGACAGTTGCCGTCCGGGTCCCATACCTACCACTTCCATTTCGGGGTCGCGGACCCGCAGGTGGAAGACGCCATCACCGAAACCGCCGCCGGACCGGTGGTGGGCAGCATCGTTTTCGTCATGGGCAGTTCCGCCACCGCCGACACCGGGGACCCGGCCTATGAACCCGGTCGCGAAGCCAACGAGTGGCAGCACACGGTGGTGTTTTCGGACAGCCTGGTCGCTGCGGTGACCGAGGTCACCCAGAGCGAGTGGACCGGCCTCGGGCAGGGCAATCCCAGTCAGTTTGTCGGCCCGGACCTGCCGGTGGAATCGCTCACCTGGCTCCAGGCCGTCCAGCACTGCAACGCCCTGTCGGTCGATGACGGGCTGACTCCCGCCTACGTGATCGACGGCCAGAACGTCACCTGGAACCGTGAGGTCGACGGTTGGCGCCTGCCCACCGAAGCGGAATGGGAGTGGCTGTGTCGCGGCGGTTCAACGACCACGTTCGCTCTCGGTCCGCTGACGGGCCGGGTCTGCAACCTGGACCCGGTGCTGGACGCCATGGGCTGGTACTGCGGGAGCACGTTCCCCGCCGGCCCGGCCACCGGCGTCGTCGGCCAGAAGGCGCCCAACAGCTACGGCCTGCACGACATGCACGGCAACGTCTGGGAATGGTGCTGGGACTGGTTCGGCGACTATCGCGTCGGTGACCCTGATGGTGACGGCGTAGTCCTGGATCCCATGGGAGCCGTCGGCGGCACCCAGCGGGTGGTGCGCGGGGGCAGCTGGTACGGCGGCAGCGAGGACTGCCGGAGCGCTCGGCGCGGGGCCCGCTACCCCGATTCGGTTGAAAACGTGGTGGGTCTGCGTGTGGTACGCACCATTTTCACCTCCAACTAGGACAAGGCATGGCCGAACGAAAGCGCTTCACCTTCATCGATGAGTTCCGGGGCCTGATCGGGGTGATGATGGCCCTCGGGCACAGCAACTACTATTTCAATGCGGCCTGGCTGAGCCTCGATCCGCTGGACCCGTTTTTCGACAACACGCCCCAGTTCCTGCTGCGGTACATGGGATACCTGTGCGCCCCCGGTTTTCTGATGATGAACGGGGCCATGGTCTACTACGTGTTCAAGCGCCGGTTGAACAACGGCGAGTCGATCGGAGCCATCCGCTGGGGATTCATCCAGCGCGGGCTCTTCCTGGTGGCCGTGCAACTGGTGTGGGTCAACGCGTCGTGGAGCGGTTTCGCCGGGTTGCGTTTGAACCACTTCGGGATCATCGCCACCATCGGAATGAGCATGCTGCTGCTGATCTGGATGGTGATGTGGAGCTGGAAGTGGCGCGCCCTGACCGTCGCGCTGTTGTTCGTGGGCCATCCCTTCCTGCTGAAGATCCCCTACGATCTGGACGGCCCGGCCCACTACACGATGCAGCTCTTTATCGACGCGGGCCACTTCACCAAGTATCCGCTGATCCCCTGGTTCGCGCTGGCGCTGGTCGGCAGCGTGATGGCCCATTTCTGGTTCGAGGTCTGGACCGATCCAGGGCGGCGCGCCCGCAACACGATGATCACGGGGCTGGCCCTGGTCGGGGCGGCCTGGCTGGTGCGATTTGGCCAGGGGTTCGGCAACATCTTCCCCTGGGACACCTTCTTCAGCTATTCGTTCTTCCTGGTCCAGAAGTATCCGCCCAGCCTGGCCCATCAGCTCTGGTTCTCCGGCGCGGTGATCTTCATGGTGGGTATTTTCGACTTCATCAACGAGCGCAGCGGTGTGCTGCGGCCCCTGGCCAGAGTGGGGCGGGTACCTCTATTTTTCTACATGGTCCACATCCCGATTCTGGCCATTTTCACCCGGCGTTTCGGTTTCTTCTACCACGAGGGCGGGGTCCTGGCTTCGCTGGTCGGCTGGGTGGTGCTGCTGGCGGTGATGGCCCCGTTGGTCATCTGGTTCGGCGGAGTGAAGAAGAAGCATCGCGCCTGGCTCATCAGGATGATCTGACCGGTTTGTTTCCCCCTCGGGGGCGAAGGATAGTATACTTGTTTCGAATGTTCGATCGGGACGGCACCCGAGTCGGTCCCGACCCTTGCTGACAGGAGAGCTTGACATGTTTCATACCCGGACGCGGGTCGCCCCCTTGATCCTGGTTCTGGCCGTGGCCTCAATGGCCGCCGCCGTCGCCTCGGCCACACCCTCCCTGGTGTGGACCGATCAGCACGACGGCGGCGCCAGTTACGTCGACGACGGCTACTGCCTGCTGGCCGACCCGGAGGGAAACCTGGTCGTCGGCGGGGAATCCAGCGATCTTCTCGGCGGCATCGACCTGTACCTGCGTAAGCTGGACAAGACCGACGGCCACCAGCTGTGGGAAAACAGCTATCGGGGCTACGACGACAAGGACGTGGCCATCAGCGAGATGACCTGGGACACGGTGGGCCAGCTGCTGGTCGCGGGGTTCATCCGCGGCTGCGTGGGCTGAGGCCAGGGCGATGACCTCATCGTCCTGAAACTGGACGGTGATTCCGGGGAGTTTCTCTGGACCCAACATTTTGCAGGCAGTGACGGCTTCGACGAGGCCGCGCTGGCGATCGCCCACGACAGCCAGGACAACGTCTACATCACCGGCCGCGGTTCGGTGGGCACCACGGACGCCAAGATGCTGACCATGAAGCTGCGGGCGAGCGACGGCCACATCCTCTGGTCGGATTACCACGGGGGAACCGCCGGCATGGACGATATCGCCTGGGATATCGTGGTCGGCCCCGACGATCACCCGGTGGTGACCGGTCACGTGATCGGCGCCAATGACGAGGCCTACTGCCTGACGCGCAAGCTGAGCCAGATCGACGGCCAGGAATTGTGGTCCCGCCAGGTGCCCGGCGCGCTGGACAACAACACGATGCGCGGCAGCTGGCTGGCCCTGATGGATGGTGGCGACGTGGTCATGTGCCAGCGCTCCTGGGGTTCCGGATACGACACGATTCTCCAGCGCTACGCCGCCGCCGACGGGGAGATCGTCTGGGATACGGTTTATAACGGGCCCACCGGCGGGGGCGACGACCCCCGGGCCATGGTGCGCGACACCGCCGGCAACCTGCTGGTCGCCGGGGTCCAGGACATCAGCTTCAACTACAACTACATGGTGTTGAAGTTCGATGGGACGGACGGCTCCTTGATCTGGGACGCCGAGGGTTACGACGGTCCCGGTGGCGGCTGGTGGGATGTGGCAACCTGCATCCAGGAAGGACCTGCGGGGGCCGTGATCGTTTCCGGATTGAGCGACGGCAGTTCCACCGGCACCGGTTGGGACATGACCACGGTGGCCTACGGAGCCGAACTGGGCGAGGAACTGTGGGTCCACCGCTGGGACGGCCCCGCCGGCACCAGTGACGAGGTCCGTGACCTGGCCTGCACCGCCGATGGCGATATCTATGTGACCGGCTACGGTTACGGTGAAGGCACCGACAAGGACATGGTCACCCTGCACCTGGATGCATCCGGCACCAGCGGGGCGGTTGAGCTGCCGCCCCTGGTCGCCGCCATGCGAGCCTGGCCCAATCCTTTCAATCCGCGCGTGAATTTCGAGTTCGACCTGCCGCGGACGGCGGACGTCCGGGTGAGTATCTTCGACCTGAGGGGTCGTCAAATCGCGGTGCTGCTGGAAGGACGCCTGGATCCGGGCAACCACCGCACCACCTGGGACGGCGCTGCCGGTGACGGACGGGCGGCTGCTTCCGGGGTGTACCTGGCGATCATCGACGACGGTCTCGGGCGCAGCAGCCGCAAAATCGTTCTGGAGAAATAGCCGGTCCGTGGCCACGGACCGGCTGACCCCGGATTCAACGCACTTCGTAGACCACCAGCCCGGAGGCCAGGGTGTCGACGGCGGCCAGGTAGCCGTCCCAGCCCAACTCGCTGTAGAAGCGGTAGTAACGGACCACGTATCTCGGATCGTCAATGATATAGCGGATGCCGTTTTCCGTAACGAATTCGGGAAGTCGGCCTTCGGCCAGATAGGGCAGGGCCCGGTTGTTGACGACGCAATCCAGATTGACCACCTGCCGCGGGGAGAGATAGCCGAAGGTTCCCGAATTGAAGGAGGCCACGCGCTGGCCCTCCGTGGTCGTGGCCGAAACGACCGCGGCCGCTTCGCTCCAGCAGCTGGTATGGCCCGACTCGTAGTTGATCTCCCTGAAAAAAATGGGACCAAGGGCGAGCATGCCCAGGACGTAGACAACGCTGACCAGCCGCGAGGCGAGCCGGCCTCCCCGGGGCAATGATTGGTGGGCGAGGGCCCGCCGGAGGGGCATCGCCACCAGAATGGCTGCCACGGTCAGGGGCCCGGCGGCGTACCAGGACCGGAAATGCCCCAGGATCAGGAAGGCCGCTCCCAAAAATCCGCCGGCGTACAGGATCGGGGCCGCGAGCCAGCGAAGCCGCTCCAGAAACTGCCGGCGGGATTCTTCCGTGGACATCACGCCAACGAACCACCACACGATCAGGGCGAGCAATGCGACTTCGAGCAGCAGGGTCATCTCTGCGGGCAGGTGCAGCCGGGGGGCCACCGTATTTCGATGGATAGACTCCAGGCGCGCACCCAGTCCTGTGAGGCCCCCCAGGGCGCCATCCTGGGTCGAATCACGCAGGTTCGAAGAGTGCAGCTTGTGGGCCTGGGCGCTGACCTGCACCACCGAGCCGAACCGCCAGATATTCCAGGCCAGCCAGGGCGCCACCACCGCCAGGGCGGAAAGGCCGGCGGTCAAACCCCACCGGATTCGCACTGACCAGGACCGGACAAGTTCTCCAGGGGCCCATAGGAACGCCTGCGCGAGCACCAGGCCGGCCAGCAGGATCAACTCGGTGCGGGCCAGCATGCAGAGTCCGCACAACACACCGACCTGAAGGGCTCCTCCCCAGTTGTCCAGGACCAGGTCTCCCTGCTGCAAACGGATCGAGGCCGCCGCCAGCAGGGCCACCAGCAGGGCCACCGCGGGTGATTCCATGCCCGAAACCACCAGGTAGAGCGCCAGGGGATTGCCGACGTAGAGCAGGGCGGTGAGATTGGCGACACCTGAATCGGCGATTCTACTGACGGCCTGGCGAATCGCCAGGG
>CBDTUS010000050.1:0-20934 GCA_965363725.1 uncultured bacterium | reverse complement strand
CCCTGGCCACTGCCCGCCGGGTCGTTTCCGAGGGTTACGCTTCGGGCGACGAAGTGATCGGGCAGGGTACCGTCTGGATCACCGTGGGCGCAAGCACCACCGCTTTGACGCTGGGCGCGGACACGACCCTGAACGAATTCAAGGATCTCATCAACAGCTCGGTGGACGGAGTGAGCGCCTCGGTGATCAACGATGGTTCGGGAACCGACTCTCACCACCTGGTTCTCAGGAGTGATACCGAAGGAACAGCGGGCGACTTCCAGATCGACGCCGGTGGCCTGATTGGCGGACAGGGCCTCGTCCTGTCAACCACCCAGATGGCCGCCGACGCCCGCCTGACCGTGGACGGGATCAGCGTCACGGCCGCCGGCAACCATCCCGACGAGGTCATCAGCGGGCTGACCCTGAACCTTCACCAGGCCGACCCGGGCACGGTGATCAGGCTCCAGGTGGAATCGGAGAACGAAGAAATCGAACAGACGGTCAAGGGCCTGGTGGATGCCTACAACGACCTGTTCTCCTTCATCCAGGAACAATCGCGGCCCGAGGGCGACCTACGAGGCCATCCCACCCTGAGGTCCGTGGCCAGCAGGATGGAAAACCTGTTCAATTCTCCCTTGAGTGGAGGACTCGGCAGCCTGTCCATGATGTGGGAAGTCGGAATAAAAACCGGCGAGGACCGCCAGCTGGTGTGGGACGAAGACAAGTTCAGGGAAGCCCTCGCCGCCGATTTCAGCGGGGTGCGGGACCTCTTCATCGAACGCTCAGGAAACCTCGGCAAGGGCTACCTGATCGGAGCGGCCATCGACGACATGACCCACAGTGTCGACGGCCTGTTCAAGATCTCGAACGACGCCCTGAACAACAAGATCCGTACGGCGGACAAGACCATCGAACGATACGAGCGGGGGGTGGAGTCATACCGCCTCAACCTCGAAGCCAGATTTCGGGCCATGGAACGCATGGTCGCCCAGCTCCAGGCCCAGG
The DNA here is from genome assembly GCA_965363725.1 of uncultured bacterium. GTDB lineage: Bacteria > Krumholzibacteriota > Krumholzibacteriia > LZORAL124-64-63 > LZORAL124-64-63 > JAGLCY01. Next base: position 19,947 of record CBDTUS010000050.1, on the reverse strand, counting down.
GAAGCTACCTGGGCGGGCTGAACTTCTGACTCACAAATGCAAGGAATAACGGGCAACATGGATTACGGTCAGGGAGTGCAGCGATATCTCGAAGCGGACATCCAGTCCGTTTCCCGGGAAAAACTGCTGGTCCTGCTGTATGAAAAAATGGGAGCCGACCTCCTTGAGGCCCGGGCGGCGGCCCAGTCCGGTGACCGGATTGCCATGGCCGATCGGATCACCCATTCGCAAATGATCATCGTCGAACTGCGAAACGCCCTGGATCATGACATCGGCGGTGAGATTTCCCATAACCTGGAATCCCTATACGACTACCTCTTGACCGAACACCTGGAAATCCTGCTGGATCAGAATCCCGGCCACGTGGACAACTGCCTCGCCGTCCTGAGCCCCCTGCTCGCCGCCTGGCGGGAAATCCCCGACGGCACGGCGGAGGACGCCCGGCGTCAACTGAACTCGCAAAAGGTCTCGGCCTGATATGGAACTCCGGCACTACGTCACCGTCGCGCGCGCTCTGACTCGTCAGTTGGAGAATGCCCTGGCCAACCAGGACAGCGCCCTGCTCGACGACATGGATGAATGTGCGGGGCTGCTGGAGCGACGCGCTCAAGCGCTGACGGATTTCGAAACGGCCCATCGCAATGCCGAGCCGGCGGAACAGGAAGCCTGCCGCAGTGAAATTTCAGCTTTGAGGGCCGACGACGCACGGCTCAGGGGCCGGTCGGGAGAAATCCTGGAAAAACTGGCGGAAGAATTCAAGCTGCAGATGGGATTGTCGGTATCGGGTCCAGGCACCACGGGCGCGGATGATTTCCAGGCCTGTCTCGATCGGAAAGCCTGAAGGATTGAAAAAATACAGGCCGCGTATCAACCGCGACCTTCGCCCCTCCCCTTGAACTTTTTGTTCCCCTCGGGGCCGTTCAATTTCTTGCGAATCCCGTCCAGGTCAACCTTTTCGGATTCCGCAGCCGACAGGGTCGAGCTTTTGATCTCCTCATAGATCTCATGGCGGTGAACGGGGATCGACCGGGGGGCGTCGATGCCGATCTGAACCTGGTCGCCACGTATGTCGACGATCATGATGGAGATATCGTCTCCGATCATGATCTTCTCGTTGCGTTTTCGGCTGAGTATGAGCACGGGACCTCCCTGTCCTGTCTCCGGAATACCGCACGACGCACACCGGGCTAAGCTAGACCCCGGCAGTTTCGGGCGTATCCACCTCGGGTCGATCCTCAGAGTGACCTGAATCGGACGAGGAATCAAGCATTTCCTCTGCGGAATCCTGTCCTGGGGCAGTCACCTGATCATTTTGTTCCGACTGGCCATCTACGGCAAGCCCAAATTTCAAATAATTCATTTCCTGCCGGGTGCTCAGGGAGGAATCCTCCATGACCAGCTGTACACCCATGCGGCTGTCGACATTAACCACCAATGGTGCCAACAGGTTACCTGTGATATGAGTACCTCCGGCATGAACGGTGGTGATGATCATCACGGCCAGCCATTCTCCTTCTTCGCTGCGGAGGGCTTCCTTGGAAGACTCCGGGAGGTTGATATCGTAGGTATCAGCGAAAAACGCCGGCTGGCTCACCGGAAAGCCGAAATCTCCCCGATCCAATGACTGGAACCACTTCATGGGCACGTCGTCGCCCATGTCGAGGATCAGCCAGTGACAAAGGCTGGGCATCCCAACCAGGCCTTCGTGCAGGTGAATGACATCCTGCTCCTGATAGGTGAGTTCCCCGAAGCGTACGGTCTCGATCTTTGGCATCTTTCGCTCCTTGCTGGTCGGCACCGGCTCCGCCGGTTGATCCGACGTGTTAGCGCAGGTACTTCATCAGGTTGTTCTCAAACAGTTTACTGGTGACCAGCAAGCTGGCCTGGTAGCTGGCTTCGGCGCGGCTCAGGTCGGCGGCCAGCTGGGTTATATCCACATCCCGTTCCAGGGACAAATTGGACTGCAAGCGTTCATTCCTTTGCTGCAGAATACCCACGGCCCAATCCAGGTCATTCTGACGGCCACCGTTTCTGATCAGCAAACCGGAAACCGTCTGACTCAGGGCCATCAGTTCGCTTACGGCTCCCTGGACGGCGTCCTTGTCCCCACTCCGCAGGGCGGCCTGGAGATCCTCCATGACCCCGAACAGGCGCACAGGAGTGCCGTCGCCACGGATGCCCAGAATGCTCGCAGTGGTCGACCCGCCTACGTCCCGTATCGTGAAGGAAGCCGAACTCGGTCCCACCACCTGCAGATATCCGTCTTGAAGATTCAGGGACATGCCGGGCAGGGCGGTGGCAAAATGGTCCTGAAGGTCGCCGATGGTGACCGCCAGGCCGAGATCGAGCTGGGTCACCCCGCCTTCCCAGACGATTTCCATCGATCCCAGAGGCAGGTGGCCGACCAGATCCGGAATATCCGCCAGCAGGGTGTCACGGTCAGGAAGAGCCCGGATGTCGCCGCCCCGCAGGGTGGTGCCGTCGGTGGTGGTGTTGATGCCCAGGGATGAGGCTGTCTGTCCCCCATCCACCTCGCCAATCGTGACCGGAGCCGGTCCCTCCAGCACCAGTCCGCGTCCGTCGGCGGCTATCGAAGCGGTCACGACGCCCTTGGTTCCCACCTGGATCTGGCTGATGACATCCCCCACGGTGACCGCACCGGTCAGGTCCACCCGATATGGATCCGCCCCGCCCACGGAAACGGTGATGCCCCCGGACTGCCATCCTTCACCTCCGTTGAGATCGCTCAACAGGGTGCCGTCGGTCAGCACCGGGCCCAGCCTGGTACGGCCGGCCAGGCTGGCGGACTGGCTGCCCATGAAGATGTCGCCGGACAGATTCACCGGCATGGTGGAATGGGGTCCCGTGCGGGCGATGATTTCACCATCGTCCCCCAGGTAGACCACGGAGCCCCCGCTGAGACGGAATGGCGCTTCGTCGGTGCGCTGGCCCGCGAAAAGGTGATGTCCCTCGATGGAGGTGTTCAGGACCTCGAGCATGCGCCCCACCAGGTTGTCGATTTCAAATACGGCGTTGCCCATGGTGTCGCTGTTGGCGAGGGACGAGGACTCCCGCATCGCCAGGACGCGGGCGTCGGCCAGGATTTCCGAGAGGTCTTGCAGCGCGATGTCGGTGCCGTCGACCAGGGTCCGGCTACGTCCGATGTTCCGGAGGTAGCTGTCATTCCGGGTGATCAGGGCGTTGAGCTGCTGGATGCTGCTCACCGCACGCGGGTCATCGGCATAGGAATTCACCCGCTGCATGCTGCCGGCCATGCGCTGCTGTTCCAGCAGGCTGGCCAGGCTGCGGTTGAGATCCCCCACCAGAATCGAGGATAGGTAACTGTCTGTGATGCGTATGCTCATGCGGTATCCCGTTCCTACACGATGTTCAGGAGGGTGTCGTACATCTCCTGCACCGTGGCGATCACTTTGGCGGCAGCGTTGTAGCTGTTCTGGAAGCGCACCAGATTGGCGCCTTCTTCGTCAAGGCTCACGCCGCTGACACTGGCCATCCTCGCCGAAAGCGAGGCCACCACGCTCTGTTGGTTCTCCACCATGAAATCGAAACTGCCGAGTCGGCCGGCCACGTCGGTCACGACCGCGCGGTAGGAGTCGCCAATGGAACGCTCGTCGCCTCCGGCCGGGCTCTGTCGTCCCAAATCGGCCAGGGCCAGGGCGATGGCGTTGTCGCCCGCCGTGCCCGTCGCACCGGTGGCCACCAAACTTTCGTTGGCCAGCAGAGCCTCGTTGATCCCGATGTTGGCCATGCTGTCCCCGGTGAAAAACATCACCCCGCGGCCGCCGGAGGTGAGCCCCTGGGTGTGCAATTGGTTGACCTCGGTGATCAGCTGACCCGCAACCGCGTCGAGCTGGTCCCGGATCTCCCGCAGATGCGTGTCGCGGGCGGCCAGGAGGCCCTCGATCCTGCCCGTCGACAAGGTGACATCCTGCTGGTTTCCGGCCGTCACCACGGCGAAGGTGTACCCGTCACCGTCGGGGCGATAGATCCCCTCGAACAGGGTGACCCGGTCCCGGGCGACCATGGTGCGCCCGGCCAGGATGACGTCCTTGGACCCGTCATCCCTTTCGAGCACCGAAACTTCCGCCAGCTCCGATACCTGGCTGATGCGCAGATCCCTCTGGTCCCGCAGATCGTTGGCCGGCTGCCCATTGGATTCCGCGGCCATGATCTGGCGATTGAGCTCGCCGATGTCCTGCAACAGGAGGTTCAGATTTTCGGTTTCCGCCTGGATCATCATTTCCAGGTCGGACTCCTGACGTCGCAGGGCCTCATCGATGGCGTGAAAATCCGCCACCAGGGTTTCGGCCTGCGAAAGAACGTTGATCTTGAGGCTCGAGTTCTGGGGCGGCTGGGCCAACTCGTTCCAGGCCGCGAAGAAATTGTTCAGGGCATCGCCCAGGTGGTCGTTGTCCACCGACCCCAGGATTCCTTCGACATCGTAAAGGGCCATGTCGATGGCGGCGTAGGAATGAAGGCGCGACGTCTGGGCCCGCATGTTGTTCAAAAGGAATTCGTCCTGGACCCGCCTGATCCCCAGGACCTCAACACCTCGCCCGATAGCCCCGTAGGCCAGGATTTCCGGCCTGCGGGCGCCAAATACCACGACCTGCCGGTTGAATCCCGGCGTATGCGCGTTGGCGATGTTATGGCCGCTGGTGGCCAGTCCCGCCTGGGCGGCCAGCAGAGCCGACAGGCTGTTGTCCATGATGGAATTCAGTCCGGACATGGGTAGTCCTCTCAGGCCTGTTTGACGATGACGCTGCCGGGGCCGCGCCCCTTGTTGCGAGCCTCCCCGTCGTAACAGCCGGCCGGATTCTCCAGCACGGCGCTTTTGAAAATTTCCGCTTCCTCATGGACCAGATCTAGACAGAATTCCGCCAGCAGGCGGTTAAGCTCATTCTGGCGGGCCAATTTGGCCGCCGCCTGGCGAACCTGGCCCAGAGCCCCGGTCACGGACCTTTTGGCCTCGGGGCGGGTGTAGTCCAGAAGGTCCTCCACCCGCCCCGGAGGAATCCTGAGCCCGTTGCGGGCCGCCATTTCGCGCACGAACCGTTCCCGCTCCAGCCTGGCCTCGTTGGCCAGCGGAAGGTATCTGGCCCACTCCCGGGCATTGGCTTCCAGACGGTCCACATCTTGACGTTGCATGTAAGAATTCTGCCGCCAGGCAAGTCGCAGCAACCGTCGGTAGTGCCCGCCTTCGTTTTTCAAAACGTGCCCCAACTGCCGGCATTCTTCGTTTTTGAGCCTGGTCGTGTCCTCGGCCATTTGTCCCTGTCCTCCAGGATGTGGTCCCAATTTCGCGGTGTTACTGCCCGGGTGACGCCAATTGCGTGCCACCGCCCAGTTGTCCGTACCTATCAAGAACTCTTTTAACGTATCGTTGTGTTTCAGGATAATCCGGCACCCGGCCACCGAGCCGGTCAACGGTTCCCGGCCCGGCGTTGTAGGCTGCCAGCGCGACGTCCAGTCGCCCGGCGAATCTGTCCATCATGTCGGCCAGATACCTGGCGCCGCCACGCAGATTCTGGGAAGGATTGGCGGGATCGGTCACGCCCACCTCGCGGGCCGTCTCCGGCATCAGTTGCATCAGACCCAGGGCCCCCTTGTCGGATTGGGCCAGGGGATCTCCGCCCGATTCCTCCATGACCACGGCCAGGATGAGAGCCGCATCCAGCCCCGAATCCCGGGCCGCCCTTTCGATTTCGGGTTGGAAGCGTTGCAAGGTATCGGCCACGGCCCCGCTCTGCTCAGCGGCCAACCTGGCCAGGCGTTGGCGTGCGGAAATTTCCGGTCCCGCAGTGGCCGCCTGGCGATATCGGGCTAGGGCCCGGGGAACCGAAGCCTCCGGGGCGGTCGGACCCTGAACCGGTCCGGCCTTTTCATTCGGGTCCGGCTGGTTATCCAGATTCAGGGAAAGTTGCCGGACGATCATGTCGGCGATCCCCATGCCCGCATGCCCCGTGGCCAGGGATTTCGCAACTTCGGCGTCATGCATCTGCCGGTAGAATTTGGTAGCGCCGCCCCCATTGAACAGTTCGTTTGTGGGAACGGTTTGCCGCATGGCCTTCAGCAGGGTATTCAGAAAGACCGCTTCGAATTCCTGGGCGGCCTTTTCCAGATCGGCCCTCTGTCTGGCGGGATCCATAGGGGCAAGTTGTCCGGGCTTGTCCGGGAATCGCTTCGGGCCCACGCCGGCGGCCTGGTCCACCGCCAGGGTGGTCAGCGAATTCAGGGCACCTTTACCCGGAAAATCCATGGGCCAACTTTCGTTTACATCAGGACCAGTTCGGCCTGCAGCGAACCAGCCCTCTTGAGGGCCTCGAGAATGGCGATGATGTCCCGCGGGCTGGCGCCGATGTCGTTCAGCACACTGACCACGTCGGCAACCGTGCTGGTGTTTGGCACGTGCACGACCTGGGCCTCGTGGTCTTGGACATCCGTATTGACGTCGGGCACCACCACGGTGTCGCCACGTCGGCTGAAGGAACTCGGCTGGGAGACGTCGTAGTAGGTGCTGACGATGACCTTCAGATTGCCGTGGGCCACCGCGGCTTCGTGGAGCTTGACGTTCTTGCCCACGATGATGGTGCCCGTTCGCTCGTTGACCACGACGCGGGCCCGGGAATCACTGCGGGATTCCAGCTCACTCATGCGGGCGATGAAGCCCACCGGATTGGCATTCTCCTCCACGGGGATGGTCACCAGGATCCGCTGGGCGTCTTCGGCCAGGGCGGTCCCGGCCCCGAACGAGGCGTTGATCGACGACGCCACTTCCGAAGCGGTGATGAAATCGGGATTGTGAAGCAGCCAGGCCACCCGGCCGCCGTTCATGAAGGATCCGTTCAAGGGCACCTTGACCGTTCCGCCGTTGCTCACCAGGCCAGCCTGGGAATGGTTCTTTCTGAAACTGTTCCCCGAGCCGGATTTGATATTGAATCCTCCGATGGAAACGCTCCCCTGGGCCAGCACGCAGAGGGTGCCGTCGGCCGCGCTCAAGGGCGTCATCACCAGGTGTCCGCCTTCGAGGCTGGTGGCGTCGTTGAGGGAATTGACCTTCACGTCGACACGTCCACCCACGTTGATGTTGGGATCCAGGGTACCGGTGACGATCACCGCCGCCACGTTACGCGCTTTCAGGTCGCGGGGGCTGATCGTGACGTCCAGTTTCTCCAGCAGGGTGGCGATGGAATTGGCCGTATTCTCGACGGAATAGCTGTCGCCGGTTCCGTTCAGGCCGACCACCAGCCCGTATCCCACCAGGGGTTCCTCCGTGGTGCCCTCCAGGATGGCCAGATCCTTGATGCGCGAGGTTTCCTGGGCCTGGGCTCCGGACAGACCCGCGCATGTGGCCACCACAACCAGGACCGTGGCCAGGTGATGCGACCAACCGTGACGATATGCAGACATGAAAGTCCTCCTAGAACAGCCAGTTGAGAACACGGGTCACGACGCCCGGTTGCGACGCGTCGTTGATGATGCCGGAACCGTTGTAGGCGATCTGGGCATCGGAGATGTAGGTGCTGAGAATGGTGTTGTCGGCGCCGATGTCCCGAGCCCGGCAAACGCCGGTTACCTCGATCAGCTGCTTTTCACCGTTGATGTTTACCATGCGGGTACCCTCCAGCCGGAAGTCCCCGTTTTCCTGGATTTCCACGATGCGCGCCGATATCTCCGCCCTCAGGTTGCCATTGCGCCGGGTGTCCCCGTCGCCGAGGAACTTGTTTTCCACGGTCATGTCCCAGGGCTTGATGAAGTCGAGCCATCCCAGGGCGGGACCGCCACGCGTTTCCGTGCGGCCGTTTGCCCGGGTCTTGCTGGTGGAGTTGGCTTCGGAGTGCTCGGTGATGATGATCGTGATCAGGTCACCCACCTCGCGGGCCTTGATGTTCGAGACCAGGGATTCCCCTGTTTCGAAATTCACCAGGGGTGTCTTGGCGTGCGCCGTGAAATCCACCGACGTCATAACGGCCACCATCAACAGGCCGAAGACGAATCGGGGCACGATCCTGCCAGGGAAATATGCATTCATCTTGTCACCTTCTCCATTTCACGAGGCCCGGCCCCATCACGAGGGCGTTGACCAATTTTCCTGTCAAATCGTTTCGCACCGGTATGGTCTGACCCAGGCAACCGTCCTGGCGGGCGACCGCCCGGACCGTGACCGAGACCTGGCCCCGGATGACCTGAAGGTCCACGAGGTCGCCGGCCAGGATGACCGGTGTTTTCTTGAGGTCGGCCTTGCGCAGGGGTTTTCCCGCCCGCAAGACGCGGGCGCTGCTGCAGCCCTCAATATTTTGGCGGTGGACCACCAGGGCCTTGTCCACCTCGGCCAGATCCCGCCATTCCCAGAGGAACATGTCCTGATCGAGGGCCTGGTTCTTCGGGATTTCCCGGCGCATTTCCCCCACCTCGCCGAAGGCGTGAAGGATCGCCACGGCGACAAACACTTCCTGCCGGGAACCGTCCTCCAGGCGGATGCGAACCAGGTTGCGGCCCGGCGTCATGGGCTCGAACCTGTCCCGTTCCACCACCCAGTTCCCGGCCACGGACAGGTCCATGACGGGCAGATCCAGTTCGAACCAGGAGTCAGGCGCGCCCGGCCAGGCCGAGGGCACCAGATGTTGAATTTCCTCGCCCACTTCCTTTTCGAGGTCCCCCATGGTGAGCTCCCTGCCTTCGCACAGGATCAAACTGGATCCGGGCCCGGTGATCCGGACACCGCGGGCCAATCCGGCCGTCACCAGGCGACGCAGGACATCCTGTCGGGAAACCGAGGCCACGGTGTTGGGCTCCAACCCAGCCCGGATCACCAGGTCGCGCGCCTGGGTCGGAACCGGCCCGGTGGCAAGGTCACCCAGGGTGACAAGACCGTCATTGACCCGAAGGGTGTCGGGCAGGGCCAGACTCCAGGCTGCGTGAACCTGTGCCGGCACCGCCGTCCCAGTGAGCACCGCTATCATAATCAAGGCTGTCAGCCTGAAGTTCATGGCCTACCTTTTGAGTCTGTTGACGGTTTGCAGCATCTCGTCGGCCATGGTGATCGTTTTCGAGTTCAACTCGTAGGCCCGCTGGGCCGAGATCATGCTGACCAGTTCGTCCACGGTTTCCACGTTGCTCATTTCCAGGAATCCCGAGGCGGTTTCCCCGACTCCGTTCAGACCGGGAAGTTCCAGGATGGGCCGGCCGCTGGCCGGGGTTTCGGAGAACAGGTTGCCGCCGCGGGCGGTCAGGCCGGCCGCGTTGGGGAAGCGCGCCAACTCCAGCTGCCCGATCTCCTGGACGTTGGAATCGTCACCCTGCACCATCACGCTGATGATGCCGTCCCGGGAAACCGACAACTCCACGGCATCCCGCGGAATCTGCACCTCAGGCTCCAGACGGTATCCTGCGGAGGTGACGATGTTGCGGTCGGCATCCATCTTGAAGCTACCGTCGCGGGTGTACTTGATGGTGCCGTCCCCCAGGCGGACCTGGAAGAACCCGTCCCCTTCGATCATCAGGTCCAGGGCGTTTCCGGTGGCCACCACCGTCCCCTGGCTGAAGTTCTTGTTGGTCGCCACCAGCTTGACGCCGTGTCCGATCTCGATACGGTTGGGCAGGGCCCGTCCTTCGGCGTCCACCTGTCCGCCGGGCATCACCTTTTCATAGAGAAGGTCCTGAAACTCCGTGTGGCTCTTCTTGAAGCCAGTGGTGTTCACGTTGGCCAGGTTGTTGGCGATGGTGTCAATATTCATCTGCTGGGCCTTCATCCCCGAGGCCGCGGTTCCCATGGCTCTGATCATTTCTCCATCCTTCCCTCTATGTGGCGGTCCATCTGCTAGCCGCTAATCCGCGGCAGGCTGTTGACCGATTTTTCCAGCATCTCGTCTTCGGTCGTCATGACCTTGCTCTGCACTTCGAAGGCCCGCTGGGCCGCGATCATGGCGATCAGTGTGTCGATGGGGTTGACGTTGCTGCCTTCCAGGTGTCCCTGGGCGACCACGATTTCAGCTGGATCCAGGACGCGGGATTCCATGTCTTCCGGGGGCACCACCAAGCTCCCACCCAGGTGTTCCAGCCGGCTGGGATCCTCGAAGACCACCAGTTGGAGTCGGTCGACCAGCTTTCCGTCCACCACCACGGCGCCGTCATTGCCGATGCTGAATCGGGTACCATCCAGGCGAATGGGCCCCCGTTCCCCCATGACCTCATGACCGTCCGGCGTGGTCAGCCGGTTGTCCGAATCCAGCATGAAGGAACCCTGCCGGGTGAAGGCCGCCCCTCCATCGGTTTTGATTTCGAAATAGCCGTTGCCGAGAATGGCCACGTCCAGATCCCTGCCGGAGGCCTTGACCGTACCGGGCCGGTTGTCGAGAGCGTGGTACATCTGAAGGCCGGGCGCGGCCTTCAAGACCGGGGCGGAATCCGGGTCCCCATTTTCGTTCGCCCCACCTGCCGCCGCAGCTTCCGCCACCCGCGTCAGGATCTGTTTGAACCCTGCCGTATCGACGTTGGCCAGGTTGTTGGCCAGGGCGTCGATCCGGTTCTGTTCCAGCAGCATGGCCTTTTCGGCGGTGCCAAGACTCTTGATCAAGATTCATCCTTTCGCGGGATACACCGGTCCCAATGTCTGATCACCACAGGGCAAGGCCCATGCCCGCACTGAGGGCGCGCGGTGAAGACAAGTCATCGTGGATGGTGGAACATTTTTCCCGGGCATTTGCCCAGGACAGACAATCATCGGGTGAGATATTGAGCGCCCAGAGTGACGGAGAAGCCGTTTGGCGGTGGGAAAAGGGATCAGAGGCGGCCCCAGGAAATTTTTGCCGGGTACCGGGGAAGATCGCGACAAGCCAGTGGATCATTCCCTTGCTGACAGGAAGACAGGCACCAGGTGGGTGATTAATTGACGCAGGCGAAGGTCCCGATCAACCCGGGGAAACCTGCAGGTCGGGGACGTGATCGGGCTCTGCCGAGGACGATCGAGAATCGGGTTGATCCTGACCGGACAGGGGAACCGTAAACGTGAATGTGGACCCCTTGCCGGGAACGCTGGTCACCGTAACTTCACCGCCGTGGGATTCCACCAGCCGCTTGACGATGACTACTCCCAGGCCCACGCCCCGGATCTTGCGCTGGGACGAGCCGCGGGTGTAGGGCTCGAACAGGACGGCCAGCTCTTCGGGCGACATCCCGATTCCGCTGTCGGAAATGGAAACCTGGGCCCACCCGGACATGGGCACGACAGTCAGTCGGATCCAGCCCGAGGCCACATTGTACTTGACCGCGTTGGACACCAGGTTCCGAAGAATCTGGGTCAACCGCAGGGGGTCTGCAAAGACCTCGACCTTGTCGGCGGGCATGGCGACATCCAGGGTGACCTCGGAACTGGCGGCCATGGGTTCCAGATCGCTCACCACTTCGGTGATCAGTTCGCCGAGGTCCATGTCGCGGCACTTGAGGTTCACGAAGCCCGCGTCGATCTTGCTGATGTCCAGGAAATCGTTGAGCAGTGCAGTCATCTCGCTGATTTTCCGGTTCACGCTGCCGAGGAATTCCACCTGGGTGTCGTTCATCTCGCCCGTCTTGCCTGTGGCCATCAGGGACACGTAACCCTGGATCACCGACATCGGCGAGCGCAGGTCGTGGGCGATCATGGAATGGAAATCGGCCTTGATCTCTTCGGCGGCCACTTCCTGGGTGATGTCCCGGAAGGTGTAGGCCATCGCCGTTTCGCCCTCGTCCAGTTGGATGGACGCGGTGCGGGCCGTCAGGCAGATTTCATGGTCGTCCACGTGGATGATCAGGCGCAGATCCTCCTGGGTCCCCTCCCGCAACTGCGCGATAACCTCATCGGGCACCGCGAGGGTCCGCAGGATTTCCGTCATGGTCTTGAAGCGGGCCACCTCCCGGGGCATCCGCAGCAGGTTCAGGAACACCTGGCTGGCCAAGACAATCTTGTCGTCCAGGCCGCAGATGGCCACCGGTTCGTGAAGAAATCGGAAGATCTGGTTGAGCTTGTTGCTCTCCAGGCGAAGCTTGTCCTGCAGATCCTTGATGCGCAGGAAGGCGCCGATCTTCGAGTGGAGTTCGTCGGCCCCGATGCCCTTGGTGATGAAGTCGTCCGCGCCCATTTCCAAGCCGCGGATTTTCTCGCTGGTCTTCGTCTCCGAGCTGATCATCAGGATGGGAATACCGCGGGTGTCCTGGTGCTTGCGCAGGATCCGGCTCACGTCGAAGCCGTGCATGCCGGGCATCTCCTTGTCCAGCAGGATCAGGTCCGGCAGCAGTTCCATGGCCAAACGGGCCCCAATGGCGCCATCGGCCGCGGTAACCACCCCATACCCCTTTTTCTCCAGCAGGCGCTTGAGATAAAGACAGGTCGGCGGCGAATCGTCCACGACCAGAATCGTGCGGTCCTTGGGGTCGGTCATTCCGGAACCCTTTCCCATGAAGTGGCCATTCGAAAAACACGGGCGCAAAGGCTTGGCCGGCAAGGCTCAAGGCCTTCCGGTACTCCCTGTATTTATCGGTCGGAAAGAACGGTTCCTGAACGGAAAATTACTGGCGGCGGGGTGGTGGCGAATGGTCGGCGCCCGTCTCAGGCAGGATCCACCATCAGCAGGGCGATGTGCTGTTCGAGGTTGGCGGCGCCTTCGGCCTCGATGTGGGTGAAGAAGACCGCAACTTCGTAGTCATCCAAGCCCGGGGTGTCGGCTTCTGGACGTACTCGCACCACCAGGCCCTCGCAGGGCACCGGAGCAAAGGTCACCTCGTTCGAGCCGGGAGCGGCGGGCACGGTGACTTCGAGTTCCATGGCCAGCTTGGTCATCGGTTCGATGAAATGCTCGGATTTGAAATAGATACCCGAGGAGCTGATGTTGATGGTCTCCAGCGTCGCGACATCCTGGGAACCGTCGACGCGCGGGACCTTGACTTCCAGCTTGAGGTTGGCATTGATGCGGTCGGTTTTTCGCCGGTCGATCTGGTTTCCCGTCATCCCTGGTGCTCCTTGCTACGGGATCGCCCAACCCGCCATCCATTGTTTTTCTAAATCAAGAAGAGCCTACCAGCCGGCTTTGCTTCCGCCAAGGAACATTCATACCGAATTCCCGGAATTCACCAGGAAATAGGGACGAAAAGCAAAGCCGACCGCTCTGGCTCGCTACTTCTTCTTGTGACGATTCTTACGCAACCGTTTTTTGCGCTTGTGCGTCGCAATCTTCTTACGCTTGCGTTTACGCCCGTTCGGCATCTCTACCCACCTTTCAAGACTTTGTTCGGGGTGCCGGCCACGACATAAACCTGGTGCCACGATCGCCGGTCACAAAAATATGCACGAGGGAGCCAGAGGTCCCCGTGACGCTCTCAATGGATTGCACAAGATAGGCAATCAGAAGTATCGAAACAACCTGGAACTTGCCGGCGGATCAATCTTTGTGGTTGATCCGGGCCTTGAGTTCGTTCGAGGATTTGAAAAAGGGAACTCTTTTGGCGGGAACATCCACCGACGCCCCGGTCCGGGGATTCCGGGCCAGACGGGCACGGCGCGTCTTCACCTTGAAGCTGCCGAATCCACGAAGCTCCACCTTATCGCCGCTGACCAGGGCCTGACCGATGTTCTCCATGATCAAGTTGACAATGACGCCGGTGTCCTTCTTGCTGACACCTGTTTGCTGGGAGATGATCTCGACGAGTTCGGCTTTGGTCATTCCTTGCTCCCTGATTCGCTCCACCCATTCCCGCCCGGTGGTTGCAGTGGTCTACCTTGTTTGTTTGGTGCGGGTTAAGAATTCAATAAATACCATAATATTCATGTAGTTCCAAGAAAAAAATGTTCCCCGCGTTCTGCCGCGTGACGGCCGGCATAACACTACAACACGGAGAGCGTAGGTCATGCAGCCGCCAAGCCCGGACAGCGCAGAGAACATTTACGCGCCATTCGCAACCTGCGTGCCAGAAGGGATAAAGGGGAAATACCTTGAATCAAAAGATGATGAAATACCTATAACATGTTTCAATTATTGTATTTAAAAAATCTCAACATGGGCAGAACGTGCCGGGAGCCTGGACCATTTGAAGGCATCCCGCACCCGCCGAGGATGCAATCGGAAACAACCCGCCCAGACCGAAAGGGCAATTTGCACCTCCGCGGTTACCTCTTTATCCAGCCAGGATCCGGAACAATTCTTCGTGCACGGCCGAGAACCCGCAACCCCGCCGGGACATGGCCACCGCCGCGGTCGCCTGTGCCGGTCCCACGGCATAGGCAGGGCACTCGTCCTGGCCGCCCCACTGGAAATTGCCGATGAACTTGGGGGGAATTCCGGTCCCGAAAACATTGCTGGCAAACCCCACGCTGGTGCCGGTGTTGAAGAGGGTGCCGATGGCCGTCTTGACGTGGTCGCCCAGCATCAGGCCGACGAAACGGCTGCCCGTGGCCACGGCCCCCGCTCCCAGGTCCACCCGGATTTCCCCGTAGTTGTTTTTCAGATCGCTGCAGGTGGTCATGGCCCCCAGGTTGATCCAGGAGCCCAGCACGGCATGTCCAATGAACCCTTCGTGCTGTTTGTTGGCGAAATCACCAAAGGTGCTTTCGGCGATTTCCCCCGCCAGGCGATTGACGATCCCGAAGGAGGACTCCCCGTGCAACCGGGTGCCGGGCTTGACCAGGGATCCGGGACCGACATACAAAGGGCCTTCCAGGAAGCAGTGCGGCATCACCCTGACTCCCCGGTCCAGGATGACCGGGCCGGCGGTGGTATCCAGGGCGGTCCCGGGAGCCAGGGCCACACCATCGCCGACAAAAATCTGATCGGGGTCATCGATGGCCAAGCGTGCCAAAAGGTCCTGCGAAGCCAGGGACCCCAGCTTCTTCAGGATGGATTCCTTCCCCCAGTCCGGCACCTCCCCGTTTTCTGCCGGGAAGATCCCGAAGGGCATCCGGCGATAGGCCTGACCATCCCGGACCAGATCCAGATCGCCCATCAGAGCCTGGGCGGTGCGGGATACCAGATCCCAGATCCAGCGGGGTGCTGCGGCTTGCAGATCCGCCAGACCCCCGAGCCGCGCCGGGTCGATGGGATCGACGCCCGGAACATCCTCGACCCAAGGGTCGGGAGACCGGGACGGGTCGGTCCAGTCGCCCGCGGCTGCACAATTTTCTTCCCAGCCGACCCAACCGGCCGCCAGCTTCCTGGCACGGTTGCCGGACAACAAGGCGACCACCAGACCGGCTTCGTCGCGCCAGAGGAATTCCCCGCCGTCCTGGGCCAGATCCCAAAGGCCTTTCACCAGACGGCCATCAGCGGCCACAAGCCCGTTGAGAAAGAGGTACCGAACCTGATCATCGTTCGATGCATCGATGCCGTCCGGTCCCCAGGTCCATCCAGCCGCCGTGTTCAGGTTTTTAAGCAGTGGCCGTCCCAGCAGGACGCCGCCGGCTCTGCCGCCGACCAGGTCCACCCTTTCGCGGGTGTTGAACATCCCGCACCGCAGTTCGAAGGCGGGCGCACTCCAGGCCACCGGGCGCATGCGGCAAAGTTGGTGATCTTCAAAAAGGACGGGTACGATTTTCACGGCGACTCCTGCTCAGTACGGGAAGCCGGTGGGCACGGATTGCCAGGAACCGGTTTCCAGGGATTGTCGGGCCAGCCTGAGGTCTTCGCGCACCGAGCGGAATATCAGCCATCGTCCGGCGAGAGCCAGGGCTTCGGAATCGCCCTGCACCAATGAGGCCAGCAAGTCCTGCTTTTCGGGAAGATGCCACAGGGCGGTGTCGGTGTCCTCGGAAATCTCAGCCAAACGCCGGGCGGCAGCCACCGCCTCCCACAAACCGCCGACCTCGTCGGTCAACCCGTTGGTGACAGCTTGGCGCCCCGTCCAGACCCGGCCCTGCCCCAGCAATTCAACCTGGTCCACCGACATTTCGCGGTGTTCGGCGATACCCTTGACCCAGACATCGAAGCTGGCCCGGTGACGTTCGTGGAAGTGCTGGAACTCCTCCTCGGTGAATCCCCGGTCTGAACTCATGAGAAGGGCGTTGGGACCCCGGGTGACGTGACTGAAGTTGAGGCCGATCTTGTCCTGCAGACCGCTCATGTCGAACTTGGCGGTGATGGAACCGATCGATCCGGTGACGGTCAGGTTCCCGGCAACGATCCAGTTGGCGCGGTAGGCCATGGAGTAACCTCCCGAGGCCGCCACGTCCACCATCGACACCACCACGGGTTTGACCCGGCCGACCTGGTGCACCATGTGGCCCATGAGGTCGGCGGCCAGTGATTCGCCTCCCCCGCTGTCGATCCTCATGACGATCGCGACCACGTCGTCATCCCGGAGCGCCCGCTCCAGTTCCGCGTTGATGGTCTCGTGGCCCATCATCACACCCAGGAGGGGATTGATTCCGTTGGTGCGCCCGCCGATATTGCCTTGGGCGTGAATCACGGCAATCTTGCGGTCGCCCCCCAAATCGAAATCGGCGGGATCCTCCTGGGCGTATCTGGCCCCGGAAACGATGCGGGGCAATTCGTCTTCCTTTGGCCGAAACCGGTCGGCCAGTTCATCCCAGTACATGATCCCGTCCACGATTTTCATTTCGAGAGCTTCGGTGGGCAGGAGTTCCCCCAGCTCCATGATGGCATGGAGTCCCGTGGCGTCGATGCCCCGCCCCACTTCGATGGCCTCCCCGAAAAGATCCAGGTTTTCGTCGAGCATCCACTCCCGGTTGGCTCTCGCCTCCGGGGTCAGATCGTCACGGGTGACGATCTGGGCGGCGGATTTGTAATCCTTGATGGCGCTGACATGGGGTTTGATACCCATTTTATCCAAGGCCCGTTTGACGTGCATGAGGCCGGCGTCAAGACCCAGGATGGTGACGTAGGCCGGCGGCGGGCAGAAGAACGAATCACAGGCGGCGGCGGTGTAGAGAACTTTCAGGTCAATATTGTCGGCAAAAGCCAGAACCGGTTTCCCGGATTCGCGGACCCGGGCGACACCGCGGCGGATTTCCTCCAGCTTGCCAGGCCCGGCGTCGTTGGACGCCGAAAGCTGCAGGACCACTCCGTCGATGCGGTCGTCGCCGATGGCCATCTCTAGATTGGTGAGGACCGATTGGAGGGTCTGCTGCCCGCCGCCGGTCAGGGCGCCGGCAATGCCGGAGGGGGGATCGTATTCCGGTAGGGACCCGTAGAGGTCCAGGTGCAACCAGCTGTGATCCTCGATTTTGGATTTGGTATCCATTTTCCAAGCCAACAGGCCAAAACCAAGCCCAAAAACGAGGAGCAGGGCCAAAACAGCACCGGCCAGGGAAAGCAAAAAGACTCTCATGGCAACCTCCGGAAATTTCTTGGACCCAAGGCAGATCCATGATTGGAGCCTTGAATCCCTACTTTGGACCAGTTGGGGACCCGACTCAAGTTTTCTTTTGATTGTTTCACCTCCACCTAAAATGTTTAATTATAATGACATTCATCCAGACCTGCCCTGCGTTCCTTTCCGGCAAGGGTCAACAGGAACATAGGCGGGCACACAAAAAAAATATTTTCGTCCGTCTACTACCTACTCCGCATTTCTCATAGCAATATCATAGGACCTCAACGCGATTAATGGTTGTAAATAAATAAGTTGCTGAATAAGAAATTGGTTTTGATTTTTGTTTTCACCTACAGATCGCCGAGCTTTTGCCGACTTTTTTAATCTTCTTTTTTCATTTCTTGCACGACCCCACCTCAAGAATCAGAGTTTCGATATAAATTGACAGCGAATCATTTGGAATTTCCACAACCGTTGAAAAACTGGCGCCACACAATGGTCGCCAAAATCGCCGGGCAACCGGCCGGGAGGAAAATCATGAACATCCGGACAACCCTTACGACCCTGGCGGTTCTTCTGATCCTGGGGATCATCGCGGGCGCCGCTTTCGCCGATGACGACGAGGGTGCCAAGGACAAGAAGAAGATGGATGGCAAGGAACTCTTCAAGAATCACTGCAAGGTGTGTCACATGGAAGATTCCAAAGCCGGGGAATACACCCCCATGTCCCTGATCATGGACCAGTGGGACGAGTTCTTCGACGACGTCTATCCCGAGACCCACCAGGACCTGGCCTGCCCCACGGACGAAGAGAAAAAACTCTCCGACGTGCTGGACAAGAAGATGATCAAGAAGATCCGCAAATTCTGTGTGGACCATGCGGCTGACAGCGAGCAGCCCATGACCTGCGGTTAGAGACCACCAGCCGCCACGGCGGCCGTCACTCGGGCGCAGAAATGATTCACGCCCGGACAACCCACGGCGCAAGCCGATTTCAACCCCGGAGGGGCGGAAATGAAGAAGACGATGCTCACACTGCTCAGTCTGATCGCGCTGCTGGCAATGGCGACGGGCGCCTTTGCCGATGCGGACACGGATGCCAAGATCAAGGCACTGGAAAAACGTTTGCAGAAAGTGGAAGGCAAATCAGCCAAGGACCGTATCAACTGGACCGGCGACCTGCGGGTGGAAGCCCACAGCCTGACCGGTGAAGTGGACGCCTACGTCGACGGCATGCGTTTGCAGGCCCTGACCTACGGCACCATGTTCTACACGGATCCCAACGTCAACCCGGGGTTCGACCCCAATGTGCCCTTCGGGCCGGCGGATATCGACAACTTCATCGCCCAGAATTACGCCACTTTCCAGGGTTACTCCGGGGTGAATCGGTTTCCCGAAGTCAAGGAGTGGGTCCAGTCCATGATGGCCAACAACCCGAACATGGGTGCCATGATGGAAGCCTACGCCATGGATGCCTATCGGGAAGGCTTCAAGACCGACAACAGCATTCTCTACACCACCCGGCTGCGTCTGAACATGGCCGCCAAGGTGGCCAAGAATGTGGATTTCAACGGCCGTCTGAGCATGTACAAACCCTGGGGGGCATCGACCCAGACCGGCGTCTTCAACGGCCAGGCCAACAACCTGAACACCGACGCCAACTGGCCCGGGGTGGCCGGCGACGCGACCCTGAAAGTCGACCGTGCCTATTTCACCTGGAAGAACATGTTCGATGTTCCCCTGTACCTTAGCCTCGGTCGTCGTCCGAGCACCGACGGTCCTCCCCTGCACTACCGCAACGACGAGGTTCGCGCGGGCACGCCCATGGGCACCATCATCGACATGCAGTTCGACGGAGCCACCCTGGGTTATAATTTCGGTACCAAGACCACCGTCCGGGCCTGCTATGGTCTGGGTTACGAGTCCCAGTATGGCAACGGTTCCCTGAACAAGGCCAATGCCCTGAAGGACGCCCATTTCTTCGGTTTCAACATCGACGCCTACAACACCCCTGAAATGCAGATCCAGACGACGTTCGCCCGGGCCTTCGACATCACCGACGGGTTCGCCGGCAACATCATAATGCCCAACGACCCGGTGACCGGGCAGCCCATGCCCGGCCCGATCGTGACCCGGTTCAGCCCCTCGGCCAACCTGGGCGACTTCGATATCGCCAGCCTGATGCTGGCCCGCCGTGACGGCGCCTTCGACTGGTTCTTGACCGGCAGCTGGAGCAAGAGCCATCCCGAAGACGGCGTCACCGGTCCCTTCGGCGGCCTGCTGAGCGGCCCTTACGACAATCCGGAAAGCCAGAGCGGCTCCATGTACTACATCGGAGCCCGGTACAACTTCAACGAGGAACGTACCAAGATCGGCTTGGAGTGGAACAAGGGTTCGGAGTACTGGTTCAACTTCGCCCCCAGCCAGGATGATGTCATCTCTCCTAAGACCAGCACCCGCGGCACGGTGTGGGAAGGTTACCTGACCCACCGCATCGCCCGTCGTTTCGTGATGAAGCTGGCCTACCTCAACTACAATTTCGACTACACTGGCTCCGGCTGGCACGTGGGCGGGCCTGCGGAACTGGGTGACATGCCTGTTGTTCAGGGTTTCCCCACCTACTCCAAGGCC
>CBDTUS010000049.1:0-21000 GCA_965363725.1 uncultured bacterium | reverse complement strand
CGAGTTCCTCCTGGAGCACGGGATGGTGGACCTCATTTCCGAACGCAAGGATCTGAAGAAGAACCTCGAGCGGACCCTGCACTGGTTCGTCGACGGTCGGGACGTTTCAGTGCGTCGCCCGCCCCGGGGCTAGGCGGCGTGGGCCTCGGCAGCCCCCGGTCCCCAGAGGACTCGGGTCACCCGGGCGAACCGGGCGTGGGCCCGGACCTTTCCCCTCCCTTCACAGCTGGTGACGAGGCCACCGCCTGGTTGTTCGGCCTCAACCGTTTCGGCATCCGCCCGGGCCTGGTCCGCATCCAGGGCCTGTTGTCCGATCTGGGTCATCCCGAAGACCGGTTGCGCACCCTGGTGGTGGCCGGCACCAACGGTAAAGGCAGCACCACGCGCATCCTGGCCCGGCTGCTGCAGGCCGCCGGCCACCGCGTGGCGACCTACACCAGCCCCCATCTGCTGAATGTCCATGAACGCATCCTCATCGACGATCGTCCGGTGGCCGCGGAGGATTTCACATCCCGGGTCGAGGCGATAAAACCCTCGGTGAAAAAACACGAGGCGAGCTGGTTCGAAACGCTGACGGCCCTGGCGGTGCAGACGGCCCATGAGGAAAAAGTGGATTTCCTCTGCTGCGAAACCGGTCTGGGCGGACGCCTGGACGCGAGCAACGCCTTGCCGGCGATGGCCACCCTGCTGACCACCGTCGGGCTGGATCATCAGCGCATTCTCGGTGAATCCCGCCAAGAGATCGCCTCCGAAAAGCTGGGGCTCCTCAAGAAGGAAGTACCCCTGTTCTGCTCGGTGGACGAGGATCTCAGGTCCCAGGTCTTCCAGGCTGCTGTCCTGGCGGGCAGCCCCTGCCATTTCCTGGATGAGTTGGCCCGCTGGGATAGTCGGGACAGGAATGACCCTCCTCGAAATTCCTGGGACCTGGTCCTCCGGGAAAAGGTGTTCCCGGACCTGCCTGATCCGGGTACGGTGGCCATGCGGCGCAACGTGGCATTGGCGGTCCTGGCCTTGTCCGAGCTCGAGTCGGGTGGCGGTCCGAATCTGCTGCCCGCCGATGTGTCCGGGGCATTGGGGAATCTTTTCCTTCCGGGACGGTACCAGACCGTGTTGACGAACCCGACATGGATCTTCGACACCGCCCACAACACCCAGGCCCTGGAAAACCTGTGGCGGGAATTTTCCGGCCGACCAGGAACCGGTCGCAAGGTGGTCCTGTTCGGAGCCATGTTCGACAAGGAACCCCCTGTCGATCCGGGGGTCCTGCTCGAGGGCGTGGACCATTTGATCGGCGTCCCGGTATCCCTGCCCCGGTCCCGGACCACCGCTGAATTGGAAGACCTATTCCACAGCTGGGGCCGTGAGTCCGGTTCGTGGGAGGATGTTTCGGTGGGGCTGCCTGCAGCGGCTGTGGCCCCGGACATCCCCGAAGCGTTGCGTCTTTTGGCCGGTCACCTGGATCCGGCGGACACGGTGCTGGTCACCGGCAGTTGTTTCACGGTGGCCGAAGTCCTGTATCGGCTGGGGTTCACCGACCTGGAAGCCACCCGCACGCCCCGGCCGGCAGTGCAGGTTCTCGATCGCATGGGAGACAAGTGATGGAAAAGAAGGATCTCTTCCTGGGTGCCGACACCGGCGGAACCATGGTCAAGTTCGTGGTGACCGACCGGGAGGGGAACGTTTTTCACGACGGGGAAATCGCCACCGACCCGACCAGCATCCGGACGACCATGCAGAAGTTGGCCGGCGCCGCCGAAGAGCTCCTGGGCGGGCCGGGATATCCACGGTTGGCCGCCATGGGCATGGCCTGCGCGGGAATAGTCAACGCCGCGACCGGCCGACTGGGCCGTTCTCCCAACCTGCCGGGCTGGGAGGACAGCGATCTGGCCGGGGACATTGCCGCGGTTTTTCCAGGTGTGCCGGTGGCCCTGGCCAATGATGTCAACGGGGCCCTGTTCGGGGAATTCCGGACCGGCGCGGGCCGCGGCTGTCGCAACCTGGTCATGATCGCCCTGGGCACGGGGGTCGGCGGCGGCGTTATCGTCGAAGGCGAGCTAGTGGTCGGGACCCACTGCGGTGCGGGCGAGATCGGCCACATGGTCCTCGATCCAGAGGGACCCCGCTGCACCTGCGGCGGAAAGGGGTGCCTCGAAGCTTGGGCGGGCAGCCAGGGATTGCTGCGGCGGGCCCGGGAGGCCACGACAAGGAGCGGCTCAAGCGGAGCGTTGTCCGGGTTGATCGCCGAACGGGGAGCGAACCTGACCTCCTTTGACCTGGCGGGACTTGCCGGGCAGGGGGATCCGGCGGCCGTGGCGCTTTTCGCGGAAGCGGGGCGCCGGCTCGGCCAGGCGGTGGGCAATATCGTCAATCTGCTGGACCCCGACCGCGTCATCATCGGCGGCGGGGTGGCCCAGGCCGGAGACCTTATCCTGGGACCCTGCCGTGAGGTCGTACCCACCTTGGTTCTGGCCGCCGAAGCGAGAAACGTCCCGGTGGTGGAGGCCGAACTGGGGCCCCTGGCCGCGGCGGTGGGCGCTGCCTGCCTGGCCAGGGATCTGGAGCAAGCCGGCTGATGATGCGATCCGGCGGCAGGAATTCATCCCACGGGGCTCCGCAGAGGGCGCCGAGACGGGATGTCCGCCGCAAGGTCCTGCTTCCCGCGCTGATCCTGGCGGTCGTCCTGGGAATCCTCCGGGTAGGCGGTGTCCCGGTCCGGGTCTTCGCCCAGAACGAGGGGTCGGTGTCGGGCCCCGCCAAACCGCGGACTCGCGGGATCGCCGATCGCTATGTCGACCGGATCATCGACGGCCAAAAAGTCTCCTGCATGTACGGCAACGTCTACATCGACCGGGATACCCTGAAGGTCCAGTCGGACACGGCCTACTATTACCGCGACCGGGAATACTATGAACTCATCGGCCACGTGATCCTGAACCGTTTCGAAGCGGAGATCACCTGCGACCGGGCCACCTACGACCGATTTCTGGGATCCGGGGATTTTTTCGGCAACGTGCGCCTGGAAGAAGACGGCACCATCGGCACCAGCCGGCGCGGAGAATCCCGGGAAGGCGGCCGCTATGTCCGGTTGATCGGGGACGCCCTCCTGGTGACGCCGGACTATTCGGTGCGGGCTGACACCATCTTTCAGGACCGCGAAACCGGCGACGGCGAGGCCTTCGGTCATGTCCGCATCATGGAACCCGGCACGAAGAACCTGGTGACCGGGGACCACGCCTTTTTCTCCTCGGCCGGCGAGATTGCCGAGGTCGATGTCAACCCGGTCCTGACCAGCCGGGAGCAGCAGGGCGGCCCCCTGACCAGCATCGCTGGCGGAATGCGTTTCTACCGTACCGAGGACCGGGTGGTGATGGTCGATTCGGTACGCATCAACCAGGACCTGACCCGCGCCAAGGCCGACACGGCGGTGGCCTACGGGCAGGAACACCTGGTGCTGACCGGCAGCCCGGAAGTCTCCATGGACGATTCGAGCGTGATGACGGGGGAGCGCATCGACTTCTTCTACCTCGAAGGCGAGCTGCGCGATGTGGTGGTGATGGGCAACGCCCGCATGGAGGACACCGCTCCGGACAGCCTGGCCAAGGTCTATGAAGGCCTGCCCGAGCTGGACATCCTGGAGGGCGATACGATCCGGGTGGAATTGGACAACGAGGAGCTGTCCCGGACCGTGGTGATCGGCAACGCCCGCAGCCAGTTCACCCCGCAGGACCTGAATGACGAGGTGGCCACCAACAACGTGACCGGCGACACCATCATCATCAATTTCCGGGACCAGCAGGTCCGGCGGGTCAAGGTGATGGGCAACGTGGTGGGCAACTACCGGTTCGCCAAGATCGCGGCCATGCGGGAGATGCTGGGTCGCTCCCGCCGTTTGGTGGATCAGCTGGCACGCTCGGGTGCCGACAGCATTGCGGCCGCCGACACCCTGGCCGCCATGGGGGCCTCTTCCGCCCAGATCTCCGCCGCCGACTCCCTCCTGACCGCCGCCCTGGATTCCCTGGCTTCGGCCGGGTTCGACACCACCCAGTCCGGCCTCGACTTTCTGGCCACGGCGCAGCAGGTCGACTACACCGGGGGCGAGGTGGTCTTCGAAATGCTCGACCGGACCATGGAGATCAGGTACAACGGCACCCTGAACTACGGCACCATGAACCTTTCGGCCGACCACATCAAACTCGACACCGACGAACGCGAGCTTTACGCGGAGGGCAATCCCCTGGTGGAGGACGCGGACAGCATCGTCGGCGAGCGGATGGGCTACAACTTCGAGCACAAGACCGCGGCGGTGGAAACCGGTGTCACCGCCATGGACGAGTACTATTACAAGGGCGACTCCATCACGCGTTTCCCCGACCAGACCATGAAGATCTGCGGCGGCCGGATGACGTCCTGCGATCTGGAGGATCCCCACTACCACTTCTGGTCCCAGAACATGAAGATGCGCCCAGGCGACAAGGTCGTGGCAGCCCCGGTGGTCCTGCGCATCGGGCACGTGCCCGTGTTCGCCTTGCCCTTCTACTACAAGAGCCTCAAGTCGGGTCGGCAGTCGGGCATCCTGTTCCCCTCATTCGACTTCGGCTGGTCCAGCCGGGACGGACGTTACATCCGCGACTTCGGGTACTACTGGGCCACCAACGACTACCTGGATTTCCTGATCGAGGCGGACTACAACGAACGCCAGGATTTCGGCTTTCGCATCCAGAACCGGTACGTGAAAAGGTACTCCTTCAACGGCGGCATCGACTTCTCGCACAAGGAAGGGCTGGGCGACGGGACCACAACCCGGGAATGGCAGTTCCGGTGGAATCACAACCAGCCCACCCTGTTCGACGACTACCAGTTCCGCTCGGATGTCCGGATGGCGTCGTCCACCCTGACCAGCAACGATTTTGCCGGTTCGAGCAACCGGGACATCATCAGCGGGCAATTGAACTCCACGGTGTTTTTGAGTCGCAATTGGTCCTTCATGAGCGCCAACCTCAGCGCCAAGCGGGATGAAAGGACCAATGCGGCCGACCCCGATGATCCGGCCAGCAACAACCAGCTCTACTCCATGACCCTGCCCAGCCTCTCGTTGAATGTCCGCCAGATTACCCTGGCGCCGGCTTTGCGTGGCGGCCAAAAGGGGAGCTTCTTCGGCGACGTCCTGCGCAACACGTATTTTTCCCAGGGTTATTCCCTCCAGATGAACGAGACGGGCCGGGAATTGACTGATTCCCGCACCTACCAGGCCAACGGCAACTGGTCCTTGAGCCTGCGTCCTCCCCGGGTGGCCATTTTCAACGTGAGCTTCTCCGCCAGCGCGGCGCAGGGCTGGCGGCGGGATGAATTTTCGGGCCGGATCTGGAATGCGGACACCAATCTGGTCGATGGCGGGGCCTACAGCGACACCTCCTCCACCATCGAGGAGACTTCCCCCAGCCTTTCCTTCGGCACCACGCTGGGTACCACCCTCTACGGACTTTTCCCCATGAACGTGGGTCGGTTTCGAGCCGTCCGGCACACCATGCGGCTGAACTCCTCCATGAGCGTCAGGCCCGGTATCAGGAACCGCCAGGACTTCGGGTCCTCCATCGGTCTGAACTTCGACAACCGGTTCGACTTGAAATACGTAAGCCAGGAAAACGACACCACGTTCACGGAAAAGAAGCTGGACGGGGTCATCGACTGGACCCTGAGCTCATCCTTCAACCCCCAGGCAGCCCCCCGCCTGCAGTGGGCGCCCATTTCCAGCGGCCTGACGGTGAAACCCGGGCAGAGCCGGTTCCTCAAGCTGAAGGTCAGCAATTCCATCGACCCCAACACCCTGGCTTTGCGTTCGACCCGTTTCACCTACGGGCTGAGTTTCAACGGGCGCCTGGATATGGGGAATGTCCAGGAGGCGGAAAAACAGAATCGCAACGCGGCCCTGGACCGGTTGGGGTTCGACCCGAACGCGCCGCCCGACAGCCTCCTGGCGGACGACGCCTACGGCGAGTTCGACGACGAAGGAAATTTCATCGACACCAGGGAGCAGGACCAGCTGTTCGACGGAGAGGAGAGCAGCTTCTACGATTTCTACAATCGGCCCGGTCGCCAGGAAGGGCCGGGGGCGAGTGATCCCACCGAAGGTGGCCGGTTTATCCCATTCGATATAAATGCTTCTTTTTCATACAGTTATACGAACAGCTCCCGGACAAAGCGGGCCACTGGCAACATTGCCATGAACACCAACGTCACCCGCAACTGGACCTTCCGCTACACGGCCTCCTTCGACATTGCCGAGGGTATTCCCATCCGCCAGCAGTACAGTCTTCACCGCGATCTCCACTGCTGGCGCTTCGAGTTCAACCGGACCATCAGCGCGGTCGATTCGCAGTTCGGTTTCCGCATCTATCTGAGGTCCATTCCCGCTCTCAAATTCGCCCGGGGACGCGAGGACTACATGGGGTCGGTGGGGGACGCTTTGGGCGGCGGCGTCTTCTAGAGGCACATTCTAATTTCCCGCCCTCAAGCCGCTTTCTCGATTCCGGAAAAACACCCCTGCGGATATTTCCCGCCAGGCCTGGGAAAACTCGATTTAAGTGTTGACAATCCCCTTGAGGCCGGGGTTTGATGGCCGCTGAAAGGAGGTGATATGTATGAACAAGACGGAACTTACCGAACAGTTGTCGAAGAAGACCGGAATGACCAAGGCTGGAGCCAAGCGCGCTGTCGATGCTATCTTCTCAACCTCTCCGCGAGAAGGGATCATCGCCAACGCAGTGTCGAAGGGTGATCGGGTGCAGATCACCGGTTTTGGGACTTTCGAACGACGCAAGCGCAAGAAGAGGACCGGTCGCAATCCGCAGACCGGTGACTCGATCATCATTCCAGCGGCCAAGTACCCCGCTTTCGTGGCGGGCAAAAGCCTCAAGGACCGGGTGCAGAAGTAACCGGACCGTATGGTGATGGGAAGGGCGGCCCTTACGGCCGCCCTTCCCTTTGGTTCCAGACGGATTAGGGGGTTGCCCCGGCCGCGGACCCCGGTTATTTTGAGAACGGAACTTAAGAGCATCGGGGAGGGTATATGATCCCTGATGATGTGACCGGCCGCCGGGGAAGGGCGGCCTTCGTTTCCCCGCAATCGTGAAAGGTTTTCGACATGATCAAGCTCAAGGACCTGACCGGCGTCCTGCGCCTGATGAGCCTGGTGGTGGTGATGGCGGTCGCGCTGCCCGCGGCACTGCCGATTCTCGCTCCGGCTACGGCCCGGGCCGACGAGGGCACCTGGCAGGACCTCGTCTTTCTATATACCACCGACATCAAGGGTAAAATCGAACCCTGCGGCTGAAAAACCAACAAGCGTGGCGGGTTGGCCCGGAGGGTCACCTTTTTAGACGAAGTTTGGAATGAACAGCGGCCGGTCATCCTGGTGGACGGCGGCGACCTTTTCGGCAACCGGAACAAGAACGATCAGTACCAATGCACCTTCCTGGCCGAGATGACCGGGGAGATGGGTTACGACGCCATCGGCTTGGGGGAGCGGGACCTGAACTACGGTCTGGTCTTCCTGAAGGAAATGATGGCCAATTTCGATCTGCCGTTTACCAACGCCAACGTTCGCGACGTGACCACCGGCGAGCTCATCCTGCCGGAATACAAGATCGTCGAGAAGGCCGGGATCAGGTACGGCATTGTCAGCGTCATGGATCCCCGGCAAAGGATCATCACCATGACCTCCGGTGAGGAGACCTTCAAGGTAGAGGACCCGGTGGCCGTTTTGCGCGAGCTGCTGCCCCGGCTTCGCCAGGAAGCCGACTCCGTCATCCTATTGGCCCACACCGGGGAAAACCAGGCCGCCGAACTGGTCAAGGAAGTCACCGGCATCGACATGTGCGTGGTGGGACATACTTCCCGCAGCATCAACTCCGAACGCATCATTCACGACACGGCCATGTTCGCGGCGGCCTACGAGGGCCGGTACATCGGCCGGGCCAATCTCTTCGTAGACGATGCCGACGGCCGGGTCATGGCCATCGACGTGGGGATCACCACTCTGAACGAAGAGGTCGATTCCGACGAGCAGATGCTGGCCCGGGTGGAGCAGTACAAACTGGACCTTATCGATTTCAAGACGGCCAAGCGGGCCGAATATCCCCGGACCATGGGCTCGGAGAAGGAGACCTTCCTCGGTGAACGCGCCTGCATGTCGTGCCACGAGGACGCCTGGAAGGTGTACCTTGACTCACCTCATCGTTCGGCTTTCGCGACCATCCGCAACAAGGGCCAGAGTTTCGAACCCGAGTGCCTGTCCTGCCACACCACCGGGTACCAGCACAAGAACGGTTACGCCGAAGAACCTCCGTTCAACAAGCTGTCCAACGTCCAGTGCGAGGCCTGCCACGGCTACGGCACCCAGCACGCGCGCGACGGCAAGTGGGTCGCCCAGGCCAAGGATTCCTGCACCATGTGCCACGACCAAGCCAACAGTCCGGAATTCGACTATGCGACCTACTGGGAAAAGATCAAACATTAGGCCGGGCCTCACCCTCCTGTGGGTGGCCCTGGTCATGATGGCGTCGGGGGTGCGGCCGGTCCGCGCCCTTGACGTGTTCACCCTGTGGCGGCAGCCGGATCTCCCGTTGAACCTGACCGAGGGCGCCTGGGCGGATTTCCGCTCCCAGGTCATGGCCGGCGGCAAGCGGGACGAAGGCTTGACCCGCGTCAGCTGCCTGGGCCGCGAACACGGATCCGACGACGAGACTTTCCTGCTCGAGATCCTGCCCCTGGATGAATTTCCCGGCCCCAGATTTGAACCGGTGCCCGGTGAAGGTGTGCGTTTGCGCCTGTCCCGCAGTTTGTTGGACCGCAAGGGGCATCTGCTGGACGCGGTCGTGTCCGCCGAAAAATGGCGTGACGGCATCCCGGAAGAAATCACCCTGGAGCAGTTGCGAAGCGATCCATTGGTGGCCGCCTCCCTGGACACCGAATTTTCTCCTCAGAAGACCGAATCCCATGATCCCACGACGCGGGTCATTTCCGGGACCCAGTTCCTGTGCGCCCAGTTCCTCATGAGCGCCGCCGATACCCAGAGCGCCGATCTGCCCGCCGGCCGCATGATCCAGACGACAAGCCGGGAAATCACGGCCGCCGTCCATGAGGATCTGCCGTTTTTGGGCCTGGCCTTCGTGACCGAACGGGTCAGATCCGAATCCACCCTGGACCCGCCCAGCCGCAAATTTTCGCCGCCGCCGCCCCAGGTGCGCGTGGAAGTCATGGAGATGCTTGGTTTTGGCTGGGAGGCCGAACCCGCTCTTGGCCGTAAGGATTGACCCTCCCCAACCGCTTGTGGTATAATTACATCATGATATCAAATGACCTGAATGAATTCAGGGTCGAAGCCCATGAGTTTCTGCTGGGCCAGCAGAAGCCTCTGCCTACTCCGGCCATTGCCCGGCGCCTTTTCGGCGCCCGTCGCCATGAAATGCCCGAAACCCAGGTGGTCGTCCGGGCCCTGCTTTCCGATGACCCCCGTTTCGTGGAAACCCATGACCACTGCTGGACCGTGCTGGGGTCGCCCCTGCTGCACAAGGGCCTGCAGGAGGCCACCTTCTCGGTGGTTGATCTGGAGACCACCGGCAGCGTCATCGGGGTGGACGAGATCATCGAGATCGGGCTGATTCAGGTCCGGGGCGGGGAAATCGTCGACCGGTTCGAATCCCTGGTCTGGACCGATCGTCCCATTCCTCCCTGGGTGGCCCGTCTGACCGGCATCAACAACGACGACCTGGAAGGGGCTCCGACCTTTTCGGACCTGGCGGAATCACTGGTGGGTTTCCTGGACGGAAATGTCTTCGTGGCCCATGACATCCGGTTCGACCTTCCCTTTTTGCGCTGGGAATTCGCCCGCCGGGGTATCGGCCGGCCGGCGGTGACCGGATTGTGCACTCTCCAGCTCAGCCGACAGTTCTGGCCTGGCCTGGCCAGCCGGAGCCTGCCGGACCTGGCCCAGCATTTCGGCATCGACCACGGGAATCCCCATCGGGCCGGGGCCGATGCCGCGGCCACCGCGGGAGTTCTGCTCGAAGCCCTGAAGGATTCCGAGGCCATGGGGTTGGCGGACCTGGGCGATCTCTACCGCGTGGAGGAGATCGCGGCGGCCAGGCAGGCCGGCGACGATTCCCTCGCCGCCCGGGCAGCCGAATCCTGACCTGGCCACGAAAAATTTTCCCCCACCATATTGACTCTGAAATCACATTGTAATAGTATGCCAGCCATCATGTGTCCTGGACGGCAGGAGCCACCACGGGTACCCATTCTGAGAACCCGACCAGGACGGACGCGTAACCGGAGCCAAGGAGGAGCCAATGGCCAGCGTCAAAGAAGAAGATATCCTCGTCCGCGATGAAAGCTTCGTCAAGTATGAGCGCCTTCTGACCAAAGCCGAGACCGAAGGGCGGATCGACGGCCCCAAAAAATGTCTCGTGTGCGGAATGCGCTACATGAACAAGGATGAAGCCGACAACTGCTGCAAGATCAATCCCTGACCGAGCCCGGTGAGCCGATGACGACTAGACAAAAGTCCCGACAGTACTGTTCGGTCTGCAAAGAGTGGCTCGAAATGGAAGTCGTGCCCACCGGTGACGGTGAGGACGATGACGGCGTCATCTGGTTTCGCTGTCCCCAGTGCCAGGGTTTCCTGCCCAAGCTGAGCGGCGCCGATCTCCAGCCTTCCGAAAGTGACGGGCAGGATGGGGAAAAGGCCGGGGACGATCCCAAACCGGATCCCACGCCAGATTCCACCACGGATTCGACGAAATCGTCCCCCTCCGGCATGCCCTGGGACAGCCCAGCCGACATGATGGCGGCGCGCGAAAAAGATGGCGATGAATCTGTCCTCCCCGACCTGGAGGAAATGGCAGCCGATGCCGAACTGGAGGCGAAGGTCGCCCCCGCAGCCAAGTCCGCGGGTGCCTCGGACAAGCCCTCCGAAC
Source organism: uncultured bacterium (assembly GCA_965363725.1). Classification (GTDB taxonomy): domain Bacteria; phylum Krumholzibacteriota; class Krumholzibacteriia; order LZORAL124-64-63; family LZORAL124-64-63; genus JAGLCY01. The sequence continues at coordinate 10,027 of CBDTUS010000049.1, read as the reverse complement.
CGACCGAACCGATCCTCGAATACGCGGCCATGCTGGCGGAAAAGGATGTGGACGATCCCACGCCCTACCGGCCCTGGGAAACTTACGAGGTCGGCCAGTGTATACTTCACCAGGCTTGGGAAGATTGTGGAGTCGTGGTCGCCAAGGAAAAACTGCCGGGTGGACGTCAGGTCATCAAATGCTATTTCGAGGAAGCCGGAGTCGTGCGCCTGATCGAACAGGCGCCCAGGTAGCCATGGGACGGGCCCGCCGCCGGCTCTCGGCTGCTCCGGTCCTGACCAGCGGGCAATTTTCCGGCTGGTTGGGGCTTCTGCTGCTGGTGCTGGTTCTGCTCCGGGCCCCGCACGCGACTGCCCAACTGCCCCACCTGGACCCCATTCCCTGGTTCACCACCGCCGACTCCACCTCCCGGCTAGCCCTGGTTGTCGACCTGGATCGCTTTACCGACTCCAAGTTCGACTGGAATCTCAATCGGATCCTGTTGACGGGCATATTGCCGGCGGGGGACGACGCCACCTTTTTCCTGCGACTGCCGCTTTTGACCTTCGATACGGGGGACGTCACCTTGGCTGGGCGGTGGCCCTGGGTTCTTGGTGAGGACGGGCAGAACGGCTGGCCCAACGAAAAACGTGTATCCGGGTTCGGGCAGATCGAAGCCGGGGTCACGGGCCCGGTCAAACTGCCGCTGGTGAAATGGGTGAACTATGCGCTGGCCCTCGGGCTGCCGACGGGCAGCGACCGGGTCTATCCCTTTTCCTCGACCAGCCTGCCGCTGCGCCTGGCGCTGAAGAAAAACGTGGCTGTGGGTTCCGCCACCTACCTGGGCCTGGTGGCGGGATACCTGTGGCACATGGATTCAGGCCGGAACTATCTGGATCCCACCGCTTTTCCCAGCGGATATCATCTGGGCGCCTCCCTGGATCTTTTCAAGGGGCGGGGCAGGCGCTTCAGCGCGACCTACGATTTCCAAAACCGCAAGTCCCGGCGCTCCCAGCTGGCGGGTGTCCAGCTGTGGTTGCCCTGGACGGCCAACGGGTCGGTGGGTTTCAAGGTGGCGGCCGAACTTCAGGGCACCCTCGACCGGCCGGCGGCCTGGTATTTCACCCTGGCCTGGCGCATGGACAGCCCCAAGTATCGCCTCGGGGCCGTTCCCGAGGAACCCTGATACAGGCTGGGGCCCCCCGCGGAATGGCTTTTTGCCCTGCCGCTTCCTTCATCCTTCCCGGAACGCACGAAGGGGTCCAGGTCCTCCCTGGACGGTCCTGTCCCTGACCCCTGTTCCCCATGGTTCCCCGGGGTTTCTAGGCGGATCCGATCGGTCCTTTGATTCCCCTGTAACTTCTTTCAAATTAAACGCTTGGGGGTGTCTTGGCCCATGGCATGCGGATTGCGGATCGGGGACAGGCGCTGGAATTAATTCTGGCCCCGGCACGGCGGACCCTATGCGGTTCCGACCCCCGGTTCAGGACTCAGGGAGACGGAAATTGGCCCACATCCTCTTCGATGGTGATATCCGGCGGCACCCCGCCCTTCGTTCCTTGCTGTGGCAGTGGGGCGTGACGGTGGGGTCTTTGCCGCAGGAAATCTGGTCCCTGGACCAGGTGACCGTCGAGGACTGCGACGCCGTAATTCTCCTGTGTGGAGATCCCACACCCGACCGCCCGCCTCAAGGCGCCATGCCCGATGGTGCTGAGACCAAAGGGGTGGCCGCCGCGGCGGCCCCCCTTCTGGTCATCGGCCAGGGGTCGGTCCCTCCGGATCCCTGGGTGGTCATCCCGGACCCGGGACCATGCGGATCCCGTCTGAAGGCCGCCTTGCAGTCCTGCCAGGAGCGGGCGCGCGTGCTGCGGGGTGATAGGGGATCGCGCCGCGATCTGGCCCAGTTCCGGGATTTCCTCAGCCACGAACTCCGCAGCCCCCTGACAGCGATCAAAACCGCCTTGGCCGCACTCAAGGTCGATGAGGCCGTCGCCGCCAACACTTCGGGCATGCTGGATATCGCCCAACGCAACCTGGGTCGGCTGGAACAGACCGTGGAATGGAGCCAGGATTTGATGGGGCTGGCCGAAGCCCCGCCGGTGGGGGATCTCCAGCCTGTCAGCCTGGAGACCCTGGCCGCGGTGTTCCCAGAGCGGCTTGACGTCCGTCTGGACGCCGCCAGGAGCGCAGGGGATGTTCTTACCGATGTGGGGCTCCTGGGCCGCCTGGCGATCCAGATGGAGCGTGTGCTGTCCTTTGCCTGTCCAGGCTGCAGTCCTTCCTTTCGACTGGAGTCCGATCCCGACACGGGGGAGGGCCGGTTCGTCGCCACCGTTTTGACCTCGGGCCGCCAGGAGGGGGCCGCACCGGTCTCCCGCGCGGGCCGTCTGAGCGACGCGACAGACGCCGCCGGCTGGAACCGCGTGGAATTCGAGCATCTGGCTCGGATGCTGGTTTCTCCGGAACTGCTCCAGGCCCTGGGTGTCCGTATCCGGATCGCCGCCGATTCCCGGGGTGTGGCGGAATTTTCGGCCAGTCTGCCCGCCTGCACCGAGGTGGATTCCCACCTTCAAGTTCTCCCCTAGCCTGACCCCATTGCCGGATCTGATGGTTGCACGGCCTGTCTCGGGGTGTATCATCCCGGGGTCCGCGTCCGTCTGGCCCCCTTCCGGAAAGAAACCATGTCCGACCAAACTGAGGCAGGGAATCCCCAACTAGTATCCCCGGTTCTCGGCGACACCGAGGCCAGGACCGCGCTGGGCCAGGCTGGGGTGGTGCACGATGTGAATCAGATGCTGGCGGTCATCCTGGGTCGAGCGGAATTGCTGCTGCAACGGGAAGTCGGCGAAGGCGAACGGCAGGATCTACAGGCGATTGCCCTGGCCACCCGGGATGCTGCGGCCATGCTCAAGCGGTTGCAAAGGGGGCTGCCGCCGCGGCAGCCGGGAGGCTCCTCAGCCGCGGTGAATCTCAAGGACACCGTGGCCGAAGTATTCCTTTTGATTCGTCCGGCCGGTTCTGCCAGATGGTATCAGCCCGATCAGAAAGCCCCGTCGCCGGCCTGGGTCATGGATCCGGCTGTTCCTGGTGATCTCCACACTTCCGTCCCGGGCCAGGTCGTGCGGGAGGTCTTGAGCAATCTGGTGGTCAATGCCCTGGAAGCGATGCCCGCTGGCGGGCGGGTCGATATCGATGCGCTGGCCGAAGGGGAGCGGGTGGTGGTGACGGTCACCGACAGCGGGCCCGGGCTGGACAAGGCTGCCGCCGACCATATCTTCGAGCCGGGCTATACCTCCAGCGGCCAGAAATTCCGGGGGGTGGGCCTGGCGGGAAGCCGTCAGCTGCTGAAGTGTTTCGACGGCCGTCTGGACCTGGCGCCCCATCAGGGAACCGGGGCCAGCTTCCAGCTGGATCTGCCGATGATCCGGCCGCCGGCAAAATCGGTGGGCGAACCGGCCTCTGATACGGAAACGCGCCCGATCCCGGATGCCCGCTCCGCCTCGTTTCCGGTTCTGGTCGTCGACGACGATGAGGCCGTGCGGGGAATGCTGGCCGATGTGCTGGCGGAACTGGATTGCCTGGTGACCGTGGCCCGGGATGCCCCGACGGCTCTCGATCAATTTGCCCCGGGCCTTTTTGGCCTGGTGGTGGTGGACCAGACCTTGCCGGGCAGATCCGGAATGGAACTGGCTTCCCTGTTGCGGCAACAGGATCCGGAAGTGATTATTGCCCTGATATCGGGTTGGGGACAGGAGGATTTGTTGGCCGGGGTCGATCCGGCCAACGTAGATCTGACCGCCTCCAAACCCCTGGATTGGGCGCGTATCAACGAAATCCTGGACCATGGCGCCGCGCTGCTCAGGGAGCGTCGCGAGACAGGTTCCGGGTAACGGAAACCGAGGTTTGGAATCCATGACGAAGCTGATGAAATATGGCAGCCTGGGATTGCTGTTCGCGATCGCGATCGCAGCGAATGGACCGGCGTTAGCGTCGGACGACCAGGCACCCGACTTGACCCTGTCCTTCACCACCATGGGCACACTGTCGCTGGGAGACAGGGGCCAGGTGGCCGGCCTGACCTGGATGGGGCCCGACACCCTTGCTGTCCTGGAAGACATCCCCGACTCGCTGAGCGATTCGGGCGACCGGGAAATCCGCCTGGTGTTCCGGAACCGCAGGGGGGCCGTCCTCATGAGGGAGGATTTCAGCGGCGTGCTCGACCGGGCCCTGGCCTGGGACGGGGAATTCCTCTACAGCTGTGGGGACGCCGACGACGGCAGCTCCATCCTGTACCAGATCCAGGTGGACACCCTGCAGGTCAAGGAGGCCTTCGACGTGCCGGGGCACCGTCCCAGCGCGATGTGTTACGACGGCAAATATGTGTGGATCACCGACCGGGACGCCGGCCGGGTCGACCGATTCGATCCGGAAAAAAAGGCCGTCACCCGCTCGGCGGTCACCCCGGGATTTTCACCCTTCGGCGTGGCCTGGGACGGCCGCGACATGTGGGTCACCGACAGCGGGACCGGCCGCCTGTACCGCCTTTCGGGCTCGAGGCGCACCTGGAGCGCCACCGTGGACACGGATTCCTTCCTGTTCCGCGGTCAGGACATCCATCTTCTGCACGATGGAGGGACGTTCTGGTATGTATTGCCCCGGGAAAGAGTTGCCGTGGAGCTGCGATTCGATTGACCGGGAATCTTGACACTGGAATGAAGTGGACTTATTCTGAAATACGAAAACAGAAATCAAAATCGGAAATTCAGAAACCACTAAAATTTCGAGAGGTTTACCATGACGCCCGTGAACCGTACCAAGGAAATAGATGAGACTCTGGTCAAGGAAAAGGAAGCCGCGTTCGCGGAATACATTCAGCGCAAGGGTCTGAAAACCACGCGTCAGCGCAACACCATCATTGGGGTCTTTTTCCGCCTGCGCGGCCATATCTCGGTGGAAGAGCTTCTGAACGAAGTCAAGAAGGTCAACTCGAGAATCGGCTACGCCACGGTCTACCGTACCCTTCATCTGCTGGTGGAGAGCAACCTGGTCGAGGAGCGCCGCTTCGGCGACGGCCTGGCCCGGTACGAGGGCCATTCGGACGTGGAACACCACGACCACATGATCTGCCTGGAGTGCGGGGATATTTCTGAGTTCTACAATCCCCGGCTGGAAGCCCTCCAGGAAAAACTGGCCGAGGAGAACAATTTTCAGATCTACCGCCACCGTCTGGAGCTGTACGGTTCCTGCAAGGACAAGGATGTCTGCAACCGGCGCAAGAACAGCAAAGCCGCCGAAGCCCGGGGTGCCTGACGCCTCCGGGGCCTGGTTGACCATCGAGGTCGATCGCGCGGCCCTATCCCGGAACATGGCGGTGTTTCGCGAACTCGCAGGACCGTCCCCTCGACTGATGGCCGTGGTCAAGGCAGATGCCTATGGCCACGGCCTTCTTCTTGCCACCGAGGCCTTCCTGGCCGGAGGTGCGGACATGCTCGGTGTCCATTCCGTGGCCGAGGCCGAGAGTTTGCGCCAGGGCGGTGTCACTGCGCCCATCCTGGTCCTGGGTCCGGTCAATCGGGATGAAGCGGAAAGGGCGGCAAGGCTCACCGTGGACATCACGGTGGCCTCGTTGCCTGCCTGCCGGGCCGCCGCGGCCTGCGGTTCTGCGTTGCGGGTTCACCTCAAGGTGGAAACGGGGGTGAACCGTCAGGGATTGACCGAATCAGAAATCGCCGAGGCCCTCGTGATGATCCAGGCGGCAGGGAACATGGAGATCGTCGGGCTTTCCAGTCACTTCGCGGATATCGAGGACACGACCGACCACTCCTTCGCCAAGGCCCAGATGGCCCGGTTCGACGGGTACCGGGAAACCCTTTCGGGCGCGGGGTTCCCCGATCCTGCCATGCACATGAGCTGCAGCGCGGCCGCCCTGCTGTGGGACCGTAGCCACCGTGACATTGTCAGGGTGGGCATCAGCGCTTACGGGGTCTGGCCTTCGAGGGAGACGCTGGTCTCGGTCCGGCAGAGGGGTCGCGAAGAAGTTGCCCTGGAAGGCGCCCTGACCTGGAAGGTCGCGGTATCCCAGGTGCGCGAGGTTCCCGCTGGAGAGACCGTGGGTTACGGCCGCTCCTGGAAGGCGATGACCGACAGTCGGGTCGCCGTCCTGCCGGTGGGCTATTCGGACGGCTGGCCCCGGGCCCTGTCCGGCCGCGGCTACGTTCTGATCCACGGCCGACGTGCGCCCCTGGTCGGCCGGGTCTGCATGAACCTGTGCATGGTGGACGTGACACACATCCCCCAGGCCGCCGCGGGTGATGCCGCCGTGCTGCTGGGCGGGCAGGGCGAGGAATGCATCACGACCGAGATGCTGGCCGATCTGCTGGGCACCATCGCCTACGAAGTTCTCACCCTGCCGGGTTCCACCTGGACCCGGATTCCCCTTTGAACCGGCACGACCGGTCTGGAGAGATACATGTTCCGTTCACTCAACCGTTTTTTCCAGGACACCATGGCCCCGACAGAAAATGGGACCGAAGACAGGGACCATCTGCAGGTGGCCACCTGTGCTCTATTGCTGGAAGCCGCGCATGCGGACAGTGATTTCAGCGAGGACGAGGAAAAGACCATCGCCGACCTGGTCGGCGCCCGCTTCGGGTTGGATGCCGCCCGGACGGCCGAGTTGCTGCATGTCGCCGACGAGGAACGCAAAAAAAGCGGGGACCTCTACCAGTTCGCCAAATTGATCAACGAGAAATTCACGCGGGCCCGCAAACTCGCGGTGCTGGAACTGCTATGGCAGGTCGTCTACAGCGATGGCGTTCTCGAAGCCCACGAAGACGCCCTCATGCACAAGATGGGCACCCTGCTGGGCATCCGGAACGAGGAATTGATGGCCCTGAAGCTCAAGGTCAAACGTACGGATTCCTAGGACCGGCTGCCCGTCAGTGTACGGTTGCACCACTGGACTGTCCCTCGGGGTACACTTTTATACCCCCACGGTTGTATCATACCGTCCTGAAATATTTCAAGATATTGTCGTTGTTTGGTTTGCGGTGTTGCCCCCGATTTGGCATCGCCTCTGCATACCTGCCTCCGTGGGATGAAGACCCCAACGGAAACGACCTAAAATTCCCAGGAGGACCCGACCATGCTGAGAAAGTATCTGATGTTTGCGACCGCGGTGGCCTTGGCCGGATTTCTGTTGACCGGCTGCGGCAGCCAGGACAACGACCTGACCGCTGCGGCGACCGACGGCCTGGACAACTACGACGAGATGGATTTCAACGATCCCGACGGCGGCCTGACCACCACCGATGAAGAGGTGGCCTTCGGAGACGAGGCCCTGAAGGCCATGCTGCTGGCCGAAGACCAGGAAGCAGTGGATGATCCCACCGCCAATGATCCGCTGGTGCTGGAGATGGAAGAGCGCAGCCGGAACATGCATCGGTACCACGAGGGAGAACGTCCCCGGTTCACCTACCTGCGCCTGCGCTGGGGCATGCTGCGCGGACCAGAAGACACCACCGCCATCGAACCACCCTGCGACATGACCGACTGGACCGGCACCATTCGGACCGACCGCGGCATCGTCGTGGTCAAGCGCATGATCAAGTTCGAATTTCCCGCCGATCACGTGGTGTTCCCGCGCCTGGACCGGCATACCGTGGCTTTCGTGTCGCGCACCTGGTGCCACTTCGATGGGCTGTTGATCCAGATCATCGAACCTCCGCTCGACGATGAGGCCGCACCTGAGGTGGCCAACAAGCTGTACATAGACATGCCGCTCTACGAGGGTGAATTTCTGGTGAGCGCGTTGGCGGATCTGGACGAAGTCATCGACGTCGATGACACCGGCAACAGGATCCAGCTGAACGGATTCGGCCTGGACGACATCGAGATCTGTCCCAAGGGTTGGCTGTCCGGCCGGTACCGCCACATGCGATATGACCGCCCGGACACGGCCGGTGGCGAGGGCCGGGGTGAACGGCACGGTGGTTTGGCCGGCGCCTGGATCACGCTGGACGGCCGCATCCACGGCTTCATGCGGGGCGGCTATGGGGTGAACGAAGACGGCGAACGTGTCTTTGTCGGCAAGTTCATCGACCGGCGCGGCCGTTTCAGGGGATTGCTGCGCGGCGGCTGGACCTCCGGTGACGATGAGGGTAGCCTGACCGAATTCCAGGGCCATTGGGTCACCCGCGCGGGGAACGTTGAAGGATTGCTGGGCGGGCGAGCGCACCCGGTGGAAGGATACCCCGGCGGTTTCTACGAGGGTCGCTGGACCACGCTGTGCGACGAAGAGGCGGAAGATCTCGTTCAATAGTCGGTCTGTCTCTGCAACGCCCGGCAAGGGGCGGCCCCAGGGCCGCCCCTGCTTTATTGTGCATCGACTACCCTAAATGGTCCGCGCGCTATCGTGCAGCTCTTGGTCCCACACAAGGAACCCCGGTAATCCGCAGGCCGCAGGCCGAGGACATCCGGGGCTCCTTGTGTGGGACCAAGTAGGCTCCTAAGCCAACTTCAGCACGATGTCCTCCGCCTGGATCAGCGGGAATTCCTCGAACTTCTTCTTCAAGGCCACCAGCAGGTCGATGCGGCCGACCACCGTCGCCTCTCCGGTGGCCTCGTAGTGGTGCACCGAAGAATAGGCCTCGATCCCCTTGGCGCCGGGATCGAGGCGCACGTCGTGGTGGAACCCGTCCACCCGCAGTCCGGCGGGCAGTTTCTGAACCAGGTCGACGATCTCCTTGTTGTACCGGGGTGCGAAAGCCTGGAACTTGAAGAACATGCTCGCGGAGCGGATGTGGCGGTGCGAGGTGATCTCAAGACCGGTTTCTTTGGCAATGCGCTTGGCCCGCTTTTTCAGCAGGGCGCTGGTGGCGGAGTCGACGATGACGTGGCAGTCGGTACCCCGGATACCCACCATCTCGGCCAGTTTCTCGGCCTTGCCCTCGTGGTGGATGCCGGCGTTGAAACTGTAGAAGACGGTGGCGTCTTCGAGGACGCCCATGGTGAAGCCCTTCACAAAGGCCCGCACGACCTTGGGCTTGCCCAGGAAGACGACCTCGTAGAACGACTTCTTGGTATTGTTCTTCGTTGCCATATCTCCAACTCCTCTAGAGAAAGAAAACCAGGGTCACGATGACGAAGATCGGCATCAGGATGGGGACGGACCACTTGACTAGGTAACCGAAAAAGGTGGGCATCGGGATGCCGGCCTCCTCAGCGATGGCCTTGACCATGAAATTCGGGGCGTTGCCGATATAGGTCACCGCACCCATGAACACGGCGCCCGCGGAAATGGCGGTCAAGTTGTCGATGAACCCCTGATTGCGCAGTGACTCGTCGAGATATCCCAGCATGCCAGGGATTTCAGCCTCGGTTTTGCCGAGGTCACCCAGCGCGGCGTTAAAAAAGGTCAGATAGGTGGGTGCGTTGTCCAGGAAGCTGGACAGGATGCCCGTGGCCCAGAAAAGACGCGCCGGTCCTTGGATGGCGTTGGTCAGGTCGGCCAGGTCGCCGGCCGGGCCGGCCTTCAAGATGGCCAGGGCGGGAATGATGGTCATGAAGATGCCCGCGAACAGGTAGGCCACCTCCTGGATGGGAAACCAGGAGAACCCGTTCTTTTCGCGCAACGCCTTGCTGGTGGTTTTCAGGGAAAGGATTCCCATCGCGATGATGATTATGTCCTTCAGCCAGTTCTGGAACGGGACGACCACCGCGTGGCTGCCGCCGCTGTAGATGGGGATCTCGAACAGCTTCAGGGAGCCGGACATGATCACCGCGCCCATGACCCCGAGCAGGAAAAAGAAATTGTGCCAGCCCTCGATGTGCAGCGGCTCCGCGTTGGGGTCGGCCGCGGGCTTGTTCTCCTCCTTGCGGTAGAAGTAGGTATCGACGATGAAGAAGACGATCAGGACGAGCCCCGAGGTCAGCAGCATCTCGGCCAGGATCCCCGTGGTGACCCAGAAGAAGGGCACGTTGTGCAAAAAGCCCAGGAACAGGGGCGGGTCGCCGAGCGGGGTCAGCGAACCGCCGATGTTGGCCACCA
>CBDTUS010000048.1:0-21423 GCA_965363725.1 uncultured bacterium | reverse complement strand
CACCACCTTGACCCATTTGGCCCTCAAAGCAGGTCTGGGCCCCGATGACTGGCGCACGGGGGCGGAATTCCTCGTTTTCGAGGCGGACGTTTTCTAGTTGTCGGAATCCGGGTTACGGGCTACTTTCTGGGATCGCGAGTTCTCCCGGCAAAGTACTGGTACGTCTTCGCCACGCGGGTTTTTTCTGTTTCCAAGTCTTAGGAAAAGACGGTGACCATGGGTCTTCTCGAAAAAGCCAGGCAATTTGATACCGCCAGGAAGGTGATGGAGGCCGATCTCTACAATTATTTCCGGGTCATTGAATCCGCCCAGACGAACACTGTCCTGTACCAGGGCAGGGAAATCATCATGCTGGGCAGCAACAATTACCTGGGCCTGACCAATCACCCCAAGGTCAAGGAGGCCGCCCAGGAGGCGATCGCCAAGTACGGCACCGGCTGTGCGGGTTCCCGTTTCCTGAACGGAACCCTGGATATCCATATAGAACTCGAGGAAAAACTCGCCTCTTTGGTCGGCAAGGAAAAGGCCCTCGTATTTTCGACCGGGTTCATGGTCAACCAGGGCGTGCTCAGCACCATGGCCGGCCGCAATGACAAGATCATTGTCGACCGCACCGACCACGCCTCGATCATCGACGGCGCCCGCCTTTCGTTCGCCGACGTTCGCAAATTCCGCCATAACGACATGGAGAATCTGGAGCTGGTCCTTGAAAGCGAGAAGGACGCCAACAAGCTGATCATCGTCGACGGCGTTTTCTCGATGGAAGGCGACATTGCCAAGCTTCCTGAAATCGTGAAGCTGGGTGCCAAGCACGGCGCCGTCATGATGGTGGATGACGCCCATGGCATCGGGATGCTCGGCGAGGGTGGCAGGGGCACCTGCAACCATTTCGGCCTCACCGACGAGGTCCATCTGATCATGGGGACCTTCAGCAAATCCCTGGCTTCGGTGGGTGGATTCGTGGCCGGCGACGCCGACATCATCCACTACATCCAGCACACCGCCCGCGCCCTGATGTTCTCGGCAGCCATGCCGCCGGCCTCGGTGGCCTCGGTCTCCGCGGCGGTGGATGTCATGCTGGATGAGACCTGGCGAATCGAGGCCCTCTGGAAGAACAACGACCTCATGCGGGAACGCCTCGATGACGCCGGTTTCGACACCGGCCTTAGCGAAACACCCATCATTCCCGCGGTGGTCGGAGAAGACGTGGCGGCGTTTATCATGTGCAAGCGCCTGATCGAGGAAGGCGTCTTCGTCAACCCCGTCGTCAGCCCGGCCGTGGAGCAGGGCAACGCCCTGATTCGCCTGAGTCTCATGGCCACCCACACCGAGGACGAGATTCACCAGGCCATGGACATGATGATCAAGGTGGGCAAGGAAATGGGTATCATTCCCGGTTGACAGGGAGTCACGGGACAACCCCACTCTTCGACCCGGGAAGTTCCAGGACCTCCCGGGTTTTTTTACAAGGGAGAATGCGATGGCCGTGACCGTGTCCCCCATCGGCGGCGACAAGAATGCCCTGCGGGAATTCCTCGACGTCCCCTACCGGATCTATCGCGACGACCCGTACTACGTGTTCCCCCTGCTCGACGAGATGAAACATTTTCACGACAAGAAGAAGAACCCCTTCTACAACCACGCCGTTTCCGAACTCTGGCTCGCCCGCGACGAAGGCCGGGTGGTCGGACGCATCGGCGCCTGCGTGGACCGGTACAACAACGAGCACTGGGACGAGAAGGTGGGATTCTTCGGATTCTACGAAGTGGACGACAACCCCGCCGCGGCTGCGGCCCTGCTGGAAACCGCCCGGGACTGGATCGCCGCCCAGGGCATGGACATCATGCGGGGGCCCGGCTGCTTCACCTCGAACCACGACTGGTACGGTCTGCAGATCTCCGGCAAGTTCAACCGGCCGGTCATCGGTATGCCCTACAATCCCCGCTACTACGAGAAACAGTTGGAGGAGTTCGGCCTGGCCGGGGCCAAGGACCTGTTCGCCTGGGACATCCGTACCGGAGGCCAGCTGCCCGAGAAGATGAAGCGGCTCATCGACCGGATCCTCGCACGACCCGGCCTGGTCATCCGTCCGTTCGACATGAAGAATTTCGATGAGGAAGCCCAGCTGGCCCGCGACCTCTACAACCGGACCTGGAGCGAGAACTGGGGTTTCATCCCTCTGGACGACGAGGACTTCGCCTACATGGCCAAGGACATGAAGTCGATGGTCGACCCCGATTTCCTGCTGGTGGCCGAGCTGGACGGATTGCCCATCGGCTTTTCCCTGACCATTCCCGACTTCAACCAGGCCCTGCATTCGCTGCGGGGCAAGCTGCTGCCTTTCGGCTGGCTCAAGTTCCTGCTGGGCAAGCGGAAGATCGACTACGCCCGGACCATCCTGATGGGGGTCCTGCCCGAGTACCGCCGACTCGGGGTAGACATGGCCATGGTCTACAAAACCATGATGGGCGCCTTCCCCAAGGGCATCACCAAGGGCGAGTGCTCCTGGATCCTGGCGGAAAACGTCTCCATGAACCGGATTCTCGAAGGCTACGGGGCCCACCGCTACAAGACCTACCGCATCTACGAGAAGTCGGTGGGATGATGGCCGCCGGCGAACCCTTGATCGCCCTGACCGGTGCGACCGGGTTTCTGGGCAGCCACATTGCCGACACGCTCCTGGAGCGAGGGTACCGGGTACGGGCTTCGGTCCGCGCGACCAGCAGCCTGAGGTGGCTCGAAGGCAAATCCGTGGAAACGTTGCCGGTGGATCTGACCGATCCGGGTGACTGCCGCCGGTTCCTGCAAGGGACCTCGGGGATCATCCACTGCGCCGGAGTGGTGACCGCGCCTTCCGAAGAGATCTACCACCGGGCCAACGTCACGACCACCGCCCGGCTGCTGGAAGCCGCCGCCACCGCCTGGGCCGGCGGGGAAGCTTCCCCGTCCTTTGTCCTGATATCGAGCCTGGCCGCCCACGGTCCGGCCGGCCTGGACCGGCCCGCCGTCGAAACCGATGACTGCCGTCCCATCACCGCCTACGGCCGGTCCAAACTGGCCGCCGAAGAACTCCTGCTGGGCGACCTGCCTTTCCGAACGGCGATCCTGCGTCCCCCCTCGCTATACGGCCCCCGCGACCGAGAATTCCTGCCCCTGTTCCGGCTGGCGCTGCGGGGCTGGACCGGCCGCATCGGCCGAAAGATCACCGGACTTTCTTTGGTCCACGGCCGGGACGCGGCCGAGGCCGCGGTGGCGCTTCTGGAGACGGGGTCCGCCACCGGCCCTTTCTTCGTGGACGACGGTCGCCGGGGATACGACTGGTCCGCCTTGGCCGAAGTCCTGACCGGGATGGCCGGTCGCCGCATTCGCTCCTTCCAGTTGCCCCTAGTTCTTATGAAACTTGTTTCGTTCCTCGCCGGACCCTCCCGGGCCAGCCGCTCGCCGGTCCTGAACCGCGACCGGATCCGGGATCTCGACAGCCCCGGCTGGGCCTGCGACGGCCAGCACCTGACCAAGGTCACCGGGTTCCGTCCCCGCTGGGATGCCGCCCGGGGTTTCGCCGACACCCTTGATTTCTACCGGAAGGAAAACTGGCTGTGAACATCAGGAGGAAGCTGATAGAGCTGTCCCTCAGACGCATGGACATCGACCGCTGGGCCGTGGTCTATCTATTGGTCAGCGCCTTCTATCCCGTCCTCAAGCCCTCGGTGTTCCCCGATCCCTGGGCCAACGCCGCCCTCCACGGCACCCTGGCTTTGGTCATCTGGTTCGTGCCGCCCATCCTGCGGGGCAGCCGGCACTTCGTGCCCCGCCTGCTGGGGGAAATCTACCTGCCGCTGATATTTCCCATGTTCTACGCTGAGATGGAGTACCTGGGCCTCATCTTCTTCCCCTTCGAGGGCAGTCTCGACCCTGCGCTGATCAAGCTCGAAGAGTGGATTTTCGGCTGCCAGCCCAGCCTGGAGTGGTCCCGGGTCTGGCCCTGGCCCTGGTTCCACGAACTGATGGAATTCGCCTATTTCACCTACTACTTCCTTTCCGCATCCTTCCTCGTGCTGGTTTTCACCTCCCGCAGGCTGGCCGATCAGGCGCAATGGGACCTGGTCCGCTCATTCATCCGCGACCTGAGTTTGACCATGCTGATCTGTTACACCCTTTACACGTTGCTGCCCGCCTGGGGGCCGAAGTACTTCCGCGCCGGATACGTCGAAGTCGACGGCTGGATCTTCACGGCCATCATGCGTCACATCCATGAAAACGGGGCCCTGCTGGGCGCCGCCTTCCCGTCCAGCCACGTGGCCGCATCGATGATCCCGTGGTGGTATACCTGGGAGAACTTCCCGCGCCACCGCTGGTGGATGACCACGATCTTCGTGCTGCTGTGCATGGCGACCGTCTATTGCCGCTACCACTACGTGGTGGATGTCATCGCCGGCCTGATCCTCGGTGCGCTGGTCCTGCACTTCGGCCAGCGCCTGGGCGATTCGGCCCGGGACACCTTGAAATTCCGACGATCAAATAAGGTGGATAAGAAGTAGGGGTTTATGACCACGGCCCGGCTGGATATCCGGCCGGGCCGCAGTTGATGGCTCGCTGGGAGCGGGAACAGGGGGGAATTCTTCGCGGCGTACCGCCGCGGGCGGATCATCCTCAGGTGAAACCGCCGGGGCCGCAGCCTCCGCCTGAGGCGCTGGATCCGCCGGCCGTCGCCGCTGGGCCCGTCGCAAAGGCGGAGAATCCCTTTTCCACCCGCTTGGACTTGCAGACCGGACATTTGAGTCCGCCGTCCTCTAGTTCGGAAAGCGAAATCAATTCCTCGAATTGGTGGCCGCATTTGCGGCAGGAAAATTCAAAAAGAGGCATGGGGCGACCTCCTCGGCCAAAGCCAATATTCTAGGCCACTATTCTAGGCCAATATTCACTGACTGACGTTATTTACCCGTTCCGGAATCGCTGTTCGCGTCTCCGGTGGATTCTTGATTGTTCGCTTCGTCCCGATCACCGATCGAGCAGTTCTGGGGGCCTCAGCCCGGGCGCAGGCCCAGTTTGGGAAAGACAAACTGCACGACGATGAAGTACACGACCACGATCAGCAGGAACTTTTCCATCATCGAGCCTTTCCGGGCAGGATATCCGCCAAAGTTTATTATTTGCGAAGTTTATTGACTAAAATGTAGTAAAAGAAACCCCACTGTCAAGGGCCTGCGCCCTTTCCCGCCCCTAAAAGGTCCCCTTGACCCAGCCCCCGTCCGACACGATGCACTGCCCGGTGAGATAGCCAGCTTTCTCGGACATGAGGAACAGGACCAGAGCCGCCAGTTCGTCCGGGTCGCCGAGCCGCCCCATGGGTATCTCCTGTGACCAGTCCCCCAGGACGTCTTCCCGCGTGCAACCGGTCTGTTCCATTTTCCTGGTGATCAACCTTTCCACCGCACTGGTGGTGTGGTAACCCGGGGCCACCGAATTGACCGTGACCCCGAAGGGGGCCCCCTCGAGTGCCAGGTTGCGGACCAGGGCATGCGCCGCGGGCCGCAAGACGCTGGACAGCAGGAGGTTTTCCACCGGTTGAAGGACGCTGACAGAGGTGATCTGGACGATCCGTCCCCACCGGCGCTCCCGCATGCCCGGCAGGACCAGGCCGCAGAGCCTCACCGCGCTTTCCAGGGTCAGGCGGTAGGCGGATTCCCACTGGCCCAGATCGAGTTCGCCGAAGTTGCCGGCGGGCGGCCCTCCGGCATTGACCAGCAAAAGGTCGATGGATCCCCAGTCCTTTTCAGTGTCGCCGACAAAAGCCGCCAGGGCCTCACCGTCGGTAACGTCCAGCGCCCTGGCGGACACCTTTCCCGCCGATCCTCCGAAAACCTCTTCTCCCACCACCCGGACCTCTTCGGCCGTGATGCGTAGATCCTGTTCGGTGCGGGCGCACATCGCCACATTGGCCCCTTCGGCTGCCAATCGCAGGGCCACCGCCCGACCAAATCCCCGGGAGGCCGCTGAAACCAGCGCCGACCGGCCCCTGAGTCCCAAATCCATTTTTTCACCTCGGCATTCAAGGTCATCGATTCGCAGCCGATAAATCTAGCGTGGGCGTTTTTCCACCACATCAGTCTAGGGGTTACGGGGGATTTGTCACTCGCGGAGTGACCACTATAAGGAAGAATCTGGATGAAGGAACCCAAACCGGATCCGGTCGAACAGTACATCACCAAAAGGGGCGGCGACGCCAACATGTGGTTCCGGGAAATGGAAGGCCCCGCGCCGGCCTATACCGCGGTCCGCATTTTCTCGTGGTTGGTCATCCTGGGATTCGTGACCTATTTCCTCATCCCGCGGCCACCGGAACCGATCCAGTTGACCTATGAACTGGATCTCGCCAACGCCCACAAAGGCAGTCTGGTCATCACCATGATCGCCGAGGGCGACCTGCCCCGGAAAATGAACCTCGAGTTCCCCCCCGGCGTTTTCGGCGACCTCATGAACGGCGTTCACCCCCACAGCGCGACGGCGACCGAGTTGAAGGACGACGGCAGCCAGGGCAAACCCCTGTCCGTCGAGCAAAAGGAAGACGGCTGGCGGGTGGGCACCCGCGGCAAACGGCGAGCGGGCTTCATCTACCAGGTCGACCTGAACCAGATCCAGGGTCTGGAAGATGATGTGCGGCGCCACATCTCCACCCCCGTGGCCGGTGGTGTGCGCATGGCCGGGTTCGAGGTCTTTCTGCAGCCTGTCGGCATCGAGGTCGACAACATCACCGTCACCCTGCACAACCCCCGCGGCTTGCAGGTGCTGGTCCCCTGGCCCGCCCTGGTGAAGAAACGCGACCGGGATCCGGTCCCCCGCCAGAGGCAGGTCGCCCAGGAAGCCAATATCAGCCCGGGCCAGGGATTCTTGCCAGCCGAGGGCCTGTTGCCACCGGACCAACCCGATCCCGGCAAGGCCGAGACCAAGCGGCCGGTGCTGGCCAACCTGCTGTATCATCCCAAGGATCTGGCGGACCTCAACAACTCCCTGGTCATCTGCGGGGATCTCCAGGTCGCCACGACCATGGTGCGGGAATGTGTCATCCAGCTGGCCACCGATCACAACTGGAATTTCCCCCTGGATGCTGCCATGGACATGATCCGCCGCATCGCCCGGACGGAAATGGGCTTCTTCGGGTCGGCCCCTACGGCCCAGATCACCGTGATCCTTTCGGCGAACAAGGTTTCCGGCCGGGAAAGGTTCGACATCTACGGCGTGCATACCGGCAGTTCCGTCCTGGTGATGATGGACCCCGCCACGACCTGGGGCGATCTCGAAGACCAGTGCGCCAGCGTCATCGCCCATGAAATGTTCCACGGCTGGCTGGGCGAGGCCATTCCCCAGAGGGACCCCGACATGCTGTGGTTCACCGAAGGGGCCGCCACCTGGTACGCCGCCCGCATGCTGACCGCCGGCGGCGTCTGGAAACCCGATCATGCCCGAGCCGTCCTCGAAGCCCGTCTGGAACGGGACTACCGGTTGAGCCCGATCAAGTCCCAGATGTCCGTGGGCCAGGCTGCCGCCGAGGTCATGGCCAGCCCCGCACAGGTCCGTTTTGCCTACGCCGGCAGCGTCCAGGCCTGCATCAATCTGGACCAGTGGCTGGCCGAACAGACCGGCAGGGACCGGCCCCTGGATCTGGTCCTGAGGCATCTCTTCGATTCGCGGGACGGTTCCCCCCTGACCCGCTTGGCCTTCGAAGCCGCCGTCTACGAGGCCACCGGGATCGACTGCAAGACCTGGCTCGACAACAAGGTCTACAAGAAAACGACCTTGCCCGCTGCGGTTCGCTTGATATAACTTCCGGAAGAAGAAGGGGTGGCTTGTCACTCCGGGGTCGTCGTTCCGCCACCTCCTGTGGCGGAATGACTCGGCATTCCGGGCCCTTCGCCATCCTTGGCTTCGGGCCCTTCATGACGCCCCGGTCCGACAAGCCACCCCTTCTTCTTCCGGAAGTTATATCAAGACGATGATACTCAAGGTGGGTTTTCAGGCATGGGTCGGGACAAGAAGTTTTCCAGGACACTCGTGACCAGCGCGCTGCCCTACGCCAACGGGGAAATCCATCTGGGGCATCTGGCCGGGGCCTATCTTCCCGCCGATATCTATGTCCGGTTTTTGAGGATGCGCGGCGAGGACGTCCTGTATATCTGCGGGTCCGACGAATACGGTGTGCCCATCACCCTGACCGCCGAAAAGGAGGGCATCACGCCCAAGGAACTGGTGGACAGGAACCACGCCTCCATCAAGAAGTCCTTCGAGGGCTTCGGGATGAGCTTCGACAACTTCAGCCAGACCAGCCGCGACATTCACACCGAGACGGCCCAGGCCTTTTTCACCGACCTGCACGGCCAGGGGCTGTTCAAGCAGAAGACCACCGACCAGTTCTTCAGTCCGACCCAGGAACGGTTTCTGCCCGACCGCTACATCGAAGGCACCTGCCCCAAGTGCAAAACCGAGGGCGCGCGGGGCGGCGAATGTGAAAACTGCATGGCCACCTTCAGCCCCACCGAGCTGATTGATCCGCACAGTGTCCTGGACAACAGCCCTCTCGAATTGCGCCCGACCACCCACTGGTTCCTGCCGATGGGCGACTGGCAGGACAAGCTGGCGGCCTTCATCGACGACCATCCCGAGTGGAAGGACAACGTGAGGCAATACTGCCGGGGCTACTTCGACAGCGGCCTGCAGGACCGCGCTATGACCCGCGACCTGGGCTGGGGCGTGCCGGTGCCTCTGCCGGATCACGAGGGCAAGGTCATGTTCGTGTGGTTCGAGGCGCCCATCGGCTACATCTCCTCCACGCGGGAATGGGCCGCCACCCAGGGAGATCCCGAGGCCTGGAAGACCTGGTGGAAAGATCCCGGCACGCGGCTGGTGCACTTCATCGGCAAGGACAACATTTTCTTTCACGCCATGCTGTTTCCCGCCATGCTCATGGCCCACAGCGAGGACTACGTCATCACGGACAACGTCCCGGCCAACGAGTTCCTGAATCTCGAAGGTCAGAAACTTTCGACCAGCCGTGGTTTCGCCGTGTGGCTGCCCGATTTCCTGGAAAAATTCCAGGCCGACCCCCTACGCTACACCCTAGCCCGGAACGCGCCTGAAACCCGGGACATGAATTTCACCTGGGAGGGTTTCCAGGCCCGCAACAACAACGAACTGGGCAACAACTTCGGCAACCTGATCAACCGGGTCTTCACCTTCATCCACAAGTACTTCGACGGCAAGGTGCCCGCCTGGTCACAGGAGTTGATGACCGATCTGGACCGCCAGGCCTTGGCCGATGTGGAAGCCGACCTGGACACCTGGGTTGGGCAGATGGAGAAGTTCGAGATCAAGAACGCGCTGGAAACAGCTTTCCACGCCGGGCAGACGGGCAACCGCTACTTCGACGAGTCAGCCCCGTTCAAGACCCGCAAGACCGACATGGAACGCTGTGGGCAAAGCCTGGGAGTCATCATCCAGATCCTGCGCATGCTGGCCCTGATGCTGGGGCCGGTGGTTCCCTTCGGCATGGATAAGCTGTGGTCCTGGCTGGGCATGGAAAGCGATCTGTGGCGGGGCGGCTGGGACGAAGGAACCCGTCCGATTCCCGCGGGGCGCCAGCTGGGGCAGCCGGAAATCCTCTTTCCGCGACTTGACGACGACCTCATCCAGCCTGAGATCGACCGGTTGAACAGGATGCTGGAAGACTGATCAATTGATGTCGGGACGATTGTCGCCACCGTCCCCGAACACGTATTTATAGCCCACCTTGATGATGTACCCCGTGTAGTCCAGTTCGAGGTTCGAACCGTCCTCTTTCAATACGGGTGCACTCTGGAGTTTGACTTCATCGAGGGTGGCGACCCGCCAACCTGCGGTCAATTCCAGGGCCGAGGAGCCGCCGAAGGCCCAATCCGCCAGAACCATGACTTCGAAGGCGAAGCCCGAGGAGCCTGTAATGTCCCCCTCCCCGTAGCTGACGTTGTTGTCATCGGTCACCTTGACGTCTCCGTTGGGGAAGACAAACCCCAGGCCCGCCGCGGCGCCGAAACTCCAGGCCCCCTTGTGCAGGGGCGACCAGTAGAGATGGGTCATGAAGAAGTTCGCGTCCAGTTTGAGCTTGGCCGTCACGTCCACGTCGGTCCCCTCGACATGGGCGTGCTGCCGGTCCCAGGAAAAGCCCAGGGAAAAATCGGGAGACAGATCGAAGCCGGCATGAAGGGAGAAGGAAAACCCGGAATCCAGGGTCGGGAAATTGAAGCCATCAGCCGTGTAGTCGTAGAAACGGAAATCCCCGGCGTTGACGTCATCCATCGCCATACCGCTCAACCCGCCGGCGACCTTGAACCAGCCGCCCGCCGACGCCGGATTTGCCCCGCAGGCAAGCAGGAGGACCAGGGTCAAAACAGTTGCACCGGCTCGCGATATCCTGGTAAACGACTGGAAATCCATGACTTTTGCCTTCCGGGTCAAAAAACTCAATTTTTGCTGAAATCTTGGGACATGCCAGCCGATACAATACTATCACCGCTCCCGTAGGGAAGCAACGCGGACCAGGACAACATTCAGGGACTCATCGGTTTCCCGGCAGTCATCTGCCCGAACCTGCAAGGAAGAATCATGAAGAAGACCGCTCTGACGATGGCAGCACTGGCCATCTGCATATCCGTCATGGCCGGCGCCGTGGCCGAGGCCCAGACCGAGGGCGTGGAGAAGTTCTCCACCAGGGACCTGGAAAACGCCCTGCGCAAGACCAGCAAGGAACTCAAGACCATGCTGAGTCTGGAGAAGAAGCTGGCCTCGGCGGCCAAGCAGTCCTCCAACACCTCGCGCAAGACTGTCCTCAACGATATCCAGGACCACATGGGCAAGTGCATCCTGAGGCGTGAAGACGATCTCGGCCAGGAGCACACCATCAAGATGCACGGCGGGCATGTAACCAGCGGCACGACCGGCGCGGCGGAAGTCGGCGCCCCCGTGGGCACCAGCCGCAAGAATAATTCCCTGAACTATGTGGAAGGGATCGCGGGCTACCGGCTGCGTCAGTTGTCGATCATGCAGTCCATTTTCGTGGCCGCCATGCAGAACATGCAGCCGGCCATCGAGAGGCAGGGGGATTCGGTTGACCGCCAGGCGAATTTCATTCGCCGGTTCCGGGAAGAACTCGAAAGAGCCCAGCTGTTTCTGGAAAACGAGCTGGAAAAACGGGCGCGGGCCCAGGAAAAGAAAAAGGAAGAGGATTTCTAGCGGTCCCCGCGGAACCTCAATCGACTTCGGAAAAGGCCGCCTTGCGGGCGGCCTTTTGCATGCCCGCCATTTCCTCGCCGGTCAGTTCGAACACCTCCGTCGCCTGCCGGAGTTCCCCGGCCAGGTCCAACCCGAACAGCGTCCGGTCATCGGTGTTGAGGCAGCAGGGCACCCCCGCGGCCAGGAATTCCCGCAGGGGATGATCCTCCCAGGCCGTGATACCACCTGTCCGGACGTTCGAACCAGGACACAGTTCCACGAAGACCTCCCGGGCGGCCAAGGTGGCCATGAGCATCGGGTCGTCGGCCGCGGCCAGCCCGTGGCCGATGCGGTCGGCGCCGCAATCCTCTACCGCCTGCCGTATGGACTCGACCGCTGCGGCCCCCATGGCGGGAAGCTCACCCGCGTGGATGCTGGCCCCGAACCCCTCGGCCTTGACCTCGGCGAAGAGGTCGGAAAAATCGGAGGCGGGCCCTGAGGCCTCATCTCCCCCCAGGCCGAAGCCCACCACGCCCAGGTCGCGCCCGGCGGTGGCCGCCGCTTCGAAGGCCCGCCAGGCCTTGTCCACGCTCCACTGCCGCACCGCATCCGGGATCCAGCGCATCCGGACACCTTCGGTCTCGGCTACTTCGCCGGCTGCTTCGACCAGGGCGCGCTGGACGGCCAGCGGATCGATCCCTCTCCACTGCAACACCGCGTAGGAAAGGGACACTTCGGCGTAACCGACCCCGTCGGTCGCCAGCTGGTGGCCCAGATCCAGGGCGGCGGCATGAAAATCCGCGGGGCTGCGCAGCACCGAGGTCACGTGTTTGAACAATTCGAGAAAACCCAGGAATCCATCGAAGCGGTAAGCGGACCCGTCTTCGTTCAGGCAGGCCGACGGGAGGCTTGGTTGGCCGTATTTTTCGGCCAGAAGGATCAATCGCGCGGGCGTGATCGATCCTTCCAGGTGGGTGTGCAGTTCGACCCGGCCGCCCGGGGTCATCGGGCCAGAACCACTCTTTCGTGGATGGCCTTCACCCCGTTGTCCAGGCGGATGAAGTAGAGGCCCGAGGCCGCGGCCGTCCCCTGATCCGTCTTGCCGTTCCAGATCAACTGCTGCCAGTTGCCCGTGCCGGTCCCGTCGTAGAGTTGGCGAACCAGACGGCCGCGAAGATCCATGATCCTGACCGAGATGTTTTCGACCGGCGCTGCGCGGAAGCGTACCGTCACGGCGGGGTTGGCCGGATTGGGCCAGGCCGGATCGAGGGCCAGCAGGCGTCCGGTGGCGAAGTGGGCCCCCACGTCGCCGGGGCCGACCAGTCCGTCGAGGGTGAAGGCGAAGCCTTCGTCCGTGACCGCGTGCAGGGAATAGGTGATACCGACCGCCCCCTCCAGGACCGTGGCCGGAACGGGATCGAGGAAAGTGAATCCGTCACCGGACATAACCAGGACGCCTGGAATATCCGTGGAATCACGGCCGGGGACGCCCGTCCAGATCACCGATTCGTCGAGGACCGCATCCTGCCCGTCGTAGACCTGCCGGAAAAGCTCGACCTCACCGAACCGGACCGCGGGCAGGGCGAAGGCGAAGGTCAGGCGAACCATGTCTTCGGACCACACGGCGGACCAGCGGGAAAAGAAGGCGGGCACCACCAGGTCGGACGAATCCTGCAGATGGATGAAACCCGTCACCGCATCGTTGAGCTTGTTGCCATTGGGGGCACCCACGGCCAGGTCCCTGTCGCCGTCACCGTCGAAATCGCCGGCGCTGGAAACGGCCCAGGCGTAGTTGTCGTTGGCTTCGGCGCCCGGTCGCATGGGAACATTGCCCTTGATTTCCAGATTGCCGGCGTCGGTCTCGGTGCTGCGCCCCTCGAAGACATAACCCTTACCGCAGTTCGAGGCGGGCTGGTCGTGGGAAGGAGCGCCGATCAGGACGTCGTCGTTACCGTTCTGGGTGAAATCCCAGATCCGGGCCAGCGAATAGCCGAAGTTGTCGCCGGCGACTTCGCCCAGGACATACCGGTTACCGGTAGCCGAAGGAACGGAATTGTCGCCGTAGACGATCTCCACGCGGCCCGCGGCCAGACCGCCATTGTTGTTGAAGGGCCCTCCGATGGCCAGGTCGGCATAGGAGCTGTCGCCCCAGTTTCCCACCCCGCGAACCGAGAAACCGTATTGGCTGCCCGGGGCCGTCCCGCCACTGCTGATGACGTGATCTGCCGCGCTGTCGGGAATGACGCCGCCCTCGTAGACGTAGACCGCGCCGGCATCGAGCCCGCCGTGGTTGTCGTTCCGGGGGGCGCCGATGGCCACGCAGTCGTCGGTGCCGAGGAAATTACCGGCGTCGGTCACGGACCAGCCGAAATCGTCCCCTGAAAATTCACCGTCGAGCTTGAGCGCATCGCCCAGATCGGTCGAAACCCCACCGTCCTGCCCGAAGATGATGTAGGCGGAACCAGGCCGGCCCGGCACGCCGGAGGCGTCGGCCGGAGCGCCGACGAGGAAATCATCAATGCCGTCATCGTCGAAATCGCCGGCGGCGGAAATCGAGAACCCGAAGTTGTCGCCCCCGATTTCACCGGTGATCCCCACCGGCGTGATCGCCGCAGGGTTGGAATTGCCGTAGAAGAGGTAGACCTTGCCCCTTTTGGCACCGCCTTCGTCCGAATCGGGAGCCCCGACCGCCCAGTCCGGTCGGCCATCGTCATTGACGTCGCCGATCCGGGCCACGGCGAAACCGAACTTCTCCTGGTTCACGCCGTTCCATTGGAAATCGGCCTCGGCGGTCAATTCCGTGCCACCCAACCATAGGAATACCTCTCCGTGGTTCCCGCCGTTGGGAGCGCCGGGAGCGCCCACGAGGAATTCCCACTGCAGGTCCCCGTTCAGATCCTCCAGCTCGGACATGGCCGCACCGAACAGGGTTCCCCCCGAACCGTTCTCGTCGGTGAGGTGAACCGCCCCCCAGGCGGGGAATACCAGAACCATCAAGGCACCCAAAAGGACCACCGGGAAGGATACGGCACGCCAGTTGCTAGATCGCATGGTAAACAAGGCAAAACCTCCAAATCGGAACAGGATGCCCCAAAACCGGACGACAGATCAAATTTCCTTCGTCCGGAACAGGCTTTCTGCAATGGTAAGTAACATGATAGCACGGAACCGTCCGGGTTTAACAGACTCAAGACCAGTTTCTGGACAAGAAAAGCCTTGCTTCCCGAGGGCGGTCTGATGCAGTTTTGGCCCGGTAACCCCCTCCACCCTTGGGTGGAATTCACGGAGGATGGATCCTGATTCCCGACCAGCAAAGCAATAACGCGACCAGATCCGCCATCCCCACCCTGGCCGTGATCGGGTTGGCCTTTCTAACACTGGGTATCATCTCCCTGAGCCTCCTGGACAGGCCCGAAGCCCCCCAGGACGGCATGGGCGGTCCCGAAGAACCCCCTCTGGCCGAGTCCCTGACTTCGGCGGGGCTGCCACCTGCCGGCAGTTTCGATCCCGACCGGAACTGGTCGTTCGGAACCAACGGGACCAGGTACGAATCCTACGTGATCCAATCCCCGGGCCCCGGTCTGGCCACCGATGAGCTGGGCCCCGTGAACAGGCCGACCTCCGGACAGTTTGATATGAGGATCGGCCGGGGCATGACTTTCTATGAATCCCTGGCCGCCAGGGGCGTGGCCCACGAGGACATCATGGCCCTGGTCACTGCCTGCAAACCGTTCCGGAACCTGCGCAGCGTCAGGGCCGGAGAACTGTTCCGCCTCGACATCACCACCGATGGCGGTATGCGTTCCCTGGGCTTCGATCTCGATGAGGAAAGCTACGTCACCTGGACCCGCGAGGGCGACAGCTATATCCGGGAGGACGGAACCTATCCGGTGGTCCACCACCTCAGAGGCGTCAGCGGCACCATCGAATCCTCACTGTACCACAGCCTCCAGAAAATCGGCGCCCCCCTGACCCTGGCCCCCAAGATAAACGACATCCTCGGTTGGGAAATTGATTTCAACCGGGACCTGCGGCAGGGCGACACTTTCCGCATCCTGTACGACGAGGTCTGGAAAGAGGATAAGCTGGTGCGCACCGGAGCGATCATGGCGCTTGAAATCGTCAACCGGGGCAAGGAAAAACGCGCCTACCGGTTCACCTCCGAGGGCGGACGCCCGGGATATTTCGATCCCGAGGGCAACAACATGCAAAAGCAACTGATGCGGGCGCCTTTGGAATATTCCCGGATCAGCAGCGGGTATTCGCACCGCCGCCTTCATCCGGTCCTGAAGAAGTGGATGCCCCACCTGGGCGTCGACTACGCCGCCCCCCTGGGCACCCCGGTGCGAGCCGGCGGCGACGGAGTCGTGACCGAAGCGACCATCAAGAAGGGCAACGGCCGCTACATCAAGATCCGTCACGTAAATCGGGAATACGAGACCTACTATCTGCACCTGTCCAGGTACGCCAAGGGTGTCAAGGTCGGAACCCGGGTGATCCAGGGTCAGGTCATCGGCTACGTGGGCGCCACCGGTTACGCCACCGGCCCCCACCTGGACTACCGGGTCAAGCGCAACGGCTCTTTCGTCAACCCACGCAAACTGAAGCTTCCGGCGGCCGCCCCCGTGTCGGCGGAGCTGCGTCCCCACTTCGACAGCCTGTCCGAAATGTATACCGCCTCCCTGGTCGGGCTCCCACTGGGCGAGACCGTGCCAGTGCCCCCGATCGTGGTCCTGGCACCCCCCGCCTGGGACGCCCAGGTTTTTGCGGTGGCCGAACTGCCGGAGACGATTCGGGCGGCCAACTGACGACACCCTGATTCTCGAGGGTATTTTAAGCCCGGGCTGCGGCCCGGGTTTTTTTTGGCAGGTTATTCAGAAAGAACGGGCGGGACGATCTGGACCATGTTGCGGGCCGTCACGATGACCTGGTCGGGGACCTGCAGCAACTTGCCGCTGGCGGGAAACCATAGGCCCACGGCCGGGCGGCCATCTTCTGTTGCGGCCAGAGGGGGCGACCCCACCGGCAGCCGGGCTTCATCGAGGTAACCGAATTCCAGGATCTCGGAGTGCACATCCTCGCCCACGCCGAAGGAGACGGTGATCTTCACCCGCTCCCTGTCCGCCAGGATGTCCGGATCATGAACCGGCGGCAGCACGGCCAGGACGGAAATCCGGTCCAGGTTCACCGCGAGGTTGCGGACCAGGCTGTGGCGCCGGGAATCGTCCAGGCCTTCCCGAATAGTCCGGGGAATCTCCGTGAGCCAGGCATTCCTGCCCTCCTTGGTGATGGCGGTTCCCGTCCTGGTCCCTCGCACCAGCAGCCGGCCCTCCCGTTCCAATTGGATGACGTCGGACTGGAGAACCAGAAAGGTCAGCGCCGTCCGGTGGGCCAGGATGCCCAGCGGTTTCTCCAGGACTTCGAGGGCTTCCCCATCGGCCAACAGCACGTGGCCGCGGCGCATGGCCGGCACCCTGTTCTGATCGAGGGCCGGCCCGAAGGCGATGGCCATCCGATCCGGATCACCTGCGGCGGGGTCGGGGTTGATGCCCAGCCCGGTCAGAACCACCTTCGCCCAGGGAGGATCCAACTCCCAGTCGACGGCCACAGCCGCGCCCTCGGCGGCCGGTTTGATTTCTCGCACGAGGGTCCTGCAGACCGTGTAGACCAACAGGTGCACCGCCGGGCTGGAAGCCAGGACCCAGACACCCCGGTCGTCAGTCACGCGCCGGTCGTCGTACATCGCCTGGTAAACCCGCACCTTTTCACCCAGAAAGGCCGGGCCTTCCGGCGGCATCAGCAGCCACCACCTGTTGTCCCGGAATTCGACCACCGTCTGGCGACCACCCCGTGATATTTCCACTCGTTCCAGGTCGTCCCTGTCACGGAGGGGCAGCAGGGATCGATACTGCAGGGTTCCCGGCAGATCGGCCAGGGCCTTGCGCAGAATCGTCGGGACCATGAAACAGGCCTCCCGCCCCACACCGCTGGCGTAGACGTTGCCCCCCACAGGATTGGTCGTGCCCAGCGCCAGGGAAAGGGGTTCGGCCCCGGTGACGAACAGGGTCAGGCGGATGGCTTCGGGCCCATTGAATTCGTACCGGCGGTCCTCGGTCTCCGTCCCGGCCAGCAAGGGGCCGCCGTAGGCACCGGTCAGGGTGTCGAGCAGTTTCACCACCGCCAGGCTGTCGACGTAGTCGGCCACCGCCCCGGTCAGGGACCAATTGGTCTGGTCGGTCCGGTCCAGGCGGTATTGGGCTCCCTGCCTGGTCAGAAGCAGCCCTTCGATATCCTCGGTCGCCACGGGAAATAGCGGGCCGCCCAGGGTGAAATCGTGGGTTGGCCGGTTCTGCCGGACAAAGAACAGGGTCCCGACCGCCGCCACCAGCAGAGCAGTCAGGATCAGGACCGACCGCGGTGCGGCCCCGGAACGATCCGGCCGGCGGCCGCTCACAGGGACCCATCCTTTTCGCGCCGATGCATCAGCATGAATCCCAGGGCCAGGCTGCCCACGAAGAGCGGCCAGCCGAGAACCGATCCCCAGCCCAGCACGTTTTTGGCGTCCGTCGAAAGAACGACCGGCTGGCTCAACGGATCCTTGCCCCGGATCTGGATGAGGCCTTCTTCCCGTGCCAGCCACCCAACGGCGTTCAGCACGAGGTCGCGGTTGCCGGCCAGGTTGACGTTCGCGTTGGTCAGGAACTCGGAGTTTCCGATCACGGCCATGCGGCCGGGCCGGGATCCGGGCTCACCCAGGCTGATCTCCAGGACCATGCCGAAGGGCAGCGGTCCCTTGGGATCGGACTCGCGGTTGAAGCTGGGCCGGCCGGAAAAGCGCGTGCCCGGGTCGGTTTCCGCCCAGGTCTGGTCGCTGCTTTTGAGGATGATGGCGCCGGCGGTCACGCTGTCGGGTTCCCCCACCATGGCCAGGGTCTGAACCAGGGGGAAGATCGAAGGCATGCCCTTCAGGGAACTGACCATCTCATGGTCGCCGTAGCCCTCGTCGACCACGATGGTGCGCGCGCTGATACCCCGCTCGGTCCCCACGCGGTCCACGGCGATGAGCACGTCGCCCGTCAGTCCGACCCGCCAGCGGGCCATCCAGTCGACCCAGCCCTGAGGTGTGGGTGGATCGAACATGGCCAGGATCGATCCGCCGCGGGCCAGATGATCCTCCAACGCAGCCAGTTCGACAGGCTCCGGTTCGAGCCGGGGCCCGGCGATCACCAGGACATCGCAGGAATCCGGCACCTTCCGGGTATGGGTCAGGTTCAGGGGGCGGACGTCATAACCCTGATCCAGCAGCAGCAGTTCGTAGGATGAATAGCCGGAGCGGTCGTCGCTGTCGACCAGGTGCTCGCCATGACCGGTAAGGTGGAAGATACGGGCCAGTTTCCCAGTCGAAAGACGATACACCGCACTGGCCAGAGCGCTTTCTTGGGGTTGCAGCAGCGAGGTGTAGCGGTCGCCCACCTTGACCACCACCGTCCGGGTCGCCTTCACCTGGTAGCGGCGCAGCAATTCGAGTTCGGTGTCGGGATCCAGGAACTCGTACTTGAACCGGTTCGAACCCTGGGCCGCCGCCTTCAGCAGGGTTTCGGTGATGTCCCGCGCGGGATCCAACCGCTGGTAGAAAGCGAGAACCCGTACCTGGTCGAGATCGTCGAGGGGGCCTCCCTGGGATTCGATTTCGGCCCGCAGGTTGGCGAGGTTTTCGGGCAGGGCATCCAGGACCTGCAGGGTCTGCGGCGCCAGACTGTATCTCTTGTTGCCGGTCAGGTCCCAGGTGCCGACCCAGGACTGACCCAGCACGTAGACCACCACCGACAGGGCCACCGCCAACCCGGTGGGCGCCCACAGGGCCAGCCTCCGTTTGGCGGGCAAGCGGCGTCCGGCCACCACGGCCGTCGTCGCGAACAGGGGCACCACCGTCATCAATGTGAAATAGAGGATGTCGCGGGAGTCCGCCACGCCCCGGCTGAAGCGTTCGAAATGGAAGAGCAGGGAAAGCTCATGGGTGACGGTGCCCGCCAGGCCGGGCAGATACCGTTCGAGGGCGCCGACGATGAACAGGAACATGGAAAAGATGAACGCCAGGAAGTAAGCCACCATCTGGTGGCTGAACAGGCTCGAGGCCAGGGTTCCCCAGGCCGCCAGGCAAGCCACGAACATCAGCTCGCCGGCCACCGCCACGACCGCGGGCCCCAATTCGGGCGTGCCCAGGAACCAGACCACCCCGAAATAGGCCGCGCCGGCCAGGATCATCACCGCGGCGGTCAACCAGGCGGACATCCATTTCCCGAGCACCCAGATGTGATCCGCCACCGGCCAGCTGGCGATCAGATCGTAGCGTCCGGACCCGAATTCCGGAGCGAAAAGGCGCATGGTGATCGCGGGCATCAGAAACATTAAAAAGAAAATGGTATTGCTGACCATGGGCCGAAAAAGGCCTTCGGCCAGGTTGATGAAGTTGCCGCTGCGCGGGCTCTGCAACGCGGCCAGGGACATGTCGCTGTAGCCGTACAGGAAAATGGTGAAGAAAAGTCCCACCGCGACCAGGAATCCCGCCAGGACCACGGGCGCCATGGCGCTCTTGAAGAAAGCTCCGGTTTCCCGGCGGACGATGGCCCACAGCTGCCTCACGACTCACCCCCTGAATCGCCTTCAGGATCACCGTCGGGGCCGCCGTCGGCGCCCGTCAGGCGTAGAAACAGGTCTTCTAGGCTGGGGCCCTTGTCCTGGATGTTCTGCAGCTGGCCGCCGGCCGCCAGCACCGACTCCACCAGCCGGGGCCGGATCTCGACCGGGTTGCCGGCGATGATCACCTCCGCACCATCAGCGGTGACCACCACCTCGTCGACCCCGGCCACCAGGGCCAGGGCCTTGACCACGGCTTCGCGGTCGCCGTCCCAGGACATCAGGACCGTGTGGGCACCCTGGCCCACCCCGGCATCGGCCCGGACCAGGCCGTCGGCACTTTCTTCGCCCACCAGGCGACCCTGATCCAGGATCAGCACCCGCTCGCAGATGGCGCTGACCTCGGACAGGATGTGACTGCTGAGAAGAACCGTGCGCCGGCCCTGGAATCCCTTGATGAGATTGCGGATCTCCACGATCTGGTGGGGGTCCAGTCCGCTGGTGGGTTCGTCGAGGATCAGGACCTCGGGATCCGAGATCAGGGCCTGGGCCAGGCCGACCCGCTTGCGGTATCCGTGGGATAGGTTGCCGACCAGCTTGTGACGGACCTCGGTCAGGCCCGTCTGCTCGATGAGGCCGTCGACATGCGCGGCGACCGTGCTCCGCTCGACGTCCTTGAGTTCGGCCACGAACCGGAGCAGATCCAGCACGGACTGGTCGCCGTAGAGGGCCACCTGCTCGGGCATGAATCCGATGTGCCGGCGGACGGCCAGGGGGTCGCCCTGGATATCGAAACCGGCCACCGACGCGGTTCCGGCCGAGGGTGCCAGCGAGCAGGTGAGGATCTTCATGGTGGTCGACTTGCCGGCGCCGTTGGGCCCCAGGAAACCCACCACTTCGCCGCGGGCCACGCTGAATGACAAATCGACCAGCGCCCGGGTGGAACCGAAACGACGAGTCAGTCCGTTGACTTCAATCATGCGGTCATTTCCCTAACGTGCGGTCCAGCGCAAAAGCGTCGAACCCCAGGTGAAGCCCGCGCCGAAAGCGCACAGGACAACCAGGTTTCCTGTTTTGAGACGGCCCTCGTCCACGGCCACCCGCAGGGCGGACGGGATGCTGGCCGAGGTCGTGTTGCCGAAGCGATCGATGGTGATGGCGACCTGTCGGTCTTCCAGGCCCACCCGGCGCTGGGCGGCCTCGATGATCCGGATATTGGCCTGATGGGGTACGAACAGATCCACGTCCGCACCGGTGAAGCCGTTCTTTTCTACGATTTCCGCGGTGATGCCCGCCATGCCCTTGACCGCGAACTTGTAGACCTCGCGGCCCTCCTGGTGGACGTAGTGCATGCCTTGGGCGACCGTTTCGGCGGAGGGCGGATTCAGGCTCCCGCCGCCTTTCATGTGCAGGAACCGGGCACCGCTGCCGTCGACGCGGTTGAGGGCGTCGATGATACCGATCCGATCCTCGTCTACCCTCTCGACAACCACTGCGCCCGCGCCGTCCCCGAACAGGATGCAGGTGTTGCGGTCGGTGTAGTCGGTG
>CBDTUS010000047.1:0-21493 GCA_965363725.1 uncultured bacterium | reverse complement strand
CGGCGGGCCAGGTTCTTCATCACATCGAACAGATTGGAATGTTCGAACCAGGATCGCATGAGGGTCCGGAAGGCCGCTTCGTCGGGCGCCAGTTCCTTGAGGATGCGATTCTGGCTGCGGCCGTGGGCCATGATGTCGAGGAAGTTGTAGACACCGGCGACCAGGCGAGTGTCCCCCAGGGATCCGAGGTTGCGGTGGAGCAGGTCGAGATCCCTCGCGTCGGACACCTTGTAGTAGCGATTGCTACCGACGGCCGGACTTTTGATTCTCTTGAGCAGTTCGTTCAGGAGCTCCCCCTCATGGGCGTTGCGGCTGCCGTCGTGGTCGGCAGATGCGATCCACCACTGCGGATATCCCTCGGCGATGTCCAGGGGATAAAGGCCGGCGAAAAGAGCGTTCCGAGCGTAGGGCGTGGCGGTGGGCAGGAGGGACCAGTAGTGGCGGCGCTCCATGTGGAAAAACGGTTCCAGCAAGGGTTCGATCATGCGCAGCTGGTCCAGTCGCATGCAGTCTATGACGACCCAGAACACCTGTTTGCTGTTGCGGATTTCCGGCTCCACCCAGGCCTCGAACACCCGCGGGCTCAAAAGCGGCGCCTCGACCGAAGTGTCGCCCTCGGTCCCCACGCCCGTGGCCCCATCGGCGTTCACCCAGGACCGGTAGTGTTCCCGCACGTATTTGGCGAAGGCCAGGTTGGCCGCGGTGATCTGGTCCTCGAGGGTTTCGAGCAGCCCGTGATCGCTGAACTGGAACAGGTCCATGCTCCAGGTGACCAGGTCCTTGTAGATCCCTTCCCAGTCGGCCGGCGAGGCCGCGGCCGCAAAACGATCACCCAGGGCCATGAAGTTGCTCATGTAATTGCGCGAGACCTCTTCGCCGGTCAACTTGCGCGCTTCGAGTTGCCGCTTGAGGGTGGACAGGATCTGCAGGGGCGAAACCGGCTTGACCAGATAGTCGTCGATCCGCTTGCCGATGGCCCGGGTCATCAGGTCCTCGGCCTCGCTCTTGGTGATCATGATCACCGGAATGTGCGCGTTGATCTTGCGCATTTCGCCGAGGGTTTCCAGCCCCCCCATGCCGGGCATCATCTCGTCCAGCAGCACGGCGTGGAAATCCTTCTCCTTCAGCACGGCCAAGGCGTCCAGGCCGTTGGTCACACCTTCCACCTCGTAGCCTTTTTCACCCAGGTAACGGAGGTGGCCGCCGAGTTCCTCGATATTGTCGTCGACCCAGAGTATGCGAAATGCCACAGGGGGCTCCTTTTCTGTCAGGAAGCCGGCGAATCCGGCGCCGGCGGCAGGGTCACCAGAAAGGTGGTGCCGTGCTGACTGGTGGACTCGATCCGGATCTTGCCGTTGTGATACTGCGTCGCGATCCTCTTGACCAGGGCAAGACCCATGCCCCAGCCGCGTTTCTTGGTGGTGAACCCGGGCTCGAAGATCTTGTTCCCCTCGCGGGCCGGGATCCCCTTGCCGGTGTCCGAGACACGTAGCGCGACCCCGCCGTCGTCAAGATCCTCGAGCGCAACGGTGATGGTGCCCTTGCCTTCGGTAAGGGCGTCGATCCCGTTCTTGATCAGGTTTTCCAGGACCCAGCCCAGCAAATCCCGGTTGAACACCACCGCGTTGGAGGAATCCCCCTCCCGCCTCAGCTGGACACGTCCGCCCTGGTGGGGCAGCCGGTTCTGGAAGTACTGAATGGTCTGGTCCACGACGCCCACGAGGTCCGAATCCTCGAGCTTGGGCAACGAACCGATCTTGGAAAACCGTGCTGAAATCATGCTCAAACGATGGACGTCCCGATTGAGTTCGACCATCACCTCGTCGTCCACGCCCACTCTTTCCTCGAGCAGGGCGAGCCATCCCATGATCGACGTCAGGGGCGTGCCCAGCTGATGAGCGGTCTCCTTGGCCATGCCCGCGAACAGGGCCTTCTGCTGAGCGTCCTTCTGGCTTTGCAGGGCCCACAGGATGACCAGGAAGAACAGGGCCATCACCATCAATTCGAGGTAGGGCATGATCCGCAGGCGTTTGCTCAGGGCCGAACGACCGTAGTGAAGCGTCCCCACCCGGCTGCCCGCCTGGTTGAAGATGGCGAACGGCTGCTGTTCCTGGTCGTAGGCCGCGGCCAGGGACAGGATCTCCAGAATCACCGGATTGCTCGGCTTGGACATGTTCTCCCGGAACAGGACCTGGTAGTCGGGCAGGGGAATTCCGATCACCGGTTCGTTCCACATGATCGGGCGACCCTCGTTGTCCGTGAGGATGAGCGGAACCTCGATCGTGTTGATCATGGAGACCACCGGACGGACTTCCTCCAGGGGCCTGTTCTCCAGCAGGAGACTGGCCACGCCGGAAATGAGTTGCGTGGCCAAAAAGCTCTGCTTCTCCACGCTCTTGGACATGCGGATCGTGAACACCGTCGTGGCCACGACGATGCTCAATCCGCCCAGCAGAAGATAGATGTTGAACAGATCCTGGCGCCGGATTCTCCGAAACAAGATCTGCCGGAATCGGTCTGCCATCAGTCGATGTACTCCATCCCGCCCAGGTAGGGAACCAGGACCTGGGGCACCTTGATGCGCCCGTCGGCCGTCTGGTAGTTTTCCATGATGGCCACCATGATCCGTGGCAGCGCCAGACCCGAACCGTTGAGGGTGTGCACGAAACCCTTGCCGCCGGGACCCTTGAACCTGATGCCGGCCCGGCGCGCCTGGAAATCGAGGAAATTGCTGCAGGAGGATACCTCGAGCCACTGCCCCACCCCGGCGGACCAGACTTCCAGGTCATAACACTTGGCCGCGGCAAAGCTCAGGTCGCCGGTGGCCAGCGAAAGGACGCGGTAGGGCAGTTCCAGTTTCTGCAGCAGTTCCTCGGCATGGGCGGTCAGGTTTTCCAGCTCGTCCCAGGAGGTTTCCGGGGCGACGAACTTGACCATTTCCACCTTGTTGAACTGATGGACCCGCAGCAGCCCCCGCGTATCCTTGCCCGCGGCACCGGCCTCGCGCCGGAAACAGGGCGAACACGCACAGTACTGCAGCGGCAGCGCCTCGGCGTCCAGGGTTTCCTTCATGTGGACGTTGGTCACCGACACTTCGGCCGTGGGAATCAGGAACAGGTCGTCCACTTCGCAGTGGTACATGTCGTCCTCGAGCTTGGGCAGCTGCCCCGTTCCCGTCATGGCCGTGCGGCCGACCAGATAGGGGATGTTGTATTCCGTGTAACCCTGCTTCAGATGGACATCCAGGAACCAGTTGATCAGGGCCCGTTCCAGGCGGGCACCCGCTCCCGACAATACCGTGAACCCGCTGCCGCTCATGCGCGAGGCCCGTTCGGGATGGAAGATGCCCAGCTCGGCCCCGATGTCCCAATGGGGCATGACCGTGAAATCGTGGTGGGGAATCTCGCCCCAGGTGCGCACCAGTTCGTTGTTTTCCTCGCCCCCGGCCGGCGCAGATTCGTGGGGGATGTTCGGGATGCGCAGATAGAGCTGCTCCACTTCCAGCTCGAGGGCCTCGGCCCGGCCTTTCAGTTCCTTGATTTTCGCCGAGACTTCCTTCATTGCGGCGATGGCGTCGGTGGCGTCCTCGCCGGCCTTCTTGCGGTCGGAGATCGCCCGGTTGGCTTTGTTGGCCTCCGCCTGGAGCGTTTCCGTTTCCTGCAGGGCCGCCCGTCGCTCGGCGTCCTGGGCGTAATAGGCCTCGATATCCACCGATTCGTTTTTCAACGCCACGGCTCGAGTCACCAGTTCCCGGTTTTCGCGAATGAATTTACGGTCGAGCAAGGAGGTACCTCTCATTGGCGGAATCAGGGGCCCGGTCGCGTTTCAGGCGGGATCCCAGGAAGAGAACGTTCAACTCCATTGGACACACCACTACCTCGGGACCGGGTGTCGATTTCAAACATGGAAATGAAATTGCATTCCGGACCCTCGGCTGGTAGAAGGGTAGTAGGAAAACGGCCGCGGCGGCAAGGCAAAACCCCGTCTGTGCCCCGCCGACTGCAAGGTGTGGTCTTGAACCGGAGTCGAATCGCCACCATGAACAGAAGCCAGCTCATCACCAGCCTGAGAGATCTTCCCGCGATCCGGCGGATCATCACGGCATTGGATGTGCCGACCATGGACCAGGCCCTGAGCTTGGCCGAGCGTCTCGGTGCCGGGGGCGGCTTCGTCAAGGTGGGCCTGGAACTCTATTCCGCCGCCGGGCCGGAGGTCGTCCATCGGCTCCGGAATCTGGACCGGGACATTTTCCTGGATCTGAAATACCACGACATTCCCAACACGGTGGCCTCGGCGGCCCGGGTGGCAGCCACTCTGGGAGCTTCGCTCTGCACCATGCACGCGTCGAACGGACGGGCCGCCATGACCGCCGCGGCCGAGGCACTCGCGAAGTCCACCCCCGACGGACGGACAGGACGACGGCCCGCCCTGTTGGCAGTGACCATCCTGACCAGCCTGTCGGAGCAGGAAATGGGCGAAGTCAGCCCTTCCCACGACACGCTGCAGGATCGCGTCGAAAGATTGGCCAGGCTGGCCTGGGACTGCGGCTGCGACGGGCTGGTCTGTTCGGCAGCCGACCTGCCTGGCCTGCGATCCGTCCTGGGACCCGAACCATTGATCGCCACGCCGGGCATCCGCCCCGCCGGCGCCGACACCGGGGATCAGCACCGGGTGGCCACGCCCCGCCAGGCCATGGACGCGGGTGCGGATTTTTTGGTGATCGGCCGCCCCATCACCAGGGCCGAAGATCCCGCCGCCGCGCTGTCAGCCATCGCCGCGGAACTGGATTGACCATCTGACCAGCAAAGGAAGGCTCCACCAATGACCGAAGACAAGCTCCTGAACCTGATGGAAGAACTGGGCGCCCTGCACAGCGGACATTTTCTGCTGAGCAGCGGTCTGCACAGCGACCGCTATTTCCAGTGCGCACGCATTCTTCAGTTTCCGGAACTGGCCCGCGAACTGGGTGCGGCCATGGGAGATTTCTTCACCGACACCGCCCACGACCTGGTGGTGAGCCCCGCCATGGGCGGCATCCTGATCGGCCACGAAGTCGCCCGGGCCCTGGGCCGCCGGTTCGTCTTCGCCGAACGCAAGGACGGACAGTTGATGATCCGGCGCGGCTTCTCCCTGGAAAAGGGCGAGAAGGTGATCATCGCTGAAGACGTGGTCACGCGGGGCACGAGCCTGCTCGAAGTCGTCGAGGTGGTCGAGGCTGCGGGCGGCAAGGTAGTCGGGTTGACCAGCATCATCGACCGCACCAGTGGCGAAGTGGAACTTCCCCTGCCGCTTCATTCGCTGGCCAGGGTCGAGGTCCAAACCTGGGAAGCCGCGGGTTGTCCCCTCTGCTCCGATGGCCTGGAACTCGTCAAACCCGGCAGCCGGGGCAACTGACCGGGAGGCGCGATGCTTCAGGATTCCGCCCATGCCGCCCCCCGCTGGCGCACCTGCATCTGCGGTGGAATCCTCGCATCCCTGTTGTTCCTGGCTCTCTGGGTTCCCATCCATCCCGCACGCTCCCACCTGCCGACCAGCGACCTGTACACTCACCTGACGGTGGCCCGGCACCTGGCGCGCGGCGAGGGTTTTCTTACGGACGTGACCTACCCCCTGTCCTTCGCCTTTCCCTTTGCCCAGAAGATCCCGCAGCCACTGATCCACCGGCAACCGGGCTTCGCCATTCTGTTGACCGCCCCCTATTTCGCCGGCGACGGCTATGCGGGCCGCGCCCTGGACCAGGTGCGCTGGATGCAGGTCCTTTTTCTGGGGGTGATCCTTGGCCTGGGCACCACCTATTTGTTCCGAGGCCGCAACAATGCCGCCGTTCTGCCCTGGCTGCTGCTGATGTTCTTCAATCCCCTGCTCGTATTTGCCGTGGACTGGGGCATGGTAGAATTGGCCTGTTCCTTGATTCTGCTGACTTTGTGGCTGAGGATCCGCGGCCCGGCCCCCGGGCTGCCCAACTGGATCGACGGGCTCGCCGCCGGCGCCCTGGCCATGCTGCGCCTGGACCTGTTCTGGGTGCCGATGTTGTGGTGGGTCCTTCATCGCGGGCTCAACAAATCGGTTTCTTCGGTGCCCGCGTGGCCGACCCGGCGGCTGGGTCTGATGGTTTTGGCTTGGGTCCTGATCACCGCACCCTGGGCCGTGCGCAACCTTCTGGTCACCGGTCAGCCCGTCTTCAGCGTGCAGGCTTTTGCCGAACACGTGAAGGACACCCGCCCCTGGCCCGGCTACTCCGTTTACCAACAGCTCGAACCCCAGGCGGTTCTAAAAACCCTGCCTGCGGATCCGGTCCCGGTCCTGCGCAAGGTGGGCCGGGGAGTCAGGTTCTACCTGCGCGACCTGCACCGGTTGATCCCCTTGCCGGCGCTGGCCGTTTTGCTGGTCGGGGTGCTGACCTTCCTGATTCGTCGGTGGCAGAAAAAACCGGCTCCGAGGGATGATGACGGAGCCCGACCGACGGCCCTCGCCGTTTTGACCACGGTCCTGCTGATCCTTCAGTATTCCATTTTCGATCATAGCCTGCGCCACCTGCTGGTGATGCTGCCGATCCTGCTGTGGGAGGTCGGGGCCTGGATCGGGACTTTCGTTCCGGCTATCCTCACCTCGCCTGCGCGTCGGTCTCCCCTGACCTCCACACCGACCGCGGGTATCACCGTGGCCGTGGCGGTCACCCTGGCCATCCTTTTCCTGTTTCCCTGCCGAATTCCGGGATGGGAATCCGCCGCAAGAGATGCGGTGGCTCTCGAAGCCAGAACGGCCGCGCAAATCGATGCGTTGCGACGGGCGCCCGCGGGAGTTCTGTTCGTGGACAGTTCCGCCGTTCCCTGGTTCATCGACCGACCGGTGGTCTGGTCGCCGGCCGATGCGGAGGTCCGGCACAGGATTTGTGAGATCCTGGGCGAGCCGGAGGCCAACCCGGAGGACACACCGTGACCGAAAAACCTGAATGGCTGCAGCAGGCTCCCCTGCTGACGGAGGGGAAATGGCGGCACGGCTGGTCCACGACCCAGGGCCCTGATTTCCGCGGAGACCCCGCCGCACCCGACCATGCCGGACCAGTCCAGAAGCTGGTCCAGGCTGCTGGTTTGCAGGAAGGCGCCTGGGTGAGCCAGGTCCACGGCGGCACGGTGCTGCAGGCGACGGAGGCCGGCTGGGCCGGAGAAGCCGACGCCATGTGGAG
Organism: uncultured bacterium; assembly: GCA_965363725.1. Lineage (GTDB taxonomy): Bacteria > Krumholzibacteriota > Krumholzibacteriia > LZORAL124-64-63 > LZORAL124-64-63 > JAGLCY01. Next base: position 14,307 of record CBDTUS010000047.1, on the reverse strand, counting down.
CGAGGTGCCGGGGTTGGGCGTCATCGGTCGTGGCGCCGACTGCCCCTTGATCCTGGTGGGCGGAAACCGGCCGGATGGCTCACCGGTCTGGGGCTTCGCCCATGCCTCCTGGCGGTCCACGGTCCAGGGAATTACCGCCGGGCTCGTCCTGGCCATGACCACGGCTGGCGCCGATCCGACCGGCTTGAAGGCGATCATCTGCCCCTCGGCGGGACCCTGCTGTTATCAGGTCGGAGACGAGGTTCGCCAACAGGCCCTCGATACTCTGGGTCCCGGCGCCGCCTGGTTTTTCCTGGAGAACGAGAGCCGGGTCTGTTTTGACCTGTGGGCCGCCAACACCGCCCAGTTGACCTCGGCGGGTCTGGCCGAAAAAAACATCTTCAACGGCCGGCACTGCACGATCTGCGGCGGCGACCTCTTCCCCAGTTACCGCAGGCAGGGGGAAGAGGCCGGACGCTACGCCGCGATCATCGGTTCCTGACCATCGCTTCGACGATGACCTGAATCCCCAGCGCAATCCCGAAGGTGCAGACGATGGCCGCACCGGTAGGCAGATCCAGAACGTAGCTCAGGGCCGAGCCTACGATGACCACGGTCGTCCCCACCCCCACCACCCAGAAGAACTGGCCCTTGAGGTTGTCGAACAAACGCAGGGCCATCACCGAAGGCACGACCAGCAGGCTGAAGACCAGCAGAACACCGGCCACCTGCACGCTCGAGGTCACCACCATGCCCAGCACCATGTAGAACACGAAATCCCACCGGGCCAGGTTCAGGCCGTCGCGTCTGGCCTGCTCGGGGTTTTCCGAGATCCTCAAAAGCGGCTTGTGACAGAAAAAGAGTACCAGCCCCAGAACGGCGTACAGGATGGCGGTCTTGATCACCACCGCCCAGCTGACCCACAGGATCGCCCCCACCAACAGATGGCTGATCTCTTCGCCCCCATGGGGCAAGGTGGTCAGCACCAGGATCATCGCCGCGCTGAACACCACGTAGATGATGCCGATGTAGGCTTCCTGGGGAATCCGCGAGTTGCCTCCACGGGTCATCGACAGCAAAAGGGCGCCCAGGAACGTTGCGGCCAGGCCCACGATGTAGGCGCTGTCCGTGCCTACCTCGGCTCCCAGCAGCAAAGCCATGGCCACGCCGAAAGCGGCGATCTGGGCCAGCGCGATATCCACGAAGATCACGCCGCGCTTGACCACGTGCGAACCGAGGTATCCGTGCATGGCCACCAGGACCAGGGAGATGGCCACCGGAGCGGCCATCATTTCCAGGAAGCCGCTCATGAACCATCCTCCGATCCCGCGGCGGCTTCGAGTCGGTCGCAAATAACCTCGAACATCTCGAGATATCCCGTCACTTCATCCACCGCCCGGGAGGAGGCCGGCAGGACCACCATTTCCGTTTCGATCTTTTCAGCCACTCGGCGCGCCCCGTCGAGATGGTCCCAGGTGGCCGCTACGACCAGCACTGGGACCTGGCGGCGTCCCTGATCGATCAGCCCCGTGACGTGGCGTGGCGCAGGGGAAATTCCCGGCCGGTTCTCGATGACCCCGACGATGTCCAGTCCCAGCCAGTCGGCGAGATACTCCCACTGCTGATGATAGACGATGATCCGCGCCACCGGCAGTTGATCGATCCGTTCCTGCCAGCGAACCATCCGGGCTGTGATTTCCTTCTCCAGGCCCCTCGCCCGGTCCCGGTAACGTTCCGCGGCCTCGGTGTCGAGCTGCGCCAGGCGTTCGGCTATCAGATGGCCCACGGCAATGCCTAGTCGGGGGTTCAGCAGGTAGTGCGGGTTGCCCAGGGGATGGATGTCTCCCTGGGACCGGTCCACCTCCCCCGTGGGCACTTCCAGGATCTCCCCCTCGCCCACCGCCAGCGAACCATTCAACTCTCCAAGCTGACCGGACCGGATGCGCGGGTTGCGCGCCGCGTCGAGCAACAGAGGCAGCCAGCCGATTTCGAGTTCCAGTCCATTGTAGATCAGCAGGTCTGCCTTCTTCATCTTGCGCGCCAAAGATGGCTTGGCGGGCAGGACATGGGGATCGCGATGCCCCTGGCACAGGACCTCGACTTCCACGTCCTGGCCCCCGACCTGCTCGGCGATCCAGCCGAGGTCCGCCAGCGTCGCGACCACCTTGACCTTGGCTTGGGCCGGTCCGGCCGCCAACAGGCCGCACATCGTCAGGACCGCCAGGACGCCTATCGGCAATAAGGTGGCCCGAACCGCGGGACGTTTTGAATGGTTGTTCCGCATATCGTTCCCCCTTAGTAAAGGTGGGCCGGATGCGACCCGATGGTGAAGTTGGCCTGGGCGATGAACCGCAGGTCATCCTCCATGGTGACCTTGTCCTGGTAGTAGACCACCTCGGCCCGCAACGCGCTGAATTCGCTGGGCGCGAACGTCAGGTTGATCTTGTATTCCCAAAGGTCGCCTTCCAACCCGTGGTCGTGGCCCTCGTGGTCCGGATCGTCTCCTTCTTGGGCGTGATCGATTCCGGCGTCCGCCTGGCCGAGGCCCAACCCCAGCCACCAGTTCCGCTGGAAACGGTACTGGGCTATTCCGTACCAACCCCAGGGACGACCTTCCCCCTCCTCGTAGTCCGGCCATATAGCTTCGACCGTCACGTTCATGGCCGGGCCGCGCGTCCGGGCCGAAGACACCCATTTCCAGGTGAGGTCCGCCCCGAACATATCCACTTTCATGTTCTCGCCGGGATGACGCGCGTCCGCCCCGTGGGTGTAGGATCCGCTCAACTCGACGGTGGCGTCTTCGGTCAGGTCCCAGAGGTTCATCAGGCGGGCACCTGCCGCGAGATTCTTGTTGCCCGAGTCAAAGGGCATCGCGTCGCCGTTGACCCCGTAGAGGTTCACCTCGCTGTACCAGGGAACCGGTACGGTCACGATCCCCAGGGCCCCGATGTCCGTGAACAGGTGGTCCCCGATAAAAGAGGCGACCGCCACCGGCGTGTCGGCGAAAGGGAACTGGTGCATGTGCAGGGGCGCGTGTTTGCCGAATGGCAGGGCGAACTTGCCCACCTTCAACCCCAGGCCGGCCGGCAGCGACTGGCCCGCGATGTAGGCCTCCTCCACGTCCACGACCATGTTGGCGGCATGGGCATCTTCGGCGTCTTCGGTGTCTTCGTCGTGATGGGCGTGTTCCGGGTGCATGCCCACCAGGACGTCCGCCCGCCAGAAGGGATCCACCACCGCGGAAAACTGGGCTTCCACCCCGTCGATCCTGAAACCGTTGAGATCGGCGGTGGGATTGTCCCGGGAAGCCTGGCCACGGAACAGGCCATTGACGCTGATGGCGGGATTCATGCTCCGCGAGGCACCGGTCAGGGTGCTGGACTGGGCGTGGGCAAGTGCGGGCAATCCTGAAAGAATCATCAGGATCAACAGGCTGCGAACGGGAATGGGCATGTCAGCCTCCGTCTTGATTTTGTTCGGGTGCAACGACCGGAAAACCATGGATCAGACAGAAGCGGGAGGGGGACCTCGGGCCAGGGAAACTGGAAGGACGGCCACGACGTTAGCGGTGGTAATTTCCGGGGAAAGGAGGTCTCCGGTGAGGGCCACCCCAAGACCTTGGGCGGAAGCAGGTTCAGAGACGAAATGGGATCCGAGAACGCATAGGCTGCAGTCCTCCGATTCGCCAGCCGCATGAATATGGGAGGCGCCGTGGTACGCCAGGCCCGCCTGGGCAAAGAGCAGGAGGGCAGCCACTGCCGCTCCCAGCGCCAGCCAGCGCAAGTTGTCCGTACGGTTGTCTGCCTTACCCGGGCACCTCATGGCTCTATCCTAGCGGCAATCGTTTCAGGCGTCAAATCGTCGTGGAAAAACTCGATGCGATCAATGAAACAAGGCCTTGATGGATCCCCACGAGGCCGCATCATTGGGCACCGCGGAGAACTCCAGGTTCCCCCTGATCTCTCCCATCGGGTAGGCATCCGTATGAACGTTGATGTAAACCCGCCCGGCTGCGAGCTCCTCCACTTCGAAGGGTTCGACTTCCCAGATTCCGGTCTTGGGAGAACCTGGAAAAAGGAGAAGCAACCGCGGACCGTCCATCCCCGGAGCGGCGTTGTGAAAGTGGGCTCCGATCTCATTGCCCTGCAGACCCGTGTATTCAACCTCGTAGAAAACCTCGGTTTCGGCGGCGTTCAAGGTCAGGGTGGCCGTGCCGGCGGCCGGGGAATCCGTCCCGGACGAGGGGCCGTCGATGAGGGCTGTATAAACTGTGTCAGCCCAGGCCGGAGCAGTCAGAAGAAGGGACCCGGCCAAAAAAATGGACAACCAAAAAAAGGGAACATACCGGGTCATGGAAAATCCTTTGGTCAGAACCGTACGGCATGACCCGCCCCGTAAGCATGGGAGCCGGCCTGCCGATGCCAGCAGGGTGTCCCGACAGTATAATGAATTTTATTCCCATTATCACTACCGCCGCCGATCTCGCCTCGACGGTACCCCCTGATCAGGCCAGATCCAATTTCACCGTACCCTTGTTGATCCGGCACTGGCACATCAACCGCCGGTCCGGATCCAGACCCATGGCGGCCTCTTCTTCCGTGGGCTCCGATAGATTCTTCAACCCGGACAGGACCGTGGTCGCGCATTTTCCGCAGACCCCGCTGTGGCAGCCGAACAGGACTCCCAGATCGGCCGATCCATCCATGGAACCGCCGGCGATGGCGTTGACCTGGCGGGATCGTGATTTGATGACGGGCAAGGCAATCTCCTTTTCAAGAATGGGAATCGTGCCGCATCCCCCGGAGGGTGTCGGAGGTGTACAGCGCCAAGGCGATCCAGATCAAACCGAAACTGACGGCGTGATCCCGAGTGAACGGTTCCCCGAAAACCATCACCGCCAAAACCAACTGGCCGGTGGGGGCGAGATACTGGAGGAATCCCATGGTCGCCAGACGCAAGCGCCGCGCCCCTTCGGCGAACCAGATCAGAGGCAGGGCGGTGATGACACCGGCGGACATGAGCAGAAGATCCATCCGCACAGTCGTGTTCAGAAACACCAATTCCCCTTGCCGCTGAAGCCACGCCAGATAGGCGACGGCCACCGGGGAGAGCATCAGGGTCTCGGCGGTCAGGCCCTGGACACCGCTGGCCGGCACCTTTTTCCGCAGCAGGCCGTAAAACGCGAAACTCACCGCCAGGGTCATGGTCACCAGCGGCATCCGGCCAAGATTGACGGTCATGTAAACGATGCCGCCGGTCGCCAGCACCACGGCCACCACCTGAACCGGACGCAACCGTTCGCGCAGAAAAAAGAATCCCAGCACCACGTTGAGCAAAGGAGTGATGAAATAGCCCAGGCTGGCCTCGATCAGCTGGTCGTTGGCCACCGCCCAGATGAACACACCCCAGTTGGTGGCGATCAGGCAGGTAGTGACCATCAGGGTCAATTGCGTGCGGCGGCTGCGGAACAAGGCTATGAAAGAAGGCCACCCACCCCGGGCCAGAACCAGGGCCAGGAGAAAGACCACCGACCACACCACCCGGTGGGCCAGAACCTCCAAGGCAGGGACCGAAGCCACCGCCTTGAAATACAGAGGCAGGATGCCCCAGGACAGAAAGGCGGCCACCGCGTACAACACGCCGGTGCGCTTTCGCCGGGCCTCAGGCGGATCCTGCTGGGAATCTTTCATGGCAGGCATGATATAACCCTGAACCAGCCCCGGCCAGACCGGACCGCACACCTTGCGGATTTTCCGTTTTGGACAGTTACTGGGAAAAAGCATTCTTGAGCATTCCAGGGAGAATGAAATGAAAACCGTCCGTTCGGACCTCGCCCTGTTGCTGATAACCGGTCTTTGGGGCCTGAACGCCCTGGCAGGAGATTCCCCCGTGAAATACAATTCTCTCGACTACGAGGAAAAACGCGTGATCCTCCAGAAAGGCACCGAAGCGCCTTTTTCAGGGGAGTACGAAGAGAACTGGGCCGAGGGCACCTACCTGTGCAAGCGCTGCAACGCCCCGCTGTACGAGTCGGGCACCAAGTTCAACGCCCGCTGCGGGTGGCCCAGTTTCGACGACGACATCAAGGGCGCCGTCAAACGCCAGACCGATGCCGACGGCCGGCGCACCGAGATCCTCTGCGAAAATTGCGGGGGGCATCTCGGCCACGTGTTCCGGGGCGAGGGGTTCACACCCAAGAGCACCCGCCACTGCGTGAATTCCATCTCGATGATCTTCATTCCCGAGGGCGAGGAGCTGCCCGAGGTCATCAAGGAGCCCGCAGCCGAAAAAGACTAGGCTGCCGCCGATCCGCCTATGCAAATCTGCGGGACATCCCGCCACAAAATTCGAATTTATTTTGCCGACCTCGAAAGGAATCAAAATGAGACTCGGTATTCTTTCAGCTCTTGCGTTCCTTCTCTGCAGCCTGGCCTTGGGGCCGGCGGCCGCCGCAGAATCACCCTGGGAAGGCCAGACTGTCCTGGTCACCGGCGCCAACCGGGGCCTGGGCCTGGAGTTTGCACGCCAGCTCCACGCCGCCGGGGCCCGGGTCATCGGCACGGCCCGCAAACCCGACGCCGCGGAGGACTTGAAGGCCCTGGGCGTGAGGATCGAACAGCTGGACGTGACCGACCCGGCCAGCGTTTCAGCCCTGGCCGCCAAGCTGGAAGACGAGACCCTCGACGTCCTGCTGAACAACGCCGGCATCTTCCCCCACCGGGGTTCCTTCGAGGATGAAGATCCGGTTGAAATGTTGAGAGTCCTTGAAGTCAATACGGTCGGACCCCTGCGTGTGACCCAGGCCCTGTTGCCGAACCTGAGGGCGGGCGACCGGAAACTGGTCATGAACATGTCCAGCGGGCTGGGCAGCATCGCCAACAACGGCCGCGGTTCATCGGCCGCCTACCGGGCCAGCAAGTCGGCGTTGAACATGCTGACGGTGACCATGGCGCGGGATCTGGCCGACGAGGGATTCATCTGCGTGGCCATGAGCCCGGGCTGGGTGCGCACGGACATGGGCGGAGAGCAGGCCCAACTCAGTCCGGCGGAAAGTGTGGGGGGAATGCTTGGGGTGCTGGCTCCCTTGACTGCCGATGACAGCGGGAAGTATCTGAGTCATGACGGGCAGGATCTGCCCTGGTAAAGGGTGGATCAATATGAAAAAGGCCCCCCGGGGGGCCTTTTTAGTTTCCTGAGCTGAAGAACCTACTCCTCCACGGGCACCGGATCCTCGGCCCCTATCGCATCCTCCTGCCCCATCACGTAGTGCAGAAACCACTGCAGTTCCCTAGTCTGGTAATCGATCATGTGGGCCGGTTGGTTGATGCCGTGTCCTTCACCGGGGTAGAGCACTAGCCGACTGGGCACGCCGTTCAGCTGCAGGTAGCTGAACATCTCGACGGACTGGCGCGGATCGACAGGTTCGTCGTCGGTGCCGTGCATGATCAAGGTGGGCGTCGTTATCCGGTTGGCACGTGAGGCCGGGCTGTGCTCCCACATCAATTCCAGATCGCCGTCCCAGGGTTGCCGGTAGCTGTCGATGAACAGCTGGGGATTGTTTTGCCCCATCGCCGAGGTGTAGTTCCATATCCCGGCGATCGACACGGCCGCTTTGAACCGGTCCGTGCGGCTGACCACCACGTTGGTCATCAGACCGCCATAGCTGTAGCCGGTGAAGCCCAGCCGGTCAGGATCGATGGTGCCGCGCTCTACCAACGCATCCACCGCCGCCATGATGTCTTTGAAATCATCGGTCCCGAAATTGCGGTACACGCCGCGCAGGAATTCCTCGCCATAGCCCGTGCCCCCGCGCGGGTTGACGATGAAAACCGCGAAGCCATTTTTGGCCAGGACCTGCCAAGGATAACGACTGGTCCAGGCGTTGCCGTACCGCGAAAAAGGGCCTCCGTGCATCTCTATGATGGCGGGAAGCTTGTCGTTCTCCCCGGTCCCCGGAGGCAGGAACAGAAACCCTTCCACGAAACCGCCGTCATGGCCAGGCAGACGCAGCTTCCTGGCCTCGGGCAGGTCGAAGTCCGCGACAGCGTCGTTGACGGTGGCGACTTTCTTGACCGACCCCGGTTTTCCGGCAAACAGGGTTCCCGGTTGGTTCAACGCCGACTCCACGTATGCTATCCGCCCACCATTGATACTCAATCCGTCCAGGCTGCCGGCCAAGGTGGTCACCCTCTCCAGCTTGCCCGACCCGACCTCGAGCCTGTACAGGTCGCGCGTGGTGCCTTCGGCGGCCGGCAGAAATATGGATCGCCCTTTGGCGTCCCACAACGGTGCGGTGCCCGGCGTGCTGCCCGATCCCCCCAGCGTCAACTGGGTTTCCCCGGTCAAGACCCGCGTCTTCCCGCTTTCCAGGTCTCGCACCACCACGTCTTTGAGATTCAGATAGGCCCGCAGCTCCTCCTTGCGATCGGTGAAGTAGGCCAGTTGCCGTCCGTCGGGGGAAAAGGCCGCCAACGAACTGTGGTGGGTGCGAGGTGTGATGATATCCATCGCCCCGGAGGCGACGTCGATCAGACCGATCTGCTGCTCTTCGTCCACCAGACTGGAGAAAAGGGCGTTGAAGGTCACCGCCAGGGTCTTCCCGTCGGGCGACCAGGCCACGTGATACGGATGCAGCGGGGATTCGGTCAGCTGGCGGGGCTCGGAAGCTGATTCCGGCCCGGCGTCACCGGCCGCCACGATCCACAACTGCTGATATTCAGCGGGTTGTTCGAGGCGGTCCCACACCGTCCAGTCCTGGCGGTCTTCGGAGACGCCGTAGACGGGGGCATCCAGGGGCTCGGTATCTTCGTCTATTTCTTCTTCGGCTTCTTCATCCTCGGGTCCGGCAGGATCCGCCAAAACCGCCAGGTATTGGCCATCGGGCGACCACCAGTAATCACTCACGCCGTCTTCGAGGTCGGTCACCGGTCGGGGCTCGGAGCCATCCAAGGGGTTGATCCAGACCTGGGCGGCCTCTTCATGCGTGCGGATGAAGCTCAACGATCCGTCCGGCCGCCAGGCAAGCCCGCCCACGCCGCCATCGATGAAGGTGAGCTGACGGGGAGTCGCGTCCTTGATATCGGACAGCCACAGCCGGGTGACACGCTTGTCGTCCTCCAGGTTGCGCTGCGTTTGCAGCCAGGCCACTTGGGAACCATCGGGGGACACGACCGGAGAATTGATGGTGGGCACTTCCAAGAAACGGGCCAGTGTAAATTCGCCGGGCACCTCATCCGCAATTGCCGGAGCAAGCGCCGCCACCAGCAAAACCGCTCCTAGACAAAATCCGCCCAGATGAATGCTCACCGAATTTTTCGCAGAAATCCCAATCATCGTCGGCCTCCGCCAAGTTGAGTCGTGTTGCACCGGATAGGATCGGCCCCCGGCAACTGCAGGTCATGTCCGAAAATAGCTCAAAATGATCTGGTGGCAGGAAAAAAATCCCAAGTCTTGCCTGGGAAAGGTGATAATGCAAAACCATCCTAGGCATTGTACTCGGGAAAGTGGCAACGGGAAATCCTGAGCCCTCATCGACCCCTTGGCGGCATCACCGTACCTTTTCCGGCAGAGGGCCATTCGCAACGAGTTTTCTGACCATTCCCTCAGGAAAACCTTCGCAATCAATTATCATTAAACATTTTAGATGCAATAAAGCCGAATGGCACAATACTTCCTTATAAGGGATCAAAACGATGGATCAGGCGAGATAGCGCACCAAACTTCTTCGGGGAGACATCATGCGAATCATTGCAGTAGCCATGACCAAGGGCGGAGTGGGCAAAACGACCACCGCCGTGAACCTATCCCACGGACTGGCCAAGCGGGGACACCGTGTCCTGCTGGTGGATGCCGACACCCAGGGCCAGTGCGCCAAGGCGCTGGGCGTGGAAACGGATCTCACACTGACCGAGGTTCTCACGGAAAACGTGAGCATCCTGGATGCCGTCACCCGCGCCCGCAAGAATCTCGACCTCGTGGCCTCGGATTATCGCCTGACCAAGGGTTCGCTGGCCATATCCCGCCGTGAAAGTGGCGGTCACCTGGTGCTGGCCGAAGCCCTGGAACCTGCGGCCGACCGGTACGATGTCGCGGTGATCGATGCCGCACCGGGCTTTGACGCCATCGCCGTCAACGTCCTGGGCTGCGCCCACGATGTGGTGGCTCCCGCCGCCCTGACTCCCGCGGCCCTGGCCGGCGTTCTGGACTTCGTCCGCCACGTGGGGTCCGTTCAGAAGCACAATACCAGGTTGAACCTGCGTTACGTCCTGCCGACCTTCCTGGACATGCGGGTGCGCCAGTCCGCCGAAATGATGGACCAGCTGCGCGGCCACTTCGAGGAGCAGCTCTGCAATCCCATCCGCGTGAACGTGGACCTGGCCGAAGCCTTCGGCTACCAGAGCACCATCTTCGAGTACTCCCCCCACTCGCGAGGCGCCGGCGACTACACCCGCTTCATCGACCGTGTGGAAGCCGACGGCCAAACCCCCAAGGCAACCAAGTCAACCCAAGCCTCCCAGCTGGCAGGCGTCTAAAAAAGGGCCCCTCAAAGGGGCCCTTCCCATTTTTCCCACCGATAAGCGAAGGAGAGGCGGCGCCGCCATAGCGAAGCGTGGGCAAGCCGCCTCTCCGGAGCGCCTCACATGTTCCTACGATACTGCCCCCCCACCAGATAAAGCGCCCCCGAAATCTCCCCGAGCGTACAAATCTTGGCCGCCTCGATCATCGCTTCGAAGGTGTTCTCGTGCTCGACCGCGGCCTTCTGCAATGCACTCAAGGCCTCCCTTGACACCTTCGCGTTCCGCGCCTTGAAAGCCTCCAGGGTCGAGATGGCGAACTCCTTCTCCTGGTCGGTCGAGCGGATCACCTCGCCCGGGATCACCGTCGGCGAACCATTGGGGTCCAGATAGGTGTTCACCCCCACGATGGGCAGCTCGCCGGTGTGTTTGAGGCCTTCGTAGTACATCGACTCTTCCTGGATCCGGGTGCGCTGGTACATGCGCTCCATGGCCCCGAGCACGCCGCCGCGTTCGCTGATGGACTGGAACTCCGTCAGCACGGCCTGTTCCACGAGGTCGGTCAGCACTTCGATGATGAACGCCCCTTGCAGCGGATTCTCGTTTGTTGCCAGTCCCAGTTCCTTGTTGATGATCATCTGAATCGCCATCGCCCGGCGCACGGACTCCTCCGTAGGCGTGGTGATCGCCTCGTCGTAGGCATTGGTGTGCAGGCTGTTGCAGTTGTCGTAAATCGCGTACAGGGCCTGCAACGTGGTGCGGATGTCGTTAAAGGCGATTTCCTGGGCGTGCAGGCTGCGACCCGATGTCTGGATATGGTACTTCAGCTTCTGGCTGCGCTCATTGGCGCCGTACTTGTTCTTCATGGCCTTGGCCCAGATCCGCCGCGCCACCCGGCCCATGACCGAGTACTCCGGGTCCATCCCGTTGCTGAAAAAGAACGACAGGTTGGGCGCAAAGCTGTCGATGGACATGCCCCGCGACAGGTAGTACTCCACGAAGGTGAATCCGTTGGACAGGGTGAACGCCAGCTGGCTGATGGGATTGGCCCCGGCCTCGGCGATGTGGTAGCCGCTGATCGACACCGAATAGAAGTTCCGCACCTGGTTGTCGATGAAGTACTGCTGGATGTCGCCCATCATCCGCAGCGCGAACTCCGTCGAGAAGATGCAGGTGTTCTGGGCCTGGTCTTCCTTGAGGATGTCGGCCTGCACGGTGCCGCGCACGGCGCACATGGTGTCGGCCTTGATCCCGGCATACACATCGGCGGGCAGCACCTGGTCGCCGCTGACGCCCAGCAGCATCAGGCCCAGACCGTCGTTGCCCTCGGGCAGATCACCCCGGTAACGGGGCCGATCCATGCCCTTGGCCTGATAGATCGCCTCGATTTTCGCCTCGACCTCAGCCTCCAGACCGTTGGTCTTGATGTACTTCTCGCACCCCTGGTCGATGGCCGCGTTCATGAAGAACGCCAGCATCATGGGCGCGGGGCCGTTGATGGTCATCGAGACGGAGGTTTTGGGGTCGACAAGATCGAAACCGGAATACAACTTCTTGGCGTCGTCCACCGTGGCGATCGACACACCGCTGTTGCCGACCTTGCCAAAGATGTCCGGTCGCCGGTCAGGATCCTCGCCGTAAAGAGTCACCGAATCGAAGGCCGTCGACAGGCGGGCCGCCGGCATGCCCAGCGATACGTAGTGGAAACGCCGGTTGGTCCGCTCGGGACCTCCCTCGCCGGCGAACATCCGCGTCGGGTCCTCGCCCTCGCGCTTGAGGGGGAACACGCCCGCGGCGAAGGGGAAAAAGCCCGGCACGTTTTCCGTCAGTACCCATCTGAGGATGTCGCCCCAGTCCTCGTAGCGGGGAAGGCAAACCTTGGGGATGCGGGTGTGGCTCAAAGATTCGGTGAACAGGTCCTGCTCGATCTTCCGGTCTCGGACCTTGAACACGAACTTGTCGGCGCGGTAGCGTTCCACCAGAGCCGGCCATTCGGTCAGCCGGTCCCGACAGTCCGGGTCCAACCGGCTCTGCAGGTCCCGGTACAGGTCCACCAGATCCTTCAGGTAGTCCGGCTCGCCCGACACATGCTCGACGGCGGTCACCACGCCGGCGGCGTCGGGTTTGACGACTTCAACGGTCTTCTGGCCGATATTGGCCCGCAGCAGGTCGATCGTGCCGTGCAGCTGGTACAACTGCCTGGCCAGGGCACACTGCTCGTTCACGAACCGATCATACTTTTCGCTGTCTTCGACGATTTCCGCCAGGTAGCGCACCCGTTCGGGCGGGATGATGAACGCCCGTTTGCTCATGGCCTCGGTGACCACGTAATCCGATTGCAGCGGCGCCCCCGTCTTGGCCACCACCGTGGTGACGATCGCCTGGTACAGCTCGTTCATCCCCGGATCGTTGAACTGCGAAGCGATGGTCCCGAAGACCGGCAGCTGATCGTCCTGGGCGTCGAACAGGTTGTGGTTGCGGCGATACTGTTTGCGGACATCGCGCAGGGCGTCCAGCGAACCGCGGTGGTCGAACTTGTTGATGGCGATCAGGTCGGCAAAATCCAGCATGTCGATCTTCTCGAGCTGGGTCGCCGCGCCGTACTCGGCGGTCATCACGTAGAGAGAAACGTCCGAGTGTTCGGTGATCTCGGTGTCGCTCTGCCCGATGCCGCTGGTCTCGACGATCACCAGGTCGAACCCGGCCGCCTTGCAGATATCGATGCTCTGCTTCACGTACTTCGACAACGCCAGGTTGGACTGGCGTGTGGCCAGCGAGCGCATGTAGACCCGGGGGTGATCGATGGCGTTCATGCGGATCCGGTCGCCCAGCAGGGCGCCGCCGCTCCGCCGCCGGGAGGGGTCGACCGACACGATAGCGATGGTCTTGTCCTCGAAATCGGCCAGGAAACGACGCACGAGCTCGTCCACCAGGGACGACTTGCCCGCCCCGCCGGTGCCCGTGATGCCCAGGACCGGAATGACCTTGGCGCCAGCAGTTTTCCCGCCCACTTCTCGAACCGCGGCCATCAGTTCTTCATCCTGATCAGGATAGTTCTCAGCCAGCGAGATCAGTCGGCCCAGGGCGCGCGGGTCCCGGTCCCGTAACCCCGCCAGGTGCCCACTCAAGGAAGCGGGCGTCGGTGCCTGCCCCACCTCGAAGTCGCACTGTTGCAGCACCTCGTTGATCATGCCCTGCAGCCCCATCTCGCGGCCGTCGTCCGGTGAGAAGATCCGTGCGATCCCGTATTCCTGGAGTTCCGATATCTCATCGGGCAGGATGGTGCCGCCGCCTCCGGCAAAGATCCTGACATCCACCCCCGATTCCCGCACCAGGTCGAACATGTATTTCAGGTATTCCAGGTGCCCGCCCTGATAGCTGGTGATCGCGATGCCCTGCGCGTCTTCCTGGATGGCGCAGTCGACGATCTCCTTCACGGACCGGTTGTGGCCCAGGTGGATGACCTCGGCCCCGCTGGCCTGCAGGATGCGCCGCATGATGTTGATGGCGGCGTCGTGGCCGTCGAAAAGGCTGGCCGCCGTCACGATGCGCACGTGGTTCACCGGTTGGTAGGGCTCGATCTTCAGGGATGCGGGATGGACGGCTGGATCGGACATGATCACCTTTCGGCCGTGCCCGGCAGTTTCCAACCGGACGACAGGCAAATAAATCCACGGCCTGCGCTGGGGAAATCATCCTGCGCGGGCGAATCGTTGACTTGCTTCAAATCTAGCACAGGCCTAGGATTTGGACAATCCTCCCCGGGGGGTGTATAGAAAGAGAGTCAGCCTTTAGCCCTGATGGTAAGTTTGAG
>CBDTUS010000046.1:0-21604 GCA_965363725.1 uncultured bacterium | reverse complement strand
CCATGTAGCTGTAGGCGGCCACCGCGATGGCTCCCAGCAGGTGGGGGGCCAGCTGGCTGGAAAGGAAGATGGCCGTCGGTCCGTCGGCGCCGCCGATGATGCCGATGGCCGCGGCGTCCTTCTCGGCGAAGCCCAGCAGCAGGGAACCGGCGAAGGTCAGGAAGATCCCCGCCTGGGCGGCGGCTCCCAGCAGGATAAGGCGCGGGTTGGACAGCATGGCCGAAAAGTCGGTCATGGCCCCGATGCCCAGGAAGATCAACGAGGGATACCATCCCTGGGTCACACCGTTGTACAGCACGTTGAGCACGCTGCCCTGCTCGTAGATGCCGATGTTCATCCCGCTGGTCAGCGGAATGTTGCCCACCAGCATGCCGAAACCGATGGGCACCAGCAGCAGCGGTTCGTAATCCTTGGCGATGCCCAGGTAGATGAAAAGGCAACCGATGGCCAGCATGACCATGTTGCCCCAGGCGAAGTTGCCGACGATGCCGACCTGCAGAAAATCCCAGAACACTTCCATGACGTTTCCCGATCTGTTCTAGGCTAATTCCACGAGGGTCTGGTTTTCCCGGACCGCGTCGCCGGCGGCGACCAGCACGGCCTTGATCCGACCGGGGCCGGGGGCCGCGATGGCGGTCTCCATCTTCATGGCCTCGATGACCAGCAGGGCCTGCCCCTGGCTGACCTCGTCCCCCACCTTGACCTTGACCTCCAGCACGGTGCCCGCGATAGGCGAGCCCACGCCGCCGGAATCGCCGGCCGGGGCCGGAGACGCGGCCGGGGCGGCGGCAGTCGCCGGTGCCGCCGGTACGGGGCCCGGAAGTGCCGGGCCGGCAGCCGGAGCCGGCGGCAGCGGCGAGGCCGCGCGGTGCATTTCATCCTTGGCGTCGAGCACCTCGACATCCACTTCGTAGGCCACTCCGTGGACCGTGATCTTCAGCTTCATGGCTGCTCCATTCCAGCCGGGCTTCGGGCCCGGGATGCTAGCGTTGGCCGCGTTTCCTCTTGACCGCGTGGGAACCCTGCAGGATCAGACGGCCCTGGGCCGACCAGGGTGTCCGCTTCTGCCGCGGCGACAAAAGTCGCCGGATCCGGCGCACGCGGAAACGACCGCCCACCGCGGTGGCCGCCGCCGCGGCGATCAGCACCAGCGTGGTGTTGTCGATGGTGGGTTCTTTGGTCGTCGCCGCCTCCGCCTGACGCGCTTCGTGATCCTGCCAGCGGTCATCCAGGCGTTTGAGGACCGCCACCACCGCGGCGATCAGGGCCAGCACGCCGAAGACGATCAGGATCCCCACGACCGCCAACGAACCCATTTCCGGTGTGATTTCTCCCGGCACTTCCGGACGCTCCTACAACGGGATCAGGCCGTGCTTCTTCTCCGGCCTGACTTCACGTTTGGATTTGAGGATTTCCAGGGACAGGGCGATGTAACTCCGCGTATCGGAGGGTTCAATGACGTCGTCCACCATGCCCCGGGCGGCCGCGACATAGGGGTTCGAAAATTTTTCGCTGTACTCGTCCATCAACTCCCGGCGCTTGGCGTCGGAGTCATCCGCCTCGGCGATCTCCCTCCGGTACAGGACGTTGACCGCGCCCTCGGCGCCCATCACGGCGATCTCGGCCGAAGGCCAGGCGGCCACCCGGTCGGCGCCCATCGAACGGCCGCACATGGCCAGGTAGGCTCCGCCGTAGGCCTTACGCACCACGATGGTGATTTTCGGCACCGTGGCCGCGCCGTAGGCGAACAGCATCTTGGCGCCTTGCCGGATGATCCCGCTGTATTCCTGCTGCACGCCCGGCATGAAGCCGGGCACGTCCACGAAGGTCACCAGGGGGATGTTGAAGGCGTTGCAGAAACGGATGAACCGCGCGCCCTTGACCGAGGAATCGATATCCAGCACCCCCGCCTTGTGCGCCGGGTTGTTGGCCACCACGCCGATGGTCGATCCCTCCATGCGCGCGAAGCCGACGATCAGGTTGGGCGCGTAGTGTTCCATTACCTCCATCAGGTCCCCCCGGTCCACCACCTGCCGGAGGACCTCGTGCATATCGTAGGCCACCCGCGGATTTTCAGGAACAATTTCGTTCACCGATTCATCGGGTTCGACGGTATCGTCGTGCATCTCCTCCAGGAAGGGCGGATCGTCGGTGTTGTTGCTGGGCAAAAACGACAGTAGCCGCCGCGCGATCTCGATGCCCTCGCCCCCGCTTTCGGCCACGAAGTGCACGACGCCTGAGTAGTGGGAGTGGCTTTCGACCCCGCCCAGCTGCTCGGCCGTCACGTCTTCACCGGTGACCTGCTTGATGACGCTCGGGCCGGTGATGTACATCTGGCCCTCGTGCCGCACCTGGATGATGAAGTCGGTCAGGGCCGGCGAATAGGCCGCGCCGCCGGCGCAGGGCCCACTGATGATGCTGATCTGCGGCACCACCCCCGAAGCCTTGATGTTGCGGTAGAAGATGTCCCCGTAGCCAGCCAGGGAATCGACCCCCTCCTGGATGCGCGCCCCGCCGCTGTCGTTGATGAAGATGACCGGATCCCCCGTCTTGAGGGAATCGTCCTGCAGGTCGCTGATCTTGCGGGCGGTCGCCGCGCCGACGGCTCCGCCGGCCACCGTGAAGTCCTGGCTGATGGCGTAGATAGGACGGCCGTCGACCAGCCCGTAACCCGTCACCACCCCTTCGCCCGGCAGTTCCTTGCCCTGCATTCCGAAATCCACGCAACGGTGCTGCATGAAAGGGTGTGTTTCCTGGAAGGTGTCCTCGTCGAAAAGCTGGGCCAGCCGTTCGCGGGCCGTCCTTTTGCCAGCGGCGTGCTGCTTGGCGATGCGCTTTTCACCGCCGCCCAAATAGAGTTTCGCCTTCTTGCGGCGAAGTTGGTCGATTTTCGATTCCGGCATGATATTCCTTTTCCGCCCGTTCCCGGAGAAGGGTCTCGCGCCTTCTCCGGGAAAACCACGTTCACTGTCCGGGATAGGTAATATCTCCCGGGCTATTGTCAAATTTTTGACAGGCATATTCCCAAAAAAGACCGAATTGAAAATGCTATTTCTAACTTGTTGTATTCAAACCCATTAACATCAAATGGCCGAATCCCGCGGGGGCTGGGTTCCGGCCTGATCACCAGGGGTCTGTGAGCAAGGCGGAAGATTTCAGAACCAGATGATGAACTGGAGGGACCCCATGCCGGACCAGCCGGAATCATTGAAACTGTTGCCCTCATCATGATCGATGTCGATTCGCACCTGCCCGGTCTCCGGGTATTCTTCCTTATCCACGCGGTCGTACGTGAACCAGCGGTACTCGAGCCCAAAGGCGGTTTCGATGGTCAGAAAGTCCAGAATCACTAAGGAGGGGCGCAGACCCAGGGTCAAGGTCCAGTTGGAACGATCATAGTCGGTGACTACGACATAGTTGTCCTCGGGTTCCCCGGCACGGTTGAATTCCCGGCTGTACCGGGTGTCGCTCCACAGGTATTGCAACCCCACATAACACACGGCAGCCAGAGGGCCCCGGCGCCCCACCAGGCGCCCGGCCTGGAGACGGGCAAAACCCGATTCGGTCCGCTCTTCGTAGTGATCCTCCTCTTCCCTGACCTCCCAGTAGGGTGGCGTCCCGGTATCATAGAATTGACCTTCCCGGTCGACCAGGAAATCCTGGGGCCCGGCCGCCAGGCCCAATTCCCAGACCCCGCCGAGCCAGAGCCGGGCCGTCAGCCCGCTGTCCCAGCCGAGGCCCCATTTGCGTTCCACGGGACCGGTTTCGACCGCCGATACCGTCTGAACAGTGGCCAGGACAAGCAGGGCCACCAGCAACATGCGGGATCCGCCCCCATCCATCATGGTTCCCGTTGCCATTCTATTTGAGATTCTCTGGATTCAAGCCTTCGAGTTCCGACACGACAAACAGCCCGTCCTTGCGTATCAGCGTTCCGTCGAACCAGATCTCGCCACCACCCCATTCGGGCGTCTGGATCAGGACGATGTCCCAGTGTTGCGCCGACTTGTTCCCGTTGTCGGCGGCCGCGTAGGCGTTGCCGGGCGTCAGGTGGAAACTGCCGCTGATCTTCTCGTCGAACAGCGTGTCGAGCATGGGCGTGGTGATGTAGGGGTTCACACCCAGGGCAAATTCCCCGAAGTAGCGGGCGCCTTCGTCGATGTTCAGTGCGTCTTCCAGTTTCGACTGGTCCCCTTCGCAGGTCGCCTCGACGATCTTCCCGTCCTTCACCGTGAACTTGATGTTGTCCAGCACCACGCCTCCCTGCCGGGTCTTGGTGTTGTACTGGATGACCCCGTTGACGCTGTCCTTGACCGGCGCGGTGTAGACCTCGCCGTCGGGGATGTTGCGGCCGCCGTCGCACTTGACCGCCGGCAGACCCTTGATGCTGAATTCGAGGTCGGTGCCCGGCCCCTTGATCTGGACTCGGTCGGTCTTTTCGAGCAAGGCGTGCAGCGGGTCCATGGCCTTGCTCATCCTGGCGTAGTCCAGGCAGCAGACATCGAAATAGAACTGGGCAAAATCCTCGGTGGAGCGTTCGGCCGCCTGAGCCATGGAGGGGTTGGGGTAGCGTAGAACGCACCACTTCTTCTTCAGGCGGATGGGAATGTGCACCTCGCCCCAGTAGGCCTTGTCGTGCCACTTCATGCGGTCGGCGTCGACATCGGCCAGGTCGAAGGGGTTGGTGCTGCCGCGCACGCCGATGTAGGCGTCAACCGCTTCCATGATGGGCTTGTGGAACTGTCCCCAGGCGGCGAACTGGGCCTCGTTCGCGCCATTGATGAACCCGCGGCTGAGGGTCTCGTCGTTGTAGTACCAGAAAGGCACGCCGCCGTGCTCGGTGGCCACCCGCACCAGCTCCTTGCCCAGCTCCAGGGCTTCGAGGCCCTTGATCTCGATGTAGATCTTCTCGCCGGGCTGTAGTTTGACGCTGTAGGTGATGAGCTGTTCGGCCAGTCGGGTATTGCGCGGATCCATCGGAGCCTCCTCAGGTTTGGGGATCGGTGAATCATAACCAAACCGGCCGCCCGGTCCTACCCAAAAAACCGGCGGCCCTTTGATTTCCCGCAAAGTTTCCTATTTTTCGGATGAAGAAACCGCCCCCTCACCTGGCCCTGGAGGATACCCATGAGCGCCGACAACACCGACCTCGCCGGAATCCTGCCCCCCGGAACAGCCGGATTCGTGGATCACATCGGCATCGCCGTCCGGGACCTGGACGAAGGCCTGGCCCTTTACCGCGATCTGCTGGGTCTGGAGCTCGAGAGGGTCGAAGAGGTGCCGCAGGAGAACGTGAAGGTGGCCTTCCTCAAGCTGGACCGCACCGGGGCGCTGGGCCACATCGAACTGCTGGCCCCCATGTCGGACGAGGGCGCCATTGCCGGGTTCATCGCCCGCAAGGGGCCCGGCCTGCATCACATCGCGGTGGCCGCCGGGGACATCACCGCATTGCTCGACCGCTGCCGCGAGGCCGGCCTGCGACTCATCGACGAGGAGCCGCGCACCGGGGCGGGCGGAAAAAAGATCGCTTTTTTGCACCCCAAATCGACAACGGGCGTCCTGATCGAGGTCTGTTCGGGCACGGGCCACGGGGAAGGCTAGCCGGTCATCGCGCCTCGAAAATGCCCATTTCGCTCCAGCTTTTCTTGCCGGTGACCGGCGTCTGGTCCGGCTCCCCCACCGGATTGATCCAGGAGGGCACGTACCCCGCCCCGAACATGATGCCCACCTGTTGGCTGCTCTCGTTGCCCACGTACAGGGCCACCGGTTCGCATTCCGCGCAGCCCTCCAGTTCCTGACAGGAAATCAGACCGGAGGAATCCAGTCCGATCCTCACGTTTTCGGGGCGACCCTGGATCATCACCTTCCACTTCACGAGCTGGACCTTCCGGTCGCGAATGCGTTCGCCCGGATGCAGCCCCGCGGCGACGTGCCCCATCTCCTTACCCACGTTCAGGACCTTGGAGGGAAACTCCTGCCCCATGATGAAGGCCTCGGCGCCGGAGATGTCCAGCTTCAGCTCCAGCCCTCCCAGGTGCAGAAACGCCTCACCGTCCTGGGCCACCGGGGTCACGTCGGTCAGCCAGGCGTAAAGGTCGAAGGTGGTCACGCCGCCTTCGGGCTCGCCCGTCTCCAGGACCGTGACCAGGGAATCCCCGGCGACGAAGGAGAAGCGGATAAGCCCGTTGTCCCCGCACCAGGTCGAAGCGCCGACGACAGTCGGCACCAGGGCCGCAGCCACCAGGATTCCCAACAGGAAAATCCCGCGCGATTTCAGGAATATTCCGCCCATCGTGATTCCTCTTTCGTCATGATCGAACCTTCAACTTCCGGTGCTGGAATAGTTGCGGACCCCACGCTGCCAGATCACCACCGACCCTCCGAAGACGATCAACCCCACCAGGGGAGTCAACAGGGCCAGCTGCCCGTAACCCTCGCTGCCGAGAAACCAGGTCGCCGGGAAAAAGGCCACCCAGGCGAACGGCAGCACGAAGGTCAGGAAAATCCGGATGGGCAGGCTGTAGATCGTGATCGGAAACCTGCTGAACCGGATGATGTTGTAGACTGGAGGCGCCAGGCCCATCCTGTCCTCGTGCCAGAAAGACACCGAGGTGATGGCAGGAACACCCCCATGTAGACCAGGGAAGCGGACGGGACCAGGATCGCCAGGATCAAGACGTCTTGTACACCGAAATCCAGCCCAAGTTTCATTCCGGAATAAATCATCAAAACGATGCCCAGCAGGATCTCGTTTAGGCCCGAAACGTTGAAGGACTCGAACATGACCTGCGCCAGGGTGCCCACCGGCCGCAGCAGCACCCGGTCGAACTTGCCCTGAATGATGTACTGGTCGCTGAAACGGTACAGGTTGATGCTGACCAGATTGAAAAATCCCAAGGGAAGCAGGCTGAAGGCATAGATGAACAGCACCTCCTCGAAGGACCAGCCCTGAAGCGCTTTCACCTTGCTGAAGAGGGTCGACAGCACCGCCAGCTGGATCACCATGCTGAAGGAAACGGCCAGGGTGTCGACCATGAAATCCATCCGGTAGGCCAAGCGCATCTTGACGAACTGCGCGAAGTAGGCCCCGAATATCCTTGCCTGCCAAAGACTTCGGGAAACAAACCCACGCTGGGGAATGGTGGCCCAGTTGGTTCCGGTCTCTTTCATTTCACCCCCCCTGCACTTCGACTCGGCGGACGGAAAACCGCCAAACCAGACGCCCGGCCACGAAAAGGCCCACGGCCCAGGCCACCTGGATCAGAATGGCAAGGTAGAGTTCGTGGCCCGGCCGCTTGCCCAGGTAGATGGTCACCGGGATGTAACTGATGGCCTGGAAGGGCAGCCATTCCACCACCCGCTGGAACCATTCGGGAAAAAAAGTGAAGGGCACCACGACCCCGGTCAAAAAATCCATGCTCACCATCTTGGCCCGCAGGACGCCCTGGATGTTCTTCATGTAGAAGGCCAGGCAGCCCAACAGAAAATTGATCTGGCTGTGGACAACCAGCGCCAGGCAGAAACTCAAAAAGGTCCACAGGTAGAGCACGGGCTCGGGCGGGCCTCCGATATGGAATACCGGCACCACCACCACCATGATCGGCAGGGTGAACATCAGCAGGCGGAAACCCGCCTCGCCGACGGCCTCGAACATCATCACGGTCTGCACGTTGAAGGGCTTGATCAGGTGCATAGCGATTTCGCCGTCGACGATCATGCGCATCAGCTGCTGGGCGATGTTGTTGAAATAGAAGCTTCGCCCGATCCAGCTGATGGCCACGAAGGTGATCATCTGGCTGATGGTCAGCCCGCCGATGGAAGTGTCGCCGGATTCCGCCACCCGGCTGGCGAACAGCGCGGTGTAGAGGTAGTAGTGTCCGGCAATGAATATCGTGTAGCTGATCACACCGGTGTAGTAGCGCAGGCGGTACGCCAGGAACTTCAGGAACGCCAGGCGGATGAAGTTGAAATACAGGCCCATCGAGGCGATCCGTGTGCGGTGCCAGGGCTCGAGGATCGCGGGGTTCAGCTTTTTCAACACCAGTTGGATCACGAGGCCTCCTGCCCGCCCTGCCGGTAGATCTCGCGGACCACTTCGTCGATGGCCGGTTCGTCCATGTGCAACTCCGACACGTGCCGCTCGTTGACCAGTCGCTTGATCACTTCGGCTCCCGGCACCTCGACCCGGTTGAATTCGGCGTAATGAAGCCGTCCCTCCCCCTCTTCCCAGGTCACGGGCAGTCCGGCGGTGATAGCCGCCAGTTCGGCGCTGGTGGCGTTGTCGCGCAATTCGATTTTCATCCGCACCAGGCGGCCCACGCGGCGGCGCAGATCATCCAGGTCACCGTCGAAATGGACCTTGCCCTTGTCGATGATGATCACCCGCTTGCACAGCTGTTCGATATCGCCCAGGTCATGGGTGGTCAGGATCACCGTCACACCCTCCCGCTCGCAGATTTCCCGCAAAAAGACCCGGACGTTCTCCTTGGCCAGGACATCCAGCCCGATGGTGGGTTCGTCCAGGAACAGGATCCGGGGACGGTGCAACAAGGCCGCGGCCAGGTCGCAGCGCATGCGCTGGCCGAGGGAGAGCTTGCGGACCGGCTGATGCAGGTACTCCCCCACGTCCAGGAGTTCGTCGAAGAGTTTCATCTGGCGGTCGTAGGTCTCGTCGTCCACTTCGTAGATCTTCTGCAGCAGCCGGAAGGATTCGACCACGGCCAGATCCCACCACAGCTGCGTGCGCTGACCGAAGACCACCCCGATGTGCCGGGTGTACTGCTGGCGCTGTTTCCAGGGCACCAGCCCCCCCACGGTGACCTTGCCCGAGGTCGGAGTCAGGATGCCGGTCAGCATCTTGATGGTCGTGGACTTGCCAGCCCCGTTGGCCCCGATGTAGCCAACCATCTCTCCGGGGGGGATGTCGAAGGACACTCCTTCCACGGCACGCAGGAGTTCCTTGCGCGGCCGGATCAGGTCCACCAACCCGCCGGTGACCCCTTCGCGCTTCTTGATCAGCTTGTAGTCCTTGGTCAGGTCGCGGACCTGGATGAGGGGTTCCATCAGAAGGGCAGATCCTCTCCGGAACCCGCGTCGGTTTCCTCGTCCTGGTCCTTCCGTTCGAGTCCGGCCACCAGTTCGCGTACCTCGCCGTCGGTCTTCTCAAGTTTCTCCCGGCACACCTGGATCAGCTCGACGGCCCGCTTGACCTCTCCGCTCAGGCGGTCGATGTCAACTTCGTCCTGCTCCAGGTCGGCGAGGATCCGCTCGACCTCCGCGACCGCTTCACCGAAGGTCGGGTTCTTGGTGCGTTTCGCCATGTTCCTTCTCCTGCCCGAGCCCCAGGAGGGGGCCATCAGTGTTAAGGGTTCCATTGTACATCCAGATGGTCTGGGAAAGGGATTCGTGGGCGCTGACATCCACGGCGGCTCCACCGAATAACAACCCCAACGACCCCACCAGGAGAGCCGTCGACGTCCCGTTGTCGTCAGTGTACTGGTCATAGGTCAGCATTGAACCGACGATAGCCCCCAGGCTCAGCAAGTACAGCATGCCACTGGTGGTCTTCTTGGACCGGTAAGAGCGGAATTTGATTCCAATTTCATCTTCCCGCTCGCTGAGAAAATCCACGTCGCCGCCGAACATGCCCATGCCGGCGATTTTGTTGCTCTCATGCCCTTGAACGATATTGGTGCTGAAGAAGCTGTACTTCACCCGGAGAGCCTGCTGGGAATATTCGGAACCTCCGTCCTCGGGAATTTCCTCGGAACGAGTGTCCAGAGGCAGGACGAGGACCGTCAATAGAATGATCATCGCGATTTTCATTTCCTTCTCCCCCTTTCCCCACCCCGGTGGGCAGGGAGGACCAAAATTATGCATTAAAATAAGCGGTCCTGGCCCGTATCCTTTTTTTTCGAGCCACTCTTTCGACCACGCCCTTTTCCCTTACTACCGCCGGACGACGTTCCTTCGCCGGGTTGAACGATGCTGCGCACCTGTCCGTCGTGGAACCGGGTGCCGATCACGTCGCCGGAAGCCAGGGCGGCCGCCCTCGTCACCGCCTGCCCCGCCTCGTCCACCGTGATGGTGTATCCGCGGGCCAGCAGTCGGCGCGGGTCCATCAGCCGGGCCTGGGTGGCAAGGCCGTCCAACCGGGCGCCCTGGGCCCCCGTCGGTCGCCTCGCCTCACGGCCCAGCCGGCCGGCCAGGCCGGCCACCCGCTGCCCGGCCTCCACCGTCCGAGTGACCGCCGCCCGGGAAATCCCGCTGCGGAGGATCCCCAGCCGTTCGCGGGCTCCGGAGGTTCTTTTCACCGCCGCGGTGCCCAGGCGGGACCGTAATCCCGCCAGCACGGCGGTCCGGGCGGCCAGGTGCCGGGCCACCTTGTCCTGCAGGCGCCCGGCCACCTGCTGGTACCGGAGCATGGCCCGGAGCTGCACCCCTTCGGCGGCCCTGGCCAGGCGGTCGGCCAGATCGATTCGCTCGGCCGACACGGTCAGCAGATCATCCACCGCTTCGCCGAGACGATCGGCGGCCGACTGCAGCCTGGCGGCCGCCTCATCCACCTTCGCGACCAGGAACTCGGCCGCCGCGGTGGGCGTCTTGCAGGCGTGGTGGGCCACCAGATCGGCGATGGAGGTGTCGACCTCGTGCCCAATGGCCGTGATCACGGGCACCGGACATTCGGCGATGGTCACGGCCAGTTCCTGCTGATCGAACCAGGACAGGTCCGCCCGCGAGCCGCCCCCCCGGGTGATCACGATGACATCGACGCCGGCGGCGGTGTGGACTTTCAGGGCCCGGACCACTTCCGGCTGGGTCTGCTCACCCTGCATCTTAGCGCCGTGCAAGGAGACCTGAAAAGCCCAACCGCTGGCTTGCAGGCCGGTCATGAAGTCTCGCTCGGCGGCGCTGCCGGGCGAGGTGATCAACCCCACCTTCAACGGCAGTTCGGGCAGCGGCAGCCCGGCGTTCCGTTCCAGGAGGTCCTCCCGCTTGAGGAAAGCCAGGATCTCCCGGCGCCGGGCTTCGAGACGTCCCAGGGCGAAGCTTTTGTCCACCCCGACCACCTTCAAGCTCATCTTGCCGAACTTGGCGTAGAAGTCGACCTTGCACTCGAGGCAGACCTCGATCTTGTTGGCGATCTGAAAATCGGGGTCGGTGCCGTCGAGGTAGCGGCCCAGCCCGAAGCGCTGCCTGTCCCACCCCATCAAGGAGGTGGAGATCTGGTACTCGGCGGCTCCGCTGCCTCCGGTTTCATGGAGTTCGAAATAGACATGCGTGCGGCGATCGGCGTCGCTCGGCAGCCGCTGGACCTCGCCCCGGACCCACACCGTCCGCGGGAAGGCCCGCTCGATGGCCTCGGCAATCTCCTCGTTGACCTGCCGGACGGTCAGCACCTCGCGCTCGGATGCGGCCGGTTGGGCGAACATGTCCTCCGCGTTCAAATCTTCACCTCCTCCCAGTTGCTCCTGAGGAACAGCAGGACCATGCCCACCGCGTACAGGGTGAACCAGGTCAGCAGCGCCAGCCAGGCACCCATCAGTCCGCCGTTCATCACCACGCCGAAAAGATAGGCCAGCGGCGGCAGCAATCCGAATCCCGTGCAGATGTCCACCAGCATGACGGCCCGGGTCATCCCGGCGCCCCGCAGGGCGCCGGCCAGGGTCAGCCCCACCGCGTCGATCAGCTGGACCAGTCCCATCAGCCTGAGGATGGGCACCCCGGCGGCGATCAGTTCCTCGCTATCGGAGAACAGGCGCATCATCGGGCCGGGAACGGCCAGAAAGAATACCCCGAATATACCCATGAATACCATCGACAGCCCCACCCCGTACCAGGACGAGCGCCGGGCGCCGCGCGGGTCGTCGCGGCCCAGGGATTGTCCCACCAGGGTCTGCACGGCCGCGCCCACCCCCACGCCGGGCATGAAGCTGAGCGAGGCGATCCGCATCACCACGTTGGCCGCGGCCACCGCGATGATCGAGATCCGGCCCAGGATGAAGTAGAAGATCAGGAACCCGACCACGATGCCGAAGGTCTGCAGGGCCGGCGGCCAGCCGATTTCCAGGAAGGGCCGGATGAGGCGGACCTGGAAATTGGTGCGGCACAGGATCCGGAAACGGTGGCGTGTCTTCGGGCGCAGCAGGAACACCAGGATGACCAGCCCGGCCAGCAGGGCGCTCAGGGAACTGGCCAGCGCGGCGCCGGCGACTCCCATGGCCGGGGCGCCCAGATTCCCGAAGATCAGGATCCAGTTCAACAGCACGTTTACCAGATTCATGCCGATCCCGACGCCCATGCCGATCCGGGTCCAGCCGATGCCGTCGAACACGGCTTTGGCCTGGAAGAAGAACAGCAAGGGGAGCATGCCGGCGTAGCGATAGATCAGATAGGAGCGGCCCAGTTCACGGACTTCGGGATCACCGGTCACCAGGCTGATCAGCCACCCGGGCCACAGCAGTCCTACCAGCATGAAGACCGCGCCGGCGCCGAGGCTGACCGTCACGGCGGTGGCGAGGATCGACCCCACCTCACCGTCACGCCCTTGGCCGATGCGGCGGGCGGTGAACGACTGGGCGGCCACGTCCACGGCCTTGATGCTCATCGCGATGGCGGAAAAAAGAAGGGTCGCAACGGCCACGGCCGCCAGCGGGCCTTCGCCCAGGCGACCGACCATGACCGTGTCGACCAAACCCATCAGGGTTTGGGAAATTTGACCGAGTACCACGGGCGTCGCCAGGCCCGTGATGGTCGCCAGGAGGCGACGCCGGCTGACGTCGCCCAGCCTTTCGGCCGGGGGAAAGGCGGTCAGCGTCTCCTCAGGAGACAAGGATCTGCACGGCCCGGGCCATCAGCCTCGCCCCGAATCCCGTGCCTCCTTTGGGCCCGGTGGCGCGGGCCGAGGTGGAATAGGAAGGTCCGGCGATGTCCAGGTGGGCCCAGGGCGTTTCATCGTCGACGAAATGGGCCAGGAACGCCGCGGCGGTCAGGGCTCCGCCCTCTCTCCCCTTGCCGAGATTCTGCAGGTCGCTCCAGGTGCCCTCCACCTCCTTGCGGTGCTCGTCCACCATCGGCAGATGCCAGACCCGCTCGAAGGTTTCGCCGCCGGCCTGTTTGAGGGCGTCGATCAGCGTGCTGCTGTTGGACATCAGCCCAGCGAAATGGAAACCCAGGGCGACAACGCAGGCGCCCGTCAGCGTGGCCGCGTCGATGATGTAGTCCGGCTTGTCGCGCCCGGCGTACCACAGGGCGTCGGCCAGGATCAGCCGGCCTTCGGCGTCGGTGTTCAGGACCTCCACCGTTTTACCGCTGGCCATGGTGATCACGTCTGCGGGTTTGACGGCCAGCCCGTCCGGCATGTTTTCGGCGGTCGGCACGATGACGCGCAGGTTGACCGGCAGCTTGAGCCGGGCCGCGATCAGGCCCGCACCCAGGACCGCCGCTCCACCTCCCATGTCGCTCTTCATGAGATCCATGCCGGCCCCCGGCTTGAGCGAGATACCGCCTGAATCGAAGGTGATGCCCTTGCCCACCAGGGCGACCGTGGGCGCCTTGCGGCCCGCGGCGCCGGGCGCCTTGTAGTGCAGGTCGATCAGGTGGGGGGCCTGTCGGCTGCCCTGCCCCACCCCCAGGATGCCCCCCATGTTGAGCTTCTTCATCTGCGCGACGTTGAGGATTCGGCAGGACAAACCTTCGGCCCGGGCCATACGGCGGGCCTGGGCTGCCATTTCCCGGGGCGTCAGGATGTTCGGCGGCAGATTGACCAGATGGCGCGCAAACTGGCAGCCAGCGGCGAAGGCCTCCGCTTCGGTGGCGCCTTCACGCATGGCAGTAGCCCGCTTGCCCTCGGTCAGGATTTTCACCTGCTTGGGCAGCGTCGGTTTTTTCGACCCTCCCGTCTTGAGTTCGCCAACGGGGGTCAGGGCCATTTCGGCTCCCTCTACCCAGCAGCGGGCAAAAGCCCGGTCGTCGAATCCCAGGGCGCCGGCCGCGGGAGCCTGCACCAGAACCCGGGCAGCCTGCATGGCTCGGGCCCGTTTGGCGGCCAATCCCGCCACCTTGCGCAGCGTCTCCAGACCGGCCTCCTCCACCGATCCCAGGCCAGCCATCAGGATCCAGCCCGCCTTGACCCCCGCACAGGGCACCGGCAGCAGCGATTCGGTCTTGCCGGTGAATCCGCCCTTGCGCACCAGGGCGGCCAGGGCCGCGCCTCCCCCCTCACATCCGCGGGTCGCCTTCTGCAGGGGCTGGAGGAGGGCGGCGTCATCTTTCTGAAAAACGGGAAAAACCAGCAGTTCGCCCGCGGTGTCGGCTGCGGCTGTCCGGGTGACGGTCCAACGCATGTAGGGATTCCTCCAGGAATGATGGGATGGGATGCTTCAACAATCCGCACATTCTATCACCGCGGGGCGGTTTGGCCATCCTCTTTATCCCCCTCCTCCAGAGGCGTCCCAACCTATTGTCTTGAGGGCGGGCGGCGGGTGCTCTAGACTGCCGGCAAACGCAGATCCACCAACCGAGGACAATCACCCATGACCCGCAAGTACGCGCTCCACTGGCAGATCCTGATGGCCCTGGTCCTGGGCGTGGGCGCCGGCCTGATCTGGCCCCGTGGGACCACCATTGTCGGCGGTCTCGAACCCTACGCGGTGTTCGATTTCCTGGGCACCCTCTTCCTGCGAGCCTTGAAGATGGTGATCGTGCCCCTGCTGGCCGGTTCGATCATTTCCGGCGTGGCCGGTGTCGGCGCCAACCGGGGCTTGGGGCGGCTGTTCAGCAAGACCTTCGCCTGGTACATCACGACCAGCCTGTTGGCGATCCTGACGGGACTGGTCCTGGTGAACCTCGTCCATCCCGGGATCATCGACGGAATCCCGGTCGGCCAGCGGATGGGCCTCGGCGAACCTCCGGCGGAACTGGCGGAAAAGCTCGCCGGGCGTGGCGCCGGCGACCTCGTGAACATCATCCAGCGCATGGTGCCGGACAATCCGGTCGCCGCCGCGGCCGAAGGCCAGATGCTGCCCCTGATCTTCTTCTGCGTGATCTTCGGGCTGGCGATCACGACGCTGTCCGAAAAACACAAGCAGGCCCAGCTCGGCTTCTGGGAAGCCCTGTTCGCGGCCATGATGAAGATCACCGGTTGGGTCATCGCCACCGCACCGATCGGTATCTTCGGACTGATGGCCAAGATCACCGCCAGCAGCGGTTTTTCGGCTTTCGCTCCCTTGGCCAAGTACGGCTTGACGGTTCTGGCCGCCCTGGCCTTCCATGCCGCCCTGACCTTGCCCATCCTGGTCCGGGCTCTCGGCCGGGTGTCCCCCCTGCGGCAGGCCAGGGTCATGATGCCGGCCCTTCTGACCGCTTTCAGCACCCGCAGCTCCTCGGCCACCCTGCCGTTGACCATGGACCGCGTCGAAAACCGTGCGGGAGTCAGCAATCGGGTCACCAGTTTCGTGCTGCCCCTGGGCGCCACCATCAACATGGACGGCACCGCCCTCTATGAATGCGTGGCTGCCATGTTCATCGCCCAGGCCTACGGCGTGGAACTGGGTTTCGTGGCCCAGGCCGTCGTGGTCCTGACTGCGCTGCTGGCCAGCATCGGCGCCGCGGGGATCCCCGCCGCCGGTCTGGTGATGATCTCGGTGATCCTCGAAGCGGTGGGACTGCCCCTGGAGGGATTGGCCCTGATCCTGGCCATCGACCCCCTGCTGGACATGTGCCGGACGGCGGTGAATGTGTGGAGCGACAGCTGCGGCGCCGTGGTCATCGCCCGTACCGAGGGAGAAATCGACGTGCTGTCGAAGTAGCGATCGCCCTATTGGGGCTTGTTCCCTATCCGGGGATGTGGCAAATTTCTCCTGGAATCGGCAGGCGGGGAACAGATTTGCAACGGAGCGGGCCCGATTCCGTAGTAAGCACGGGATCCGGAACGCCCGTCAGATGGGCCGGAAAATAAACCACGGAGATTGAGCCTTGAACCCAGGCAACGGACCAGACGAATACGGGACCGGCGGCTTCGACGAGAACGTCGATGAAGGTTTCGGCACCTCGGGCACCGAAGGCCTGCTCCTGCCGCCCTGGGAACGCCGCGAGCGGTTCGGGTTTCTCAACGGCCTGTACCTGACCATCAAGGATGTCCTGCTGACCCCCCAGACCTTTTTCCACCGCATGCCCTCCCAGGTGGGGCTCAACCAGCCTCTCTATTTCGCGCTGGTTCTGGGCGTGGTCGCCGCCTTCTTCGTCTGGATGTGGTCCCTGGCGGGCAGTTCGCTCCAGATGTTCGTGGCCGAGGACCTGGAAGAGGTTTTCAAGGGCCCGCTCTATTCCTTCTTCGCCTTCCTGTTCAGCCCCATCACCGTGGCCATTCTCGTCTTCCTCAAGGCGGGCCTCATCCACCTGATGCTGATGCTGGTGGGCGGCAACAGACTCGGTTTCGAAGCCACCTTCCGGGTGGCCGCCTACGGCGAAGCCGCCAGCATTCTGACCCTGGTGCCCTTCTGCGGCAGCGTGATCGGCGTTCTGTGGGGACTGTTCATCACCATCGTGGGCCTGTACAGCATCCATGAAACCGAACCCTGGAAGGCCGTCGTGGCGGTGGTGGCCCCGATGGTCCTGTGCCTGTCCTTCATCAGCGTGAGCGCCATCCTGGTGATGATGGGCCTGAGTTGAGCAGCGGCCATGCGCCTGGTTCCTGAAACATCCCCCTGGCCCCGCCTGCTGGTATTCCCCTTCGGCATCATGTCGGTCCTCGGCCTCTTCGCGGTCCTGCTTCGGTCCGATTTGGTATTGCGCCTGGCCCATTGCCCCCTGCGCGACCTCACCGGTCTGCCCTGTCCCACCTGCGGCGGAACCCATGCCGCGGTCGCCCTGGTCCAGGGCAATTTATCCGAGGCAGTCGTCTACAACCCCCTCGTCACCGGAGGCCTGGTGGTCTTCGGCATCTGGCTGGTGTTCGGATTGATCGCCACCTTCGTGCCCCGACTGAGGCGGGACGTGGTGTGGACTCCCCGGGAAAAAAGAACCGCCAGGGTCCTGGCGGTTCTCCTGTTCCTGTTGGCCTGGATCTGGGAGATCCGGCGTTGCGGGATCTGAGGGTCAGTATTCCGCCAACAGCTTGCGCGCGATGACCAGCCGCTGGATCTCGCTGGTCCCTTCATAGATGCGAGTGACGCGCACGTCCCGGTAGTACCTTTCCACCGGATATTCCTTGCAATAGCCGTAGCCCCCGTGGATCTGCACGGCGGTGTCGGCGGCACGCCAGGCCGCCTCGGTGGACATCACCTTGGCCATGGCCGCTTCCTTGGTGAAGGGGCGTCCCTCGTCCTTCAACCAGCAGGCCTGGTAACCCATCATGCGGGCGGCCTCGAGGTCCGTGCCCATGTCCGCGATCATGTTCTGGATCACCGGCTGGGCCGCCAGAGTCTTGCCGAACTGCTCGCGGACGCGGGCGTAGTTGATCGACTCCTCGAAACAGGCCTGGCCTATCCCCAGGGCCTGGAAGGCGATGCCGATGCGGCCGCCGTCCAGGGCGGTCAGGGCGATGCGCAGGCCTTCGCCTTCACCGCCCAGCAGCTGGTTGGCCGCCACCCGGACCTCGTCCAGGTCGATGGTCACGGTGTCGCTGCACCGCAGTCCCATCTTATCCTCCTTCTTCGCCACCGACAGGCCCGGCGTATCGCGTTCCACGATGAAGGCGTGAGTGTCCTTGTGCCCCGTGGTACCCGGAGTACGCGCCAGAATGACGTAGAAGGAAGCGCGCTCGCCGTTGGTCACCCAGGCCTTGCTGCCGTTGAGGACGTAGTCGTCGCCGTCCCTGCGGGCGGTCGCCGCCAGACCCGCCGCGTCGCTGCCCGCACCCGCCTCGGAGACACAGAAGGCCGCGATTTCTCCGGCCGCCATGCGCGGCAGAAACTCTTTTTTGACCTCTTCGGTGCCGAACATCGCCAAGGGGTAGGACCCCACGCTGTTGTGCACCGTGACCATCACGCACACGCCGGCGCTGGCCCGGGCCAACTCCTCGACCACCAGCGAGTAGGTGAGAGTGTCCACGCCCAACCCGCCGTATTTCTCCGGGAAAGACAAACCAAAGAACCCATTGTCCCGCATCTTGGCGATCAGGTCGTCGGGCATGGCGGCTTCGACATCCATCCGGTGGGCGATGGGCGCAATTTCCTGGGTGGCAAAATCGCGCACCATGTCGCGCATCATCTTCTGGTTTTCACTGAGGTCGAAATTCATGGTTCTCTCCAGGTCTGGTGGGGGTGAAGCAGGTTCTCCGCCCCTCACAATTTTTCTATGGGCACGTCCCTACCAGGGCGAGGACCAGCGTGTGCCCAGTCCGGGCCCAAGTAGGATCGCATTCAACAGCATGCGTTCGGATTCTTTCATCCAGCGCCGGAATCCGGGATGGTCGGCAAACAGGATCACCTGGCCCCGCCCCCGTCTCTCCCGGGTCGCGTAGGCAGTGTGCGCCAGGCGCGCAGCCGCTTCCGGCCACAGCAGGCCACCCAGATGGAGCCGGTTCGCCTCCGGGAAACGGGCAGCCACGCTCACACCCGGGGCCCCGATGATGCTGTCGTCGGCCCCGAACCACACGGTAATCTCGCCGGGCAGGCCGAAGTTCAACCAGAATTCCTCGTCGAGCTCGGCCCGCAGCATCGCGCCCTGGGGCATGAAACGCCGCAACCGGTTGTCGGCCTGGGCCAGGTCTTCGGGATCGGGGACCAGCCGGCCCGGCGGCAGGGTGGGTGCGAGCCACTTTCCCAGGGGAACCGGAATGGTTTCCAGCGGTGTTCCCTGCACGATGCCCTCGGCAAAGAACCGGGCGCCGGGGCCGAGCAGGGGGGCGATATCATAGGGTGATGTTCGTCGGGTCTCGGCGGTTTTTCCCATGTCCCCGGCGGAATCAGGGGCCGACACCCTCAGCCCGGTGGCCGACATGGGACCGGCCGCCTCCGCTTCGACCGCTGAAATGCTCCACACCGGCGAAGGGAAGGTCTCCCGGACGTGGTCGCGGAAGCGGGCTCGGGTCAGATCGGTTTCCGGGTCGGCCAGCAGGCGGGCGCCACCCCCGAGGCCGATGGCGGTCCCGCCGGCCTCGATCCAGGATTTCAGACTCTCCATCCCCCCCATTCCCAGGAGCTGGCGGTACATGGCCGCACCACCATAGATCTCCGGAAAGACAAGAACGTTGTAGCGGGACAGATCCGTACGCCGGAAGCGGCCCACGTCCAGGCTGCTGAAGCGCAGGTCCACCTCCTGATCCAGCAGATGCCAGACATACCCGTATTCGGAGGGTGAAACGGGCATGCCCGTCAGCACGCCCACGCGGGGTTCCACCAGGACCGGATATTGAGGCCCGCCGAGATCGGGGCCATCCTCCGCCCTCGAGGTCCCAGCCGGATGAAAGGCGACACCGTAACGGACCGCCACCTCATCGACAATGGCGGCCAGGTCGGGCCGGTTGCCTTCGGCCCGCAAGATGAGGGCCCCACGACCAAAGGCCTGGCCACCCACGGTGAATGGTTTGCGGGAGACGCGGACGGTGACTCCGGCCTGAAGCAGGTCGACCAGGATCTGCGGTGTCACGTCCGCCCGGCCTTCCAGCACCAGGGATCCGAAATCGGCGACCACCGGTTTTGGCGCCGGGGCCGCGGCCACCGAAGTCCAGGGTTCCCAATTCCCACCCGGAATCTTCTCTGACCACAGGGCCGGAAGCCCTCGAGCCAGGGCCAGCGACCAGGCCGTGGTCTCGTACAAGCGGCTCCCCTTGCCCTTTTCAAGGTACTCCCGCTCTTCAAGGAAAAAACCGTGATCCATCGGCACATGGGGATCCAGGAGGGCCCGGACCATGAAACCGCCCGGTTGGTCCATGCGCACCATGATGGTGCCGACCGGCAGTTCCCGTTTGAGCTTCTCACCCGAGCGGGCGTCCACCAAAGAACCAGCCTGGACCGGATCGCCCGACAGGCGGTGGACCTCGATGTTCTGGTCGGTCAGCAGGGCGGCGAATCGTTCCACCCGCGTGGGATCGTGCAGATCCGGAGGATAGATCCAGGCCCGGATCCCTTTGCGCCCCCGGTCGACGGCGGCCGCCCGCACAGCGATCTGGTCGGCCAGGACGGCGCCGGTATCCGAAGCCAGGGTCACGAGGTTGGCCAGGGAGGAAGTCGTCTGGTGCTCCACCGCCTGGGCGAAGGTCCGCACCGTGCCCCCTCGTTTGCGGACCAGCGTGCCCGAGGTGCGGGACATCTCGTAGAGGATCCCCACCGCACCCTGGTAGGAAGACCAGGAGGACCCGTAACCGGGAAAGAACTCCTCGTTCCACTCGCCGGTGTAGTAGGGATAGCCACGGGCGTCGAGAGCACGGGCCTGGTCGTCGGAAAAAATTCTCTCCCACTTGCGCGTGTTCGGAGGCAGGTGTGGATTGAACGGATGCCGTGGTGGCGGGAACAGGTACGTCGCGTTGGCCCCCATTTCGTGACTGTCGACCAGCACCTGGGGCAACCAGTGGGCGACCTCACGGCTGCGCGCGCTTTCGGGCTGGGTCATGGTGAACCAGTCGCGGTTCATGTCGAACAGGTAGTGGTTGCCCCGACCCCAGGGCCAGACCGAGGCATGGGAGAGATCATCCTGGTCGGGGTTGGCGGTGCGATGGGCGAACGAGGAGATCTGGGAAAGATAGCGAGAGCGTCCGTCAGGGTTTTCGCAGGGATCGATCAGGACCAGGAGGCGGCTTCTGAGCTTGAGCGCCACATCATCGGTTCCGGCCACCAGGCGATAGGCCACGCTTGCGGCCGCGTCGGTGCTGCTTAGTTCGTCGCCGTGGATACCGTAGGCCAGCCAGGCCACGGCCCTGGTGCCAGCCAGATCCTCGGCTGTCGGCAAGTCGCCGCCACGTGGATCCAGCAATTTGCGGTGGTTGGCCTTGAATCCCTCCAGGTCCGCGATGGTCGCTTCGTCGGAAACCGCCAGGACCACCAGCGGGCGCCCCTCGTGGGTGCGCCCGAATTCCACCAACCTGGCATGGGGCGAGGCGTCAGCCAATGCCGCGAAATAATCCAGGACCTCCTCGGGGCGCAACGGGCGTTGCCCGGGGGCAACGCCGGTGACGGACTCCTGGGTAGGAAGGGCTGGATCGAAAACGGCCTCGGGAAAGAGCTCCGCCAGGGAAATGGGTTCGACCCCGGAATTCAGGCCCTGGGCCGCTGCTGACGGCGGAACCCAAACGAGGGCCAGGGAGGAGGTGAGAAGAAGGCCAAGAAGGGCGACCTGCGGTGAGGGAAGGATTCTCCTGGTCATCGACATCTCCTGTTGGGGAAAAAGACGGGGGGCACCGGCCAAGCGCGGGCATCATACCACGGTTTTATAACCGTTCAAACACGGCCGCGGCCGCCGGGTGGCAAGATCGCCCGGCGGCCGCGGCACAACCTATTTCTTCAGTTCCATGCTGCTGATCACCATCCGCTGGGCTTCGCTGGTGCCCTCGTAGATCTCGGTGATCTTGGCGTCCCGGAAGTGGCGCTCCACCGGGTACTCCTTGGAGTAGCCGTTGCCGCCGAAGACCTGCACCGCCTCGTTGGCGATCCAGTTGGCCGCCTCG